>JAVBWC010000072.1:0-12182 GCA_036677675.1 Clostridiaceae bacterium | reverse complement strand
CTATACTAGGGTTTTATACTTCATTTTAAATTTTGCGTTAGCAAAATATCCTTAACTGTAAACTGTCCACTGTAAACTCTAAACTAGAATAATGTTGCGTCGCAACATTATTCTAAGTTACACCATTCTTCTACAGCTGCCATTTCTGATTTGAATACAATTTCTACTTGATGAACACCTGATTCTAAATATGGAATTATATTATCTTCTAAAATTTTTCCATCTAATTTAATTTGCTTTTGCTGGCCTTTTGTAACTTTTATTATATATTTACATTCTCCTCTATTATACTCAATTTCAAACTCATTCCAATCTTGTGGAATAGTAGGTTCTATAATAAAACCTTTTTCTCCTTTGAATTTGAGTCCTAATATACCTTCGATAGCTACTCTATACATCCAACCTGAGGTGCCTGTATACCAACTCCAGCCTCCTCTTCCTATGTGTGGCTCTCTACCATATACATCAGCTGTCATTACATATGGTTCTACCTTATATCTTTCACATCCATAATAAGATTTTGTATGATTTATTGGATTTAACATATTGTAAATTTTACAAGCTTTATCACCATATCCAAGCTCCGTCATTGCAAGCACTACCCAAGTTGCTGCATGAGTATACTGCCCTCCATTTTCACGTACTCCTGGCACATATCCTTTTATATATCCTGGTTCTTCTCTACCATTTTCAAAAGGAGGTGTAAGTAGGAATACCATTCCTATATCTTCTTTAATAAGATATTTTTCTAAGGCATTCATAGCCTCTTTAATTCTATTCTTATCTCCTGCCTTAGAAATAATAGCCCAAGATTGCGATAAAGAGTCTATCTGACATTCATCATTCTCAATTGAACCCAATGGGGAACCATCATCAAAATATGCTCTTCTGTACCAATTTCCATCCCAAGCATTTTTCTCTAAGTTTTCTTGTATAAAATCCTTCATTTCATCATATCTTTGAACTCTATACTCATCACCTTTTACCCTACATATCTCTTTAAAATTATCTAATATACTATATAGGAACCATCCAAGCCATACGCTTTCACCTTTTCCTTTATTTCCTATTTCACTCATTCCATCATTCCAATCTCCTGATCCCATGAGCGGTATATTATGAGGTCCAAATTTTAATCCTCTTTCTATTGCTTTTATACAGTGTTCGTAAATAGAACCTTTTTTATCTGAGCGTTTTGAGATAGTATATCTTTCATCTTCCCCTTCAGCTAAAGGTTTATCTTCAAGATAATAAGCTTCTTCATCAAGTATACTGTAATCTCCAGTTCTCTTTATATAATCTGCTGTAACATACGGAAGCCATAATAAATCATCTGAGAATCTAGTTCTTATACCACTATCAACTCCTGGATGCCACCAGTGCTGTACATCTCCTTCTAAAAATTGTCTAGAAGCACTATATACAATATGTTCCCTTGTCATATTAGGATCAACATAAGCCACTGCCATCATATCTTGAAGCTGATCTCTAAATCCATAAGCTCCTCCTGATTGATAGAAGGCACTTCTTGCCCAAATTCTACATACAATTGTTTGATATAGCAACCATCCATTTAACATTATATCCATTGTTTTATCAGGAGTTTTTACTTTGATTGTATGAAGTAGATTTCTCCAGTAATCCTTAACAATATTCAGTTCTTCTTCTACTTTTTTTATATCTTCATATTTTCCAATTACTTTTTCAACAGCATCTATGCTCTCATCTTCTCCAAGCATAATAACCAAAGTTTGTTCTTCTCCTTGCTTAATTGTAAATTTAACATTTTCACACAAACAAGGATCATAACCTCCTCCTGTTGTATTAGATAGTCTAACTCTCTTTAAAGCCTCTGGATTTTCTATACTCTTTCCTCTTCCTATAAACTCTTTTCTATCTCCTGTAAAACTCTCTTCTTTTCCTCCTACAATCTTCAAATAAGCATGAAGATTTCCAAAATGTTCGCTATATAGGTTTTGCGCTGAAATATATTTTTTATTATTATTTAAGGAAGTTGCAATATGGATAGATGTGTGTTGTGGTACAACCCCTAAAACAGTTTGTGCATAATAAGTTAAAGATAATCTTCTATCCATAGTGGAATTATTCTTTAAAGTAACTTTGCACAATTTAACATTGTCATCCTTAGGCACAAACATTGTCATTTCTCCAATTATCCCATATGCCTCATGTTTAAAGTTAGAGTATCCAAAACCATGCTCAATTATATATTCTCCATTACCCCTAATTGGCTTTGGTGTAATGCTCCATATGTCTCCACTTTCCTCATCTCTTAAATAAACAGCTTCTGCTGGTATATCACTTACCCAGTCATTTGACCAAGTTGTTATCTTATTTTCTCTACTGTTTTTATACCATGTATAAGCTGAACCACTTTCTGAAACATGAAAACCAAAATTTCTGTTTGCAATTACATTTATCCATGGTGCAGGAGTATTTCTTCCATCCTTTAGTCTTATAACATATTGGTCATTTTCTAAATCAAAACCACCAATATCATTAAAAAAGTAAAGTTTATTTTCTGGAAATTTATAAGATTTAAATACACATGTTCTATTAATAACAGGAAGAAGTTCCATCTGCTTTTTCTCATTCTTTTCTGTTTTAATTTGATTTACTACAAGTCCTTTATCTCCTTCTATAACCAATCTCGAAATAGCCATTAGCAAATCAATATCTTCCTTTTCCATAGTGGACTTATTATATAAGAATACTCCTCCTGATTTATTTTGTTTATCTCTTGCATGACTTGTTGCAATTATATCTCTAATAGAATCTTGAAGTGGTTGTGTATATGCTGTTTCTTGTAAATTTAATATTACAAAATCAACTTTTAAACCTTTTATACTCCAATATTCATGAGCATTTAATAGTTGCCTTACCATATCTTTATGTTTATTTTCTTTTACTACTGCAAGAACAATAGGTATATCTCCTGAAATACCATATTTCCACAAAGACGATTGACCCCTTTTTATATTCTTTATATATTGTGAGCGTTTTTCAAATAGCGGACTTAAATATAATATTTTAGAAGCCATTGATTGATAAAGATTAGCTTGCAGTGATTTAATACCTAGGTATTTCATTTCAACAGCATTTTGTGTCAATGCAACCTCAAATGCTCTATTAACATTATTAAGTTCTCTGTATTTTTTAGCAAGCTCAATTGCATCTTCTTTTGAATTAGCAACTGCTGTAGTATATGCAATTGTACAAGTTTCTCCTGACTCAATCCTAACTCTTTTTCTCATACTTATAATAGGGTCAAGTACGGCTCCAACGGTATTTTGGAGTGGAGTCTCTCCTTCCATAGCATTAGGGAAAGTCAAATTTTTTCCTCTTCCTATAAAATTAACTCTACTTGTTTCATATTGCACTGTTCCTACAGAAGTTCCTTTTAAAGCAATAGTCTGAATAACAAAAGGTTTTTTCTGTCCTTTAGCTCTTGGTCTTCTATTTGAAATAATACATTCAGGATTTTGAATGAATTCTGTTCTTATAAAAAGATTTCCAAAAGCAGGATGTACTACATCTGAATTTAAAGGTGCTAAAGTCACCTCACAATAGCTGGTTATCTCTATAATTTTAGTTTCATTTCCATGATTAGTAATAGATATCCTTCTTACTTCTGCATCATCTTCATTTGATACTACAATTTCTGTATAAGTAGAAATATCTTTATCCTCTCTTTTAAATTCAGCTTTATCTAAGGAAAATATAGCTTCATATTTATCTCCTTCATTTTTACATGGCTCATAAGTATTACTCCAATACTTATTGTCCTTAACATTCTTAATATAAAAGAACATTCCACTGCTATCTAAGGTGGCATCTTCCTTCCATCTGTATATGGTCATATCCTCTTTTTTTCCATATCCACTTCCACTATTAGAAATCATCATAGAATAACTTCCATTAGATAATAAATGAGTCTCTGGCATTTCTGTATTGGCTGTATTAAATTTTCTAAATATAATATTTTGTTTATCATAAGACATATCTGAAACTTCAAATCTATGTTCTCTTTCATATACAATTCTACTTGGTACCTTTTCTTGTAACAATAATTCAGTAGCCTTTACCTTTGAAATATTGTGAAATCTCTTTTGAAGTATATTATCTTTCAACACATTATCCAGAGCCATTAAGCTCATACCTTCATGATGCACCATAAAGCATTTTACTATGGAACTTTTATTTCCCTTAGGTATTCTATCTTTTGTATAATCTACTGCTTCATAAAAACCATATCTGCCTTCTAATCCTTCTTCTATAAGTCTTTCCATATTAGATATAGAGCCTTGTGCATCTACTTGAAGTGCCATGACAGTAGAATATGGAGATACTACAAGTTCATTTACAAGCCCTCGCTTAAGTCCTATACCTGGTATACCAAAAGCCTTATATTGATAATTCATACTTACGTCAAAACTTCTAAAAGCTGATTCTGATACTCCCCATGGTACTTTTTTACTTCTACAATATTTTTTCTGTCCTTCTACAACCGATTTATAAGTTGCATCCAAAAGAGTATCTGGATATGATTTCATGATTAGTAAAGGCATCAAATATTCAAACATGGTTCCACTCCATGAAACCAATCCCTTACTTCTTCCCATTATTGTCATAGCTCTACCAAGCTTAAACCAATGTTTTTGATCTATATCTCCTTTTGCTATGGCTACAAAACTTGCTTGCCTTGCTTCTGAAGCCAATAAATCGTAGTAACTTTTACCTAAACTATCTTTTTCCACATCATAACCAATGGCAAACAAACCTCTCTTTTTATCATAAACCATTGTAAAATCTGTGTCTCTAGCCATTCTAGTAACAATTTGTTTTAATTCTTCTATAATAATTAGGACTTTTTCAACAGCAACTCTACTATTGTTTAGTAATTGTTGTAAATCGTTATTGTACTTTTTACATTCTATAGATAACTTATCCATTTCCTTAATAAAAGAATTTAAAGGAATTTGTAATGCTAAAGAATTTAACTTTCTATATAACTCTCCTATCTCATCCCTATTTTTTTCAACTAAGTCGATCCATGGAAAATTTCTCTGCATTTCTCCTAAAGCTTTAGCTACAGTGCTCTTAACTTTACTATTCCAGTAAAGTTCTTTATTCCTTTGAGATTTTTCTATATCAACGACTTTACTAAAAATCTCAGAAAGCACTTTTTTCCAAGAAACTAGATCAAAATTAGTATTACTAATTTTTTGTATTATATCTCCATAGATATTTTTTACACCCAACTCTTTATCAATTTCCTCATTAGCAAGTGAAAGAGTATCACATATTCCTTTCATCATATTTTTATTTATCAATGGAGTCTTTTTGTATTCATCTAAGTTTTCACTTATTAACCATAAGTATCCAACTAAATTACCACTATCAACAGTTGAAATATATTCAGGGTTTAATGTATTCATAGTTTCCGTATCATACCAATTATAAAAATGTCCTTTATATTTCTTTAACTTATCCATAGAATTTAAAATATTATTTAATCTTTGAAGATTTTCTTCTAACCCAATATAACCTAAGTCGTAAGCTGTTAAGTTAGATGTTAAACCCATAGCAATATTAGTTGGAGATGTCCTTCGTGCAACCCCATTTGCTGGATCCTCTTGATAATTATCAGGTGCTAACCAATTATCTTTTTCATTCACAAAGTCTTCAAAATAGGCCCAAGTTTTTCTACTTATTCTTCTAAGCATTTTTTCTTGTAAATCTGTTAGCTTAAATTCTTTATTCTTAATATCTTTACTTATATAATAGGCTATATACGGACTTATAAACCATAAAGCACAGGATGGTATCATAAATAATCCTGAATTTGAAGATTTTAAAAATGCTGCCCCAAAAATAGCTACTGAAATTAAACTTGCTGGCCACATGGATGAAACATAATCCTTTAAGTTTTTTCCTGATTTTGCTTCTACATCATCTGCTGTTTGCCACTCTAAAAGATTTTTCTTGCTAATAGCCAGTCTGTAAAGAGTTCTAATTATTGCATCTATCATTAAATATGCTGTATATGGTAAAAAGCAAAATATCAAAAATATTTGCTCTAAAACAGTTTTACCGTCCTTAATCTCTCCCGATAAGCTTATGCCACGAATTGGTGAAACTACAGTTTCACTTACATCAAAAAGTAATGGACATATCAAAGCTAAAATTGCTGCAATTACCCATTTGTCAGTTCCATCCGGTAAAAAATTAAAGGATAATGCAAACAAAATTATAATAGAAGGTGCAAGTAAGCTTCTTCTTAAATTATCAAGCATTTTAAACCTGGATAAAGTTCTTAAAGACTCTTTATTCTTAAACCAAGGAAGTAATTGCCAATCTCCTCTAACCCATCTATGAAGCCTTTTAGCACTTGAATTATAATACGCTGGGTATCCATCAATTAATTCTATGTCAGTAGCTAATGCGCACCTAGCATACTCACCTTCTAATAAATCATGACTTAATATAGAATTCTCTGGAATTTCTTCACTTAACATATAATTAAAAGTATCAATATCATATATTCCTTTTCCTGTAAAAATGCCTTCGCCAAATAAATCTTGATATACATCTGATACAGCAGTAGTATATGTATCTATACCTGTTTCTCCAGAAAAAATTCTTGAAAACAAAGTTTTATTTGCACTATTTATGCTGACACTTATTCTCGGCTGCATTATTCCATATCCTCTAATAACACGTTTTTTATCTTTTTCAACATGAGGAATATTTAAAATATGTGCCATAGCTCCCACTAATTTCTTTGCTGAATCTCTTGGAAGCTGTGTATCACAGTCTAAGGTAATAACATACTTGGCTTTTTTAAGACTACTAATATCACCACTTATAACATCGTAGCTAGTTTTATTATTTCCTCTAATTAGCTGATTAAACTCCATTAATTTTCCACGTTTTCTTTCCCAACCAAGCCATATACCTTCTTTTTCATTATATTGTCTATATCTGCTAAAAAAATAAAATATATCTTCTCTATCTTTAGCATACTTTTTATTAAGCTTTTTTATCTCATTTAAAGCTGCTTTTGCAATTTCTTTATCTTCTTTTTCTACTTTAAGAGTGCTATCCTTAAAATCACTTAAAAGAGCAAAATATAAATTTTTATCCATATTGCCTAAAAAATAAACTTCCATATTATTTACTAGTTCATGTACCTTTTTAACATTGTTTATAATAGTGGGTATTACGACTATAGTTCTATTATTTTCTCCTATTCCTTCTTTAAATTCTAATTTGGGCACGAGTCTAGAAATTGTTAAGTGATTAACACTCCAATTTAAAATAGATATTACAATTTCACTACACGGAATTAATAAAACCACTCCTGCTATAATGTATCTCCATAATACTCTTTCTGTATCATTAAAATAACTAGCTGCCATAAATACAAGCATTGTAATCGCTGTAAACAAAATTATTGTTCCTATATAATATCCTACAGCATGTTTTTTTATATTATCTTTAATTTTGCTTATACCTTTATTTTTAAAATTAGTTTTTGTTCTTAACCAATCTATACCTTTATCAACAATGTAATATCCTACATGTTTTTCATAATCTCCACCTTGATTTTCATTTGCCTCTATGGCACATTCAATAGCTTTTTTAGCTACAAATGACTCTGGCTTTTTTATGCTTTTAGCAATTTTTTCTATTCTATGTCTATAATAGTCCCTAGACTCAAAATCCATCTTGTCATAAATGTTAGCAGGATCCTTTTTTAAAATATTTTCTACAACACTAACTTTTTCAAAGCTTTTTCTCCAATTAATAGCCTCTACTTCTCTAATTGAGTTAATGCAGTTTCCTATTGAAAACTGATAATTAGCCTGTTTATGATGCTCTAAATTTATCATTTTTTCTGAATTTGTTTCTTGCATTTCTAATTTTTCATCTATCCATTTGTATGCTTTTATGTAGTCAACTCCATTATCCCTTAATACTTTTAAAAGTCTTTCAGTAAAATGGGATGTAAAGAGTATATCCTCATTAACAATCTTCTCAAGTTCTTCTTCAATCTTTTTATTGCTTAAAGCATCTATTAATCTATCAGCTATGGTATCTGCTCTTCTTTTCTCCTCTTGAGAAAAAACTATATTTTCTGTAATCTTACTTATATTCTGTATTAAAGCTATTCTAAGCATTATAGGTAGCGCCCAAAGTTCTCCACTTGTAAGTACAGTATTAGTCTGATACGCTTCTATGAACTTTTCAATAGTATCTTCATCTACTCTTCCATCAGTATGAGATATCAACTCCACTGCAATATTGTATATTCTAGGATACCCTTTCATTATACCTCTGTCTATAACAGGCAAATTCTTATAATATTTCTCTGGCATATTTTGTTTTATATGTTTATATTCTTTTTCTATTAAGTATAAATTATCTAACAACCATTCTGCAGCAGGTGCCACTTCTTTTTTCTCTCTTACATCTTTATCAATATATTCATATCCATTTATTATACTGCTGTAACTTTTATCTAAATTTTTTATGAGTTTTCTTTTACAATTAATATTTTTTGAGCTTGAATAGTGATTGGATATTTCTATAGCATGCTTTTCTAAATCTTCTTTATTAACATCTATAACTGGAATATCCTCTAAAATATTTTCCTCGGTTTTCTTATTGTTATAAAATATTATGTAAATCAATGCGACTAATACTGCAAGTACAAGTACTATTACATAAGTCATTTCAGTCACTCCTTTACTATGTTTATCTATATAATTAATAAAAATTTATGCCTAAATATTGTTCCCATAAACAGCTAATATTAAACAAAAAAATAAATAAAGGAGATATACTGAAAATTTTCAGCATATCTCCTTTATTTAAAATATATATTTAATTAAATTTGAACTGTCTATTTATTAAGTTTTATAACCCTAATTCATTTAAAAGCAAATCTTCATAGGATTGACGTCTACATATAACTTTTGCTTTTCCATCTCCAGCCAAAACCACTGCTGCTCTTGGTATCTTGTTATAATTACTAGACATGGAATATCCATAAGCTCCAGTAGTCAAAACAGCAAGGATATCTCCACTTTTTGCCTCAGGTATCTCCACATTATTAAGAAGTATATCTCCTGATTCGCAGCATTTTCCAGAAATAGTTACCTTTTCCTTATCTGAAGAGTTTATTCTGTTAGCTATTGCGCATTCATACTGTGCATTATATAAAGCTGGTCTTATATTATCAGTCATTCCACCATCTACAGCAACATATTTTCTTACTTCTGGAATTTCTTTTATAGAACCTATAGTATATAAAGTCATACCCGCATTTCCAACAATAGATCTTCCTGGCTCTATTGTAAGAATTGGTAATTTCATATTAAGCTCTTCAGCTTTTTTGTTAGCTTCTTCAAGTATAGCTTCACAGAATTCTTCTACTTCTCGAGGATCATCTCCCTCTTCGTAGTAGATTCCAAAACCTCCGCCCAAATCTAGTTCCTTAATTTCATATCCCACTTCTTCTTTAATATCTTTAATTAATGCCATCATTATGTTCACTTCATCACGATAAGGTTGAATGTCGAAAATTTGTGAACCTATATGACAATGAAAACCCATAAGTTCTATATTTGAAAGTGAATTTGCCTTTTCTACTGCTTTTATAGTTTGATTTTCCAACAATGTAAATCCGAATTTTGAATCTATTTGTCCAGTTTTAATATATTCATGAGTATGAGCCTCTATTCCTGGTGTTATTCTTAAAAGAATTTTTTGCATCTTATTATACTTTTTAGCTATTTCATTTATCTTTTCAATTTCATAAAAATTGTCAGCAACAAACCTTCCAACTCCAAGTTTAATTCCCATTTCTATTTCTTCTACAGTTTTATTATTACCATGAAAATATATTTTTTCCATAGGAAAATTAGCTTTATATGCTGTATATAACTCTCCTCCTGAAACTACATCTAAACATAAACCTTCCTCAGCTATAATTTGACACATTGCAATAGTTAAGAAAGCTTTTCCAGCATAAGCTACTCTGTTAATGCCTTCTTTAGCTCTAAAACTTTCATAATATCTTCTGCAATTGTCACGAATGAGCTGCTCATCCATTACATATAAAGGCGTTCCGTATTCCTCAGCTAGCTTAACAGTACTAATTCCACCTACATATAATTGTTCGTCTTTTATTTCCATACTTCCAAATAATTTCATTTTTATAGACCTCATTTCTAAGTATTTTCAGGAACCTATAAATAAAATTCCTTTGCTACAATCCCTATAGCTTTTGTCTTATCCTTCTGACATATTGCACATGTAATTCTGATTTCTGATGTAGTAATCATTTTTACTTCTATGTTATTTTCACTAAATAGCTTAAACATTTTTGCTGCTACTCCTGAAGTATTTTTCATACCTATTCCTACAACTGAAAATTTAGTTATATCATCATCAATTGATATATTTTGTATTTTTGAAAAATTCTTAATTATATCCATGCACTCTTCTTGTTCATCTGCTGGAATAGTAAAGGATACATTTACTTTTCCATTGACAGGAGCAGTTTGACTTATCATATCTATGCTAATATTTCTACTTGCAATAGCCTCAAACAAGTTAGAAAGTATATTTACATTTCCATCTATTTCTTTTAATGTTACTGCAATATCATCATCACTTGTTGCAAGTCCCGTTACAGGTTTACTCTCTAAATTCATTTTATTTACCCCCCTAATAATTGTTCCCTTAATATCACTATTACTTAGTCCTACATACACCGGAATTTCATACTTTTGAGCAAGTTCAATAGATCTAGAATGCATAACTTGAGCACCTAAGCTAGATAATTCAAGCATCTCCTCATAGTCTATAACTTCTATTTTTTTTGCTTCTTTATGTTTTCTAGGATCTACACTATAAATCCCATCTACATCAGTATAAATCTCACAAAGTCCATTAAGTTTAACTGCAAGAGCAACCGCTGAAGTATCTGAACCACCTCTACCTAAAGTTGTAATATCTCCATCCTCATTAATTCCTTGAAAACCTGCTACTATGACAATCTTTCCTTCTTTGATGCTTTCTTTTATTTTTGTAGAATCTATATCGTCTATTAAACACTTTCCATACTGTCCTTTAGTTTTTATACCTATCTGATACGCTGAATAGCTTACTGAATCATATCCTAAGTCCTTAATAGCCATTGCTAAAAGAGCACAAGACATCATTTCACCTGTTGATAAAAGTGCATCTAATTCTCTCTTATCCGGGTTATTAGAAATGCCTTTTGCTAGTGCAATTAAATCATCTGTTGTATCCCCCATGGCAGATACAACAACTACAAGGTCGTCACCCTTATTTTTTCTATTTATCACCGTTTTTGCAATTTTTCTAATTTTTTCTGTAGAAGCTACAGAACTTCCTCCATATTTTTGTACTATAATACTCATGTTATAAGCCCCCCCATAGATTGTTTAACTAAACATTTGTTTTATACTAGAATTTTTTACCTAATAACCAATTATAATTATGATTAGTATAGGTACTAGGAAGAAGGTTCTAGGTACTAGGATTAAAAGCCCTTCTACTTTACTATTTATTTTTACAGCTTCAGCTGTAAAAAATCTTTTCCTAGAACCTAGTACCTGATTTTCCTTACCTAGTACCTCTAATTTAGCCCCTTGCAATTATTTTTAATAATAAAAAATAATTGCAACAAGGAACACCCCTGTTGCAATTATATAATAATATCCGCAACTCAGTGTACCTTGTAGCTCTTCACGTAAATAACTACGTGACAGCCTTACACATATTTTGTGCAAAGCCAGAAAATAAATTTGCCAACTTACTTTCTTCGGCCATAATTCCTTTCTTTGCTTATCAACACTTGCCAGCTCCAAACAAATACTCTTAATTACAGCGCCTCTACCCTAGGCAACTAACTCTTTTATTAAATTACACTTAGTCTACCATAATACTTTGAATTATGCAACACTTTATTTAAATAATTTTATATAATTATTACTTCTTTTAAGAAAAGTGCGACGGACTTTTCTTTAGTTTACAGATGACAGTTTACAGTTTACAGTGAAGGAAGTTTTTCTTACAGAAAAACTAACAATAAAAAAACAAACCCTAGTGTAGCCTTTGGCTAT
>JAVBWC010000071.1:0-28686 GCA_036677675.1 Clostridiaceae bacterium | reverse complement strand
TTAAATATCCGATAGGATTATTAAAAAATAAAGAATAATATTTAAAATTAGATTAGTAATGTTCGTTAGAAAATAAAGATGTTTTCTATCAAATGTTACAACTATATTATACGAGGAGGAGTTTATATGAGCTTTGGTGAAGTATTTATAGCTGATAATAATAGAGATGAAGTGCTTAAAATTGTTCATAGCGATTTATTTAAAAATATATTTTTTAATAATGGTATTAC
This sequence comes from Clostridiaceae bacterium, assembly GCA_036677675.1. Lineage (GTDB taxonomy): Bacteria > Bacillota > Clostridia > Clostridiales > Clostridiaceae > Clostridium_H. The sequence goes on along the minus strand of JAVBWC010000071.1, from coordinate 28,456 downwards.
TAATGTTATCATTTTTGGCAGTTTAGCATCTGGGAACTTTAATGAAGAGTCAGATATAGATATTGCAGTAATTTCAGAAGATAAAATTCCTTTTAATATTGAATTAAATATTACATTAGAACTTGAAGAGTTGTTAGGAAGAAGTATAGATTTTATAGATATAAATGACGAAAGTGTTAATAATATGATTAAAATAGAAGCTTTAAATAGTAGAGAAGTAATAATTAAGGACAATCTATTAGATGAAGCATTAGAATTATACGATAGGCTTTACAGAGAAAATGAAGAATTTTGGTATATATTAGATAAGGTGGTTTTAGATAGTGAATAAAGAGAGATTAAAAAAATTAATATATGATTTAGATATTACAACAAAGGATATTCAAAAATCTATTGAATTATTAAAAAAGTATATGGATAATCCAGAGCTGAAAGATGAATTTTCAAATAGCTTAAAATATAAATATTTAAGTTTATTCATTATATATGAAGATTTTATATCAATGCTATTAAAAGAATATAATTTGTATCAAATTGGTATGTCAGTAGACAATGCAATAAAAAAGCTTAAAGAAAATAATATATTAAATCAGGAACAAGGAAATTATCTAAATGCAGCAAGATTGATTAGAAATAAGATAGGACACAGATATAAGCAACCACCTATAGAGAATATAATTAGATTTTTAGAAAGTAATGAAAATATGCAAAGAGAGATTCATAAATATATAAAAGAATTTTTAACTAACCAACAGTAGAAATCATAATAAAGAATGATAAACCTTCTTAAGAATTTTAGAATAAAAATTCTTAAGAAGGTTTTTGTTATTCATATACTTTTTCCAATACAATATTTTTATCGAAGCCACCTCTAGCTTCTTTTTTTTCGATTCTTTTATTTAAAAGATCTTCCTCGGAAAAACCAAGATTTTTTGCAAGGGCAAAAATTACTTCCATTATATCTGCAAGCTCTTCTAGGTTTTTGTCTTGGTGAAATTCTAAAAGTAAAATATACATTCAAATTATTTGTATAATAGGGTATAATAAGTATATAAATAGTTTAAGGTGGTGTTTTTTATGAATACGGCTAAGAAGATACTATTTAATCTTATTGAAGAAATACCAGAAAATGAAATATCAGAAGTTATAGATTTTATAGGATACTTAAAAGCAAAGAGAGAAAAAGAATTGTATAGAGACTTGCAGAAAGCAAGTGAAAGTAGTTTAGATTTTTGGAATAATGATATAGATGATGAGGTATGGAATGATGTATAAGCAAGTACAAATAATGATTTAATAGAAGGTTCACTTAAAGTTACTTCTTGCATTAGAACAGATAAAATATATACATTATCTAAATATATAGTGGTTAAAAAATTTGGAAGTGTTAATAAAAAAACAATTGATAAAGTTAAAGTTCAAATTAATGATTTATTAAAAGAAGAAATTAAATAAAGGTTTATATATAATGAAGATCATCTACTTAGGTAGGTGATTTTTATTATGAGTAAAAAGAGAGTAATATGCATGTCAAAGAATTTAAGAAGTTTTATGGGGAAATTCTTTAATTCTTAAATGTACTTATTATTTAAGAAAAATAATCTATGGTATATAATATTACTAATAATAGTATGGGATAAAAAATAAATATAGGTAAAGTGTATATCAAGGAGAAGTTTAATGGGACAACTGATTGCAACAAAAATCCGATATAATCTTTTTTGGGAAATGTTTAATATTAAAACTGATATAAGGGATTATGAAGGGTATATGGAGTATAGTGATGATAAGTTTATATTAACACATTTTTCTGAACCTTATATTGTAGAGTTTAAAGATGATATTGTTGTTAAAGAATGGTTAACAGCTATAATTGAAAAATATTATTTTAGTACAAAGGATTTATCATTAAATTATGAAGAGTTAAATAAAGATTTACCTTTTATGAATGTAAGTATTTTAAGTGTTAAGGGAAATGAATATTTGATTAAGATTAAATCTACAAAAGAGATTTTTAACTGTGATATAAATGGTTATTATATTGCTCATATGTACAATGATTTAAGAAGTATACGATTATTTTATAATATTGGAGAAGGCAAAATACTAAAAGATAAAAAAGAAGAACTTTTAAAGAAATATAAAATGTTATATGATGATACGATTAATTTTTAAAAGGCAGTTTTAAATTAACATAAGTATATCAAAGTATTATGTGGAAGCCATTTGTGGCTTCTTTTTTATTATTTCATTTAGAGAATATTCTTAACCAAATTTATGTAAATAATAATCATTCTATGAAATTTTATGATAAAATATAAATGCGTACAAAATAAGGTAATTATGTTAAAAATTCAGATAGATAAGCGATTAGGGGGACATATATGGGATTGCTAAATAAAGTATTAAATTTCATTAATAATAGTAGTAATCAAAACTTAAATGAGGTTAACTTGGAAAAAGCTAAATTCGTAAAGGATTTTTCAATGGATAACAAGCAGGGAATGTACAGTCCAATTTCTCAAAATAGAAGGCATATAAATATACTAAAATATGTATTATCAAAGAAGCTTAATACTAATAATTTAAAATTTAAGTCATTAGTAGTTTTAGCTAATGAAAAGACAATACTTGATGATAGCGAAGCTCCAACAGAGATTAAGAATTGTATTGTTAAATATGATAATGTAATTTCAAAACTTGAAGATATACATAAAAAAGAGAATGTAGTTCTTACATTAGATGAAATGAATAAAATTGGACAAGTATTAATTAAATACAACAAATCTAAAACTTATAACAATATAGCTAAGTATTCTATTGGTGAGGAAGATTTTATCAATGATAGAGATATTTTGGAGATTTTAGATAGAGGGAAATAAATATAGTAAAAAGTAAGGAGCTGAATATTATATGGTTGCTAAAGGAGAATATAATTATGAATAATAGAAGTAGTTTAAGTTTCAAAAGAATATTTATGATATTTTTTATTTTAATTTGTATAATGCTAGTAAATACTAAAAAAGTTTTTGCTAACGATAATAAGAGCTTAGAAATAAATGATATTAATAAAATATGGACTATTAATTTTAATAAAGAAATTTTATTTGACGAATCAGTTAAAGAGTCTATTAAGGTATTAGATAGCAAAAATAATTCTGTGGCTATTATATTAGAATTAGGCAGTGATAAGAAATCTATTAAGGTAAAACCACCAATAGATGGATACAAATATGATGAAACATATTGTTTAATAATAACTACAAACATAAAAAGTAAAAACAATAAGAACTTGAAAAAAGATTTGAAACTAAATTTTTATCTTAAACACATAGTAAAAGGCATAGACAAAGATGATGGATTATTAGATGATAATTTAATAGCTTATGAAGATGGGTATATTTATTTTGCAAATATAGAGGACAATTATAATATATATAAGATTAAAGACGGAGGTACTAAAAAGCAGCTTGTGTGCTCTGAATCAGTAGCTAAATTAAATGTTAAAAAAGGGTGGATTTATTATAAAAATAAGGTAGATAATTATTTCTATAAGATAAGAATAGATGGCACTAATAAGTGTCGACTATATAATAGTAAAGAAATAGCAATTTGCAATACAAATAATTTAGTTAAAATATCAGATTTAAAGCATACAGATGATAAGACAAGCATGAAAGTTGAAAATAGCTTACATGAAAGAGATATAATGATTGATATAGAAGGAATATTCTATGATGTTAATAATGAAGAAGTTATACAAAGATTCGCTATTTCTAATTTTTATTTTGAAGATGATAAAAATGATGAAGAAATTAGTGGGTATTATTTAGATGAAATTGAGGGAACAAAAGAATTAATTTACTTAGGAACTGTATTAAAAAGTGTTAGCAGAAGCTATATATATGACAATAATGAAGGAAAAATTGGAGAAAATGAAATAACTAATCCTAATTATGATAAAAGAATTAAATTAATAACTTCTCAAGAACATATAAAGGCAGTTTTAAATAATCGAGAAAAAGAAAGAAAAGAAGAGTATAAGGAAAATGGGTATAAGCCATTAAAATTAGTTGATGCTTATATTACGTATGATATTATATATATGCCTGAAGTTAATTTAGAGGTTAAAAATCTTACAAATAAAACAATAGATGCTTATGAAATGGAATTGGAATGTTATGATACTTATGATAGACCAGTGAGAGAAATTATTACCGCTAGCAATAAATTTCTAGGAATATCTCAAAATAATGAATTAAAGCCTTATAGATCACAAACAGACACATGGAGTTTAACATGGTACGAAAATGTGACTAAAGTAAAGAATGTAAAGATAACATCCGTACATTTTACTGATGGAACGGTATGGAGACCATAAAATAACTTAATCATTCAACAATTAAAAAGTAATAATACTTCTAAAGGGTGATATCACCTAAAAGAGAACTTCTTAAGAATTTTAGAATAAAAATTCTTAAGAAGTTCTCTTTTATTCATAAACTTTTTCCAATACAATATTTTTATCGAAGCCACCACGAGCTTCCTTTTTAGCAAGTCTTTTATCTAAAAGATCTTCCTCTGAAAAACCAAGATTTTTTGCAAGGGCAAAAATTACTTCCAGTATATCTGCAAGCTCTTCTAGGTTTTTGTCTTGGTGAAATTCTAAAACTTCCTCATCAAGTTTTGCATCAAGAAGCTTAAGAGCTTCAGAGGTATCAGCAATATGCATATCAAATTCCTTACCAGCATTTTTAATTATTTCAGGGATTCTGTCACGGACAAGTTTGTTGTAGATTTTCATGGTAAACACTCCTTAGATTTTTACTATACTAAAATTTTAGAATTTACAAAGATAAATGTCAAAGAATTTAAGAAGTTTTATGGAGAAATTCTTAAATTCGTAAATTCTAAACTTCTTAAAAAAGGATATTTAAAAGAATAAGTATTTATTGAATTTGTGTAAAAAATAATCATTATTTGTAATTCTATGCTAAAATATATTTGTATACAATATGTGAAAATTATGGATAGGATATATAAAATTAAAAGGTTTTAAGGGGGAGTAAAAAAACTTGAATACAATAGATGAAAGAACTATTATAACTTCTGATTTAATACATAAAAATATAGTTACAGGACTTCCAAGTAGTGAAAGGGTAGAGGCAAGAAAATTAGAACAGCTTCTTAGCTATGAAAATTTGGTAGCCAGCTATAAGATATATTGGTTTGTTGGAATATATAAAGAAATATTAGAAGGAAATAAAGAAATATCCTTTAAAAGAATAGTATGCAGAATGATAGCAAATGCATGGTATCCACTGCTGCAATATCATTTAAGCTTTGGATTTTTTGATAATCTTAATGATGTTATTTTATATGCCAGTCGAAGATATGATTTTGACAGTACTGTAAAGGAAAAAGAAATAATAGACAGGTTAGAAAATGATGAGGATAAGGAATTAAATACGAAGATAAAAAATTTCTATAAGATGGTTCCTTATAGATTAATAGCTCCATTTTTTACAACTGAATTACGTGGATTAAAAGATTCAAAAAAGAATAGACTTATAGAGGATTTATCCAATGAAAGAGATGGTGTTCTGTATAAAATAGTAAATGAAAATGGAGAACGCAGAGTAATAATAAATAATGAATGGTTTAACTATATAGTGAATAATCAAGCAATAATTAAAGGATGGATAAACTATAAGCTAATATATTTTCTTCAAAAGAAAAATCCTAATGTACCAGCAATACCATTGAAGATAGAGCCGCCGTATACAAGGGATTTAGGTAATGCAAAAAAGCTTTGGGATCAGATAATAAGAGAAAATATAGGGATAAAAGATATATATACAAAACAAGAATTTACCACTGAAAATTTAAATAAATACGGAGTAATAAGCATAGATCATTTTATTCCATGGAGCTTTGTTCTTCATGATGAAATGTGGAATCTTGTACCTACATTTAAGAATATAAACAGTAGTAAAAGTAATAATCTAGTTCCTATGGATAAATATTTTAATGATTTCTGTGATATGCAGTACATAGCTTTTAATACGCTTATAAGTTTAAGAAAAAATAAGATTTTGGAAGAGTATTTGAATACTTGCAAAACTTTGAATATATCTTCTTTGATAGGTAAAGGTGAAAGTATAGGAAGAGAAGCATTTTATAAATCATTAAGAAATTCCATATATCCTTTGTATCAGATTGCATATAATCAGGGGTATGAGGTTAGGGACGTGGGGAATATTATAGAAATTAATTAGAAAAATAAGTGAGGATAAAATAGGAGAGATACAAATGCTTGAATTAATTATAGTAGTTATTGGTGCATTTATTCTTAGTTTTTCTAAAGTTAAGGGATTTTTAGGAGAAACATCTGTAAGAATGTTATTATTAAGACTTGATACAGAAAATTATAAAGTATTAAATGACATATTATTAAGAAGAAAAAGTGGAAGGACTACACAGATAGACCATATTGTTGTATCAAGGTATGGAGTATTTGTAATTGAAACTAAGAATTATAGTGGATGGATATTTGGTAAAGAAGGAGATAAGTACTGGATGCAGACTCTTAATAAGAGAACAAAAAATAAATTTTTCAATCCAATTTTTCAGAATAAGGGGCATATAAATGCATTGAAAGAGATAGTGGGATATGATATACCTTTTTATTCTATTGTAGTTTTTAGCAGTAAAGCTACATTGAAAAATAAAATAAATGGTGTTGTATATACTCCACAACTTATTAGAGCAATTAAAAAATATGATAAGGTGGTAGTTTCTAAGGATGTTGTTAATAGAATTTGCAGTGAAATAATGAGACAAAATATAGAGGATAAAATGGTGAAGAAAGAACATGTTAGAAGTGTGAGAAGGAAGATGGGGTAATAATAACAGAAAACAGAAGTAACTAATGTTTATTCTATTTTTGTAAGGTAACTGTTAACTTTAAAAAATTGTAAATAAAGTAAAGAATTTCTGATCCTATATACCACTAAATTTAATAAGAAAGATTGTAACAAATGTCCACATAAAGATAAATGTCTATTTAAGATTCAAAAGAAGTACAATACTGTAAGTGTTAGTAAAAAGAGATATAACATCGAACTTCAAATAGAAAAAATGTCTTTGCTAGAGTATATTGCTTTAGCTAATGAGTGTGTTGCTGTTGAAGTAATACTTTCAGTATTAAGAAGATATAAAATTGATACTATGCCTATTAGAGGACTTTTGCACTCAAAATTATGTGTTGGATTTAAAATTGCAGCCTATAATTTCAAAAAGTTGTTAGCGTAGTTCCTTTCACTAGGAATCAATGTGTCAGCAAGCTTATTTTTAGTAGTAATTATTTTATTTTTTAACAAGTTCAATTCTCATAATTTAGAGGTTGAACTAAAATCAACATCTTAACAAATGAAAAAGATAGTTTTTGTGGTTTAATCATATAGTGCATTAAAAAAATAAAAAATGTTGCATATGTATAAGTTAATATGAAAAGCATAATGCTATATTTAAGACTCAACCCTGAAGAGATTACTCTTGAAAATAGCTTTACAAGAGATGTAAGTAAAATTGAACATTGGGGAAATGGTGATTTAGAAATTACAATAAAAAATGTATAGGACTTTTAAAAAGCTAAAGAATATATCGATAAGGCTTAAGAAATGAATTAGGTAGAATTAAACTTTTTAGATAAGGGTTTCTTATTTAGTTGTTTTTATTACAAGATAATTAAATAAGATGCCCTTATTTTGATTGTATAAAATATTGATATTTTATATAATCAAAAAATTGTCAATAATAGTGATAAAATACCATTTAGTATGAGGGGGTTATATTTATGAATAATGATTTTCAGTTAGAAACTAATAGTGTTTGGAGTTTTAAAGATAGAGGAAGTTGGTCTACTCATAAAGGAGATTATCCAGGAAATTGGAGTCCATATATACCTAGAAATATAATTTTAAGATATTCAAATGAGCAGGACGTGGTTTTGGATCAGTTCTTAGGCAGTGGAACGACTATGGTAGAAGTTGCATTGCTAAATAGGAAGGGAATAGGATATGATATAAATCATAAAGCATTAAATATAAGCTTAGATAGAATAGATAATATTAAGAATAGAGGAAATATTATTTTGCAAAAAGGAGATGCTTGTAAATTAAACTTAAATAATGAATCAGTAGATTTAATCTGTACTCATCCACCTTATGCAAATATTATAAAGTATAGTAATAATATAGTTGGAGATATATCATTATTAGATATGGATGAATATTATTTAGCTATGGAAAAAGTTGCAAGAGAATGTTTTAGAGTTTTAAAAAGAGAGAAGTATTGTGCTATTTTGATAGGAGATACTAGAAGAAATGGGTTTATTGTACCTATAGGATTTAACGTGTTAAATATGTTTTTAGATATTGGTTTTAAATTAAAAGAGATAGTAATAAAAGAACAGCATAATTGTAAGTCAACAGAGTATTGGAAAGAGATAAGTTTAAGAAAGAATTTTCTACTTATAGCACATGAGTATCTTTTTATATTTAAGAAATACAACTAATAAAAATTTATTAAATAAACCTTTAGGTTTATATACTCTTATTGTATAATTAACTTTGTTCTCAAAAATATTAATGAAGGAATAATAAAAATGCCAGAATCAAATTTAAAAAAAATAAATATAATATGTGGCGATTCAATTAAAGAGTTAAAAAAGATAGAACCTAAGAGTATAAATATGATATTTGCAGATCCACCATATAGGCTAAGTAATGATGGTATTACTTGTAAGTCAGGTAAAATGGCTAAAGTTAATAAAGGTGAGTGGGATCGTTCTAATGGTTTTAAAGAAGATTATAGGTTTAATAAGAAATGGTTAAAAGTATGTGATAGGGTGTTAAAGGATGAAGGAACTATGTGGATTTCAGGAACATATCACATAATACATTCTATAGCATTTGCCTTATTAGAAATGGGATATTATATAATAAATGAAGTTGTTTGGTATAAACCCAATGCAGCGCCTAATATGGGGTGCAGGTGTTTTACTGCTAGTCATGAAGTGCTCCTATGGGTAAAGAAAAATAAAAAACAAAAACATATTTTTAATTATAAATTTATAAAAGAATTAAATGATGGTAAGCAAATGCGGACTGTTTGGCAAATACCTACAACACCTAAAAGAGAAAAGTTATTTGGAAATCATCCAACTCAAAAACCAAAAGAATTGTTATATAGATGCATAATGAGTAGTACTAATGAAGGAGATTTAATTTTAGATCCTTTTTGTGGTTCAGGAACTACTGGTGTAGTAGCTAAGGAAAATAATAGAAACTTTATTGGAATAGATGTAAATAAAGAATTTATAGAACTAAGCAAAAGAAGAATAGAGGACGTTGATAGGAGGAATTTAAGTGTCACATAGTTTTGCAAAGCCATTTATAAAATGGGCTGGAGGGAAAAGTCAATTATTAGAACAATTTCAAAAGTACTATCCATTAAATCTTAAAGAAAGGGAAATTAAGAGATATATGGAACCTTTTTTAGGTGGAGGAGCTGTGTTTTTTGAGCTTATATCTAAATATAAATTTGAAGAAGTAATATTAAATGATATTAACGGAGAGTTAATACTTACTTATAAAGTTATTAAAGAAAATGTTTATGATATAATTGAAGAATTAAATAAATTAGAAAAAAACTATTTAGCATTAGAGACTATGGAATTAAAACAGGAATTTTATTATGAACAAAGAGAGGGCTTTAATAAAGAAAAGGTAACAATGGACTATCAAAATAAATCACAAGAGTGGATAACTCATGCGGCTAGAATGATATTTCTAAATAAAACTTGTTTTAACGGATTATATAGGCAAAATAGAAAAGGTGAATATAACGTGCCTTTTGGTAAAAGAAAAAAAGTTACCATATGCGATGTAAATAATTTAAAAAAAGTAAATGAAGTTTTACAAGAGGTGAAACTTTTTGTAGGAGATTTTGAAAAATTATCAAATTACATAGATAAAAATACATTTTTATACATAGATCCCCCATATAGACCACTGAGTAGTACTTCAAGCTTTAATGATTATTCAAAAGTACCTTTCAATGATGATAGTCAAAAAAGGCTTGCTGAGTGGGCAAAATATATAGATTCAAAAGGTGGATATTTTATGTTAAGTAATTCTGATCCAACTAATGTAGATGAATCTGATTTATTTTTTGAAGAATTATATAAAGAATTTAATATAAATAAAGTTCATGCATCAAGAGCAATAAATTCAAAAGGAACTGGTAGAGGAAAGTTAAGAGAATTACTGATTACTAATTATAAGGTACAAGAATATATAGAGGAAGAAGCGAACATAACAAAATAAAGTTTATTATATTATAAAAACCAATTTAAGTTACGAATTCTAAAAAATAGATGTTATTTAATAAATAGCATCTATTTTGTTTTTCTGGTAAAATAAAGTATATATAAATTTTTACTAAGGAGGTTCATATTACCATGAAATTAGATGATGCTAAAATATTGCTGGAACCACTAGTCGGCAAAAGGTTTGGAGACATATTATCTGAGAAACAGTTAGAAGATATAATCAAAAATAAGGGCAAAAGTGGACAATTGCTAGAAATAGTTTTAGGGCTAAAAAATACTAATACCACATTAGATTTTGAAGATGGAGAGTTAAAAACTAATAAATGCAATATTGTTGGACAACCTAAAGAAACTATGTTTATAACTCAAATAGCTACTATGATAGATGAATTATTAGAAAAGAAGGACTTTTATCAAAGCAAACTATATAAGAAAATAAAAAATCTATTATACGTTCCTATAAGTAAAGAGGGAGAACCTAAAGAGTGGATGTTTTTACCTTATACTCATGTAAATTTAGAAGCATATAAATTTACAGAATTAAAGGAGCAATTAGAAAATGATTATTATACTATATGTGATAAGTTAAATGAACATATAAGTATTAGTGTGGATGGATATATACATACGTCTAATGGACATTTTATACAAATAAGAAGTAAGGATGCAAAGCCTTATCATCCAATATATTCCAAGAAAATAGGACGAGCTGTTTCAAACAAAAATCATGCTTTTTATTTTAAAAAAGAATTTATGAAGTATATAGTTAATGAATAATAATTAGTTTACAACTAAAGTAAAATTAACGTATATGAGGGGGGAGAGTAATGCAATATTCTTTAAGAGATGGGAAAGGTACTAAAGCTACTTCATTTAAAGAAATAGAATTAAATGATGGTGTTGTTATTGGAGTTTTTCAAGGCTCTAAAGGAAATAATCCAGATTTAGATATAATAGTTAAGTACCAAAAATCAGGTGGAAGGGTAAGAACACCTCAACATTTACATTGAGCTATAGATTTAATTAGAAAAAAAGATCAGGAAAAAGAAATTACTAAAGAATTCATCAAATATTTAATAGAAATGTGGGATAAGATAGAGCTTTTTCATAGTAAAGAAGAACAACAAAAATGCAAATTAAAACACAGTAATGAATTAAATTTAAGGAAATTTAAAAAATTAAATGAGTATGGAGAATATTCAGTTGAATTTATTTCATGTGTTCTTGAATTATTAATGATTCAAGAAAAAACAGGTTTAGCAACAGCATTTATGTTTAAAAAGGTATTAGACGCAATTTATGAGGACAAAGATATTTTTTCTATTGTTTCAGCTGCTGGTTATAAAGGGCGATAAAATATAAGTTTATATAATAAGAAAAAAATCATGATATATTTCCTTGTGTTACAGGATATTAAGGACAAGCACAGGCTTTCAAAACTAATGAAAAAATAAAATATAGTATAAAAAGTTTGAAGATTTATGGGAGTGTGATAGAAAAATGAGTAATGTTTATATTATAAATACAAATAAAAGATACTATTCTAATTGTGAATTAGAAATGATTCAAGAGAAAAAATGTGCAGCTTATTATTCACCTTGGAAAGAAGGTATTGATAAAATTAAAGCAAATGATTTGGTTTTTCTATATAGCAATGAAGTAGGAATAATAGCAAGAGGTGTTGCATCAGGAATATGTGAAGTTAAAGATTTTAATGGAGATGTTGATGAAGAATATTATATGGAATTGGACAGATTTAAAAATTTAAGATTACCATTAAAAGCAAGTGAAATTTCTAGAATACTTAATCGAAATGTAGTACTTAACCAAACACAGAAAAAATTGGAGTGTGATGATGGAATAAAAATCTGGAGATATATAACGAAAAACTGCCTATAAGTAAAAAATAATAGTAACAAAAATGTTAATAAAAACCTATGGAAAATGCTTTTAAAAAAGTGCTTTCATAGATTTTTATTTACATAGGTAAGCGTAATCTTTCTATTCTATGCAAAGGTGATTAGCAAGTTCAACCTAAAACTCTCACATGCACCTCGTGGATGTAAAATTTAGAATAAAAATGATTAAGTGAAAGTAGAATGCTTTATTGGTTATAATTAAGCTGCAAAAACTGTAGCAACCTCAATAAAATAAAGTTAAATTTAATTTGATCTGCCTCCTCCCTTATGATAAGATCAGATCACTTATTTTAAAGGGAGGAGTCTTTAGGAATAATTACATATTCTTAACAGATGAAGGCTATACATATCAGCCAAAGTCAGAATCAGATGTTCCAGATATAGAAAACTTACAAGCTATAGGTATTACTCATGGGGAAAGTCCTAAACAAGCTTTTTATAATTTGATTAGGGAAAGAAAATATTTATTAGAAACTTCATTTGATAAAATATTTTGTTATAAATTAAGTAGCAACTATAAAGATTCATATTGTGAGTTTAGTATGAGCACTAGGGTACTTGCTACCACTGCAACAAAGGAAAAATAAAGTTTTAAAAAGAAGCGGTATTAATTAAAAATATATGCTTCTTTTTTTGTGTTTTAAAAATATTAGAATATAAATTAAAAAAGATTAATAATATTTTAATGTATCATTTTTTAGGAGAATAAAATGGCAAAAGTAATAAGTTTTATAAATCTTAAAGGCGGTGTAGGAAAAACAACTTTATTGGTAACGGCAGCAGAGGTATTAGCATGTGAACATAATAAAAAGGTCTTAGTTATAGATCTAGATCCACAAACAAATGCAACGGTATTACTTATTAGTCAAGAAAGATGGAAAGTAGCAAATGAAAATAATAGAACTATACATCAATTATTTTTAGATAAGGTAGAGGGAACGACAGCTTTTGATATTAATAAATCAATAATTAAATCTGTAAGTAATATTGGAGATGGAATTAGTAATTTAGATTTACTTCCATCAAGTATTGATTTAATAGATATCTATGATAAAGTTTCAGGACTAAATAATAACAATAATTTGATTAAAATTTTAAAAGAACAATTAGAAATATTAGAGAAACAATATGACTATATATTAGTTGATTGTCCACCAAATTTAGGAGCTATAACAATGTGTGGAATATATATGAGCCAGTATTACATTATTCCAGTAATTGCAGATACATTATCAACTTATGGATTAAATCAGGTTATAAGAAAAATTAATGAAAAGGCAAGAGAGATAAAGCGAGTTGAGGATGCTTATTCGATCAAACCACTAGGTGTTGTAATAAATAGATTTAGAAATAATAAACCTTATACAAGTATAAAAGCTGGATTAGAATTAAAAAGCAACAAAGGAGATATTCCTAAGTTATTTGAAACTGTTATTTATAATAGATCAATAATTTCAAATATTTGTGACTATTGTGAAAGGAAGAACACTATAAGAGGGAAATATGGAGCAGAATTTTCTACAATAGATAAGCTAGTAAAAGAAATAATTGAGAGGTGCTAAAGTTATGGGATCAAAGGGTGTATTAAAAGAAATAGAAAAAGCACTAATAAATGGAGAAAGTAGAGAGAGCTTAGATAATAAATATAATAAAGCTTCAGTAACAAGAGTTTATAATAGACTTAATAAAGAAAGTAATATTAAGAGTAATAAATCAAATGAAGCTAATGAAAAAGAACTTGAAAAATTGTTAAAGGAAGCTTTGAATTTAATTAATAATGAAGGAAAATATGAAATAACTATTTCAGTAAAGAAAAAAGAAGATAATATAAGTGATACAGATGGGGATATATTAAATCCATTTACATTATATGATGAGCTAAGTAAAGATAGTATGGCAAATGAGCTTAAGGAAAAAGAAAGAGATTATCTTATTAAAATAATAAAGAAGTACTTCAATTACAATAGCAAATTACTTAAGGCATATACAAATGAACAATTAGCAGTGTATATATGTTCAGAAGTAGAAAAAGTTTTGAATATAGGCAATTGCTTTAAATAATTTTATAAATAATAGCAAGTTCAGACTACGTCTTTCACTATGGTACCTGGTATCACTCGAATAATGTTGAATTATTGTAAGTTGTCTCATATAAAAACTATCATGATGTATCAATACATTTTGATAGTTTTATTATTTTATCTAAAATAATAGCTTATCTTAAACAATAATGATATATTATGAAATATGGAATAAAGTGAAAGTTATGGTGAAATCAAATAATAAACATTCAATGAAAAAGAAATATATGGGGAGTAGTTGATGATATATGGAATACAATGATTTTTTAGAAAAATATAAATATATATTTAGGATGTGATAAAAAATGAATTATAATGAATTTATTAAAGCTGTGGATGAAAAACTAGCTACTATGTCTGACAGCGAGAAAGAAAAATGGATTCATAATTTAGCACGCACAATTCAAGAAGATGAAAGATGTAAATTTTTAAATTCTCTAAATGGTGAAAATAACTTTGATGAGATTATTTATGATATTAAAGAAATTCAAGATTGGTGTAAAAAAATACAAAATGGAGATATTTATTTTGACTGTAGTTATTGTGAAGTATATGGTGAGAATTATTGGAAAGATTATTCCTAAGAGTATTATGATACCTATAAAATAGGAAAAAAGCTAACCTTTGCATTTCAAGCAGCTGAAAACTTATTATTTCAAAAAAGATATGAGGAAGCCGCAGATTTATACAATTTGCTTATAGGCATGATATTTCAAGCATATGATAATGATGCCGAAGAGAGAATTGAATTAGGACTTGAAGAATTAGTTGATGAAAAGCTGATTTCTTTAAATTTGGAACAAATAGTACTTAATTTAATATATGCAAAATACCAATCTTCTGAGGGAAAAGAGAGAGCATCAGCTCTGTTTATATATTTCAAATTGAATATTTCAAAAAATATAAAATTGGAAGATTTTTTTACTATAGGTGCAGAAGAGGTAGTAGGAATAGATGTTTTTTTACAAGAGTGGATTGCTTTTTTCAAGTGTGAAGATGGAGATTTAGCAGCAAATTTACTATTTGAGGCTTGCATCCTTCAAGGTGGTATTGAAAAGCTATGCAATGTAGCTAAAGAAATGGTACAAAAGCATCCTGTTTTATATTTACGGGCATGTGAGCATTTAATGAACGAAAGAAAAGAGGCTGAATGTGAAAAAATAGGATTAGAAGCAATTGGCCTATTGAGTGAAGAATTGGTTATTAGGGGAAAGGTGGCAGATTTAACTGCAAAGGCTGCAAAGGAATTAGGGCATACAGAAGTTGTTTTGGAATGCTATAAAGTAGCTTTTCAGTCCGAATCAACACTAAATCACTATTTAAGACTTTTTGAAATTGAAAATTATAAGGCTATATTAGATATTGAAGCTATAAAATTAAAAAAACTGCCTAAAAAAGCATTTATGGATTTTGGGAATATTAATAATCAAATGAAAATTAATCATATTTCACAGGAACATAAAAAACTACTTCGCTTTTTTAATGGAGAATTTGATTATATTTATGAAGAGTGTAAAAAAGGTAAAACTTACTTAGGCTGGAGCAGTAATATTAAAGGTGTCATTGTACCGCTATTTATTTTATATTTAGATCGAAACAAAAGTCTTTCTAATGTTGGAGAAAAGTTAATAGAGGGCATTAAATACAGATTAAATTATTCAAATGATGATGAAAAAAACTTTCTTCAGCGTTTTTTGATTTGGAAGGACAAAATTAAAATAACAAGTGAACAATATGAAAAGTATATTACTTGGTTACAATCAGAAGTTGATAAAAGAACTGATGCAGTTGTAGGTGGAGGCTTTAGAGGAAGTTATTACAAAGCTGCAATGTTAATATCTGCACTAGGAGAAACAATGGAATCGCAAGGCAATATAGGTGCAAAAATAAATATTATAGAGCATTATAAAAAAATCCATTCTAAAAAGAGAGCATTTAAGGCAGAGTTTGAAGTTTTAAAATAAGAAATAAATTATCATTTTGCTAAAAAGGAGAATTTGAAATATATGTATACTGACAAAATTAACAGATTTTTAGATAATTTTAAAAACTTCATTGATTATTTGAATAATTATGAAGTTACAATTATAAAATCAAATGAAACTACTATAATTGAAAATAATATAAGACATTATAGCACAATATTATTATATCTTTCTTATTTTGGAATTATAGATATTGAAGAGAATGAAGAAGAAAAAGCAAAAGTAAGTGGGAAGAGAAGTTTTGTACCAGGTAAAATAATAATATCTAAATTAGGGTCAGAAATAATGAAGATTTTAAAGGATGAAAGAGATTTAGAAGAATGGAATATACCATATAGAAAAAAAGATGGTGAATGGAATATTAAATTCTATGAGCACTTCTATAAAACCATTTCAAAAGTTGTTTAAGAATGGAGAACTTGAAAGTACCTTGCCAAGAGGTAAATGTGAGTTTATGGAAGGTATTTATACATTTAGGGTATCATTACATAGAGGTGTATGGTCAAAAATAAAATTGTCATCACAGCACACTCTGCATGATTTACATAATTATATTCAAGGAGCTTTTGATTTTGATAATGATCACATGTATTCATTTTTTATGGACGGCAGAGCATGGTCAATTAATAAATTTACTTGTCCACAAGAGTATGAAGGACCGCATAGTGATGAAGTAAAAATAGGAGAACTTCAACTTTATAAAAAACAAAAATTCCTGTATTTATTTGATTATGGTGACGAATGGAGATTTAATGTGGAAGTTTTTGATATTGAAGAAACTAATGTAAAGTTGTTAAGGCCTGAAATTATTGAGATTAAAGGAGATTTACCACAGCAGTACCCTAATTGGAATGATGAATGGTAGTTATGCACAAGTATGTTTCTAAATGAAACTATATTTGATATCTTTTGGAAATTATAAAATAACTATGAAATAATGTATACCCTGCTAAATAATTGATTAAAGTTTATTGGTGGGGTAAAATAATATTAGTGAGAAGAATTAGATAAGGATACAATAATTAGTTTATTATAAGTAAGGGAGAATGAAGATAAAATGATAGTATATCATGGTAGTGAAACAAAAATCGAAAAACCTATTTATAAAGGAAGTAGGAAAGGAACAGATTTTGGTTCAGGATTTTATTGCACAGAAAATTTATTAATGGCAAAATCATGGTGTGCTCTTAGAAATGGTCAGTATGTTAATAAATATGAGTTAGATTTAACAAACCTAAAAGTAAAGGAATATAAGTTAGATTTAGAATGGTTACTATTTGTTTGTTACAACAGATTAAATGTAGATATAAGTATAGAAAATAGTAATTACGATGTAATAATAGGACCAACTGCAGATGATAAATTATATAGAACAGTTCAAAATTTTTTAGATAATGTATATAGTGTGGATGAAACATTAAATATATTAAATTGCATGAAAATTGATAGACAAATAAACTTAGTATCAAAAAAGGTTTTAGACAATCTTAAATTCTTAGGTGTGGTGGAATTAACATTAAAAGAAATATTTAATATTAAAGAAAATGAAATGTTAAATTTGAGTACAATAAATGATAAGGTATTTAAATCTAGAAGAAGTTCTAATAAAGATGTTTATTACATTGATTTACAGGAGAAATGATTATGTGGAATATATTAAATAGAAATAGATGTGAAACATTGGCAGATATTTTTAGAGATAGCATTAAATTTGAAAAAGAATGGCTAGATGCTATTATAAAAATATTGTCTTCAGAATATAAAGATTCACTTGAAGCAGGGGACTTACTTTGTTTATCAAGAGGAAGTTTATATTATATTTCATGGATAGAAGAAAATAGCAGTATAATTATAAGAAAATATACTGAAAAAGAAAAGCATTATTATATGGAAGTAATGGAGTGGTTAGGATATTTATTTCAGAGTTGGTACGAGGATTTTGGAATAACGGGAAAACAGTTGGTTAATAAGCTTTCAATAACAGATTATCAGTGGCTTGTTGACAATTGGGTAATTCTTCATACACAAGATACAAAATATGTTTTAGAAGAAATGAAGAAAACTAGAAATTTAGAATTCTAGTATGCATACTATGGTACCTGGTATCACTCGAATAATGTTGAATTATTGTAAGTTGTCTCATAATAAAACTATCATGATGTATCAATACATTTTGATAGTTTTATTATTTTATCTAAAATAATAGCTTATCTTAAACAATAATGATATATTATGGAATATGGAATAAAGTGAAAGTTATGGTAACATGAAAAAGAAATTAAGAATTACAATTTTGCATCAGCAGATGTGCCTTTTGTTGATAAATTAAAAGCGTTATAAAAGGGGTAATAGGATTATGAGTTTAAAAAATGGCATATACGAACAGGTTATAAATAAGTTAATAACTGAGGAAATCACAGCTTTGCAAGATACAAAAATAATAAATAAAGATAATATAGAGGAATCAGAGAGCAATAAGATTCTTGCTGCATATTTTCAGGAAGTAACCAGAAAAGCATTATCTTATGTTAAAAAAGGAAATGGAAGCAAGGTATTAAATCAGGTAGCTATCTGCAATAAATTAATAAGTTTACTGAGAGAAGAAACTGAGGAAGAGTCTTTAAATGATTATATTATAAATGAAGAGTCTAAAATTCTCCTTGAAGTATTAGAAAAAATGAATTCAAGCAGAAATATTAAAAAGGATGCAGTTATTCGTCCAACTACATCCCTTTCAAGAAGTTCTTTGTTCACAGGTTCTATGATAGAGCCTAGTTTGATAAGTGAAATAAAAAAAGAAATATTAACAGCAGATAAAATAGATATGTTGATATCCTTTGTTAAATGGAGTGGACTTAGATTAATTATTGAAGAATTAAAAGAATTTACAAGAGTAAATAAGCTTAGAATTATAACTACATCTTATATGGGGGCTACAGATTATAAGGCTATTGAGGAGTTAGCAAAGCTTCCTAATACAGAAGTTAAGGTTTCTTATGATACAAAAAGAACAAGACTTCATGCAAAGGCTTATTTATTCCATAGAGAAACAGGATTTTCTACCGCTTATATTGGTTCTTCTAATCTTTCCAATGCAGCTTTGTCCAGTGGACTTGAGTGGAATGTAAAGGTAACGGAGAAGGATTCAAAGGATATTATAAGTAAATATGAAGGAACCTTTGATTCTTATTGGAATGATGGTGAGTTTAAAACTTTTTATATTGAAGAAGGTGAAAGACTTAAAAAGGCATTATACATAGAGAAATACAAGGACAGCAGTGATAAAACGGCTTTCAACTTTGATATACAGCCCTATTCATACCAAAAGGATATACTAGAAAAATTAAAAGCGGAAAGAGAGATACATAATAAATATAAAAATTTAGTTGTAGCTGCTACTGGAACTGGTAAAACTGTTATATCAGCCTTTGACTATAAAAGATTTTGTAAGGAAAATGCAAAAGAAAAAAATAGACTTTTATTTGTTGCTCACAGAGAAGAAATTTTAAAACAAAGTCTTCAGTGTTTTAGAAGCATTTTAAAGGATCAAAATTTTGGTGAGCTTTGGGTTGGTAAATATATTCCAAATAATTTAGAGCATCTATTTGTATCTATTCAAACCTTTAACTCAAAGGATTTGCATGAATTCACCAGTGATGATTTTTATGATTATATCATAGTTGATGAATTTCATCATGCAGCGGCACCTACTTATGAGAAACTTTTAGAGTATTATAAACCTAAAATTTTACTTGGACTTACAGCAACTCCAGAAAGAATGGATAATAAAGATGTACTTAAATACTTTGATGGAAGAATAGCTGCAGAAATTAGGTTGGGTGAAGCTATAAATCGCAAGCTTTTATCTCCTTTTCAGTATTTTTGCGTTTCTGATAATGTGGATTTATCTCACCTGAAATGGAGCAGGAGAGGATATGAAATATCTGAACTTGAAAATGTGTATACAAAAAATGAGCAGAGAGCAGAGCTTATTGTTAATTCTATAAATAAGTATGTAAATAATATTGATGAAGTTATTGGAGTAGGCTTTTGTGTAAGTGTAAAGCATGCAGAATATATGGCTAACTTTTTTAATAAGCTGGGCATACCCTCTATTTCCTTAGATGGAAACTCTAAAGATGAAGTTAGAAATAATGCAAAGGAAAGATTAGTAAAGGGAGAAATTAAATTTATCTTTGTTGTTGATATATATAATGAAGGTATTGATATTCCAGAAATAAATACAATTTTATTTTTAAGACCTACTGAAAGTACAACAGTTTTTCTTCAACAGTTAGGTAGAGGTCTAAGGTTAAGTGAGGGAAAAGAGTGTCTTACAGTTTTAGATTTTATTGGTCAAGCTCATAAAAAATATAGTTATGAAAATAAGCTTAGAGCACTTATAGGAAAGACTCATAATACAATTAATACGGAAATTGAAAATGAATTTCCTAATATGCCAAAAGGTTGTTTTTTACAATTGGAGAGAACTGCTAAGGAGTACATACTGGAAAATATAAAAAATGCAGTTATCAATAAGAGGAATATAATACAAAAGATTAAAAGCTTTAATATTGATACAGGAAAAGAAATTAATCTAATGAATTTTATTAATCATTATGATATGACTTTCAATGATATTTATAAAACTAAAGCCAGTTTTTCAAGATTATGTGTAGAAGCTGGAGTAAGAGAAGATTTTTACAATGAAAATGAAGAAGATATTACTAAGGGTATGCAGAGGTTGCAAAACATAGATTCAAGAAGATTAATAGAATTTTATTTGCATACAATGAACAGTATGGATGAGTTTTATAATAAAGAATTAAATGAAGAAGAGAAAAAAATGCTTCTTATGCTGCATTATACATTTTGGCAAAAGCCACCTAAGGATTTAAACTTTAAAGGTGTTAGAGAGAGCGTGTTAAATTTATATGAAAATAGAGAACTTTTTCAAGAGATAAAGGAAGTTCTAGAGTATAACAAAGAAAAAATAAATTTCATAGATAAGAGTATAGATTTAGGGTTTACATGTCCTCTTCATTTGCATTGTAAATATTCTAGAGATCAGATATTAAGTGCAGTTGGTTATCATTCTGAGGAAAAAAAGTCATCTCATAGAGAAGGAGTGCTTTATTTAAAGGATGAGAAATTAGATATATTTTTTATAACCTTAAATAAATCGGAAAAAGATTATTCACCTTCTACTATGTATGAGGATTATGCTATAAATGAAGAATTATTTCACTGGCAGAGTCAAAGTACAACTTCTGAAAATTCGGCTACAGGACAGAGATATATTAACCACAAAAAGACAGGTAGCAAGGTTATAATTTTTGTTAGAGAATATAAAAAGGAAGAGGGATTTACTGCAAACTATTATTACTTAGGTACAGCAAGCTATGTGAGACATGAAGGGGATAGACCTATGAGTATAGTTTGGAAATTAGATAACCCTATGCCAGCCTTTTTAGTAAGAAAGGCTAATAAGCTAGTTATTGGATAGTAGGCTAGTACTAGTGCTTATGCTACCACTCTAATAATAGAAAAATCTGCAAATAAGTTTGTGAATTTACACAAACTTATTTGCAGATTTTTTTATATTCTTACTAATATTTTGCATTAATCCATTTATTTATATAATTCATAAATTGAGAAAAATCATCAAGATGATTTTTTAAGATATCTACCATTATTTTCTCGTCTACCCTCATATAGTCATGTACAAGTATGTTTCTAAATGAAACCATATTTGCTATCTTTTTTGCAAATATATTTCTTGTCATACTATTCATCAACTCCTGCGGTATTTTTAAACCATTCATTTATATATGTCCTTTGAGTTCTTCTAAAAGGTTCCATGTCCATATATTCTTTAAGCACTCTTACCTCAAAGTTAACCTTAATATCTTCGTTCTCCATAAAAATAAGCTTACCATATTTAATAACTTGATGCTTTAACACTGAGTTTGCAGAATTCAAAATAACTAAATCTATATCATCTCTTTTAAATATTGAAGTTAGGTCTCCTATTAAACTAAGTTTATCCATTGGATCATAATCATTGTTCAAAAGAACAGCTATATCCAAATCACTATTAGCGTTATTATTCCCCTTTGCATAAGAACCGAATATGTATATTAGCTTAATATCATATTCTTGAAGAAGACTTTTTAAATTATCTTTAAAGAGTTTGTTTATCGCCTCTAAATCCTTTTGAGTCATTAAATTTCACCTTCTTGATTTAAAATAGGTTAATGTTTATATCTATATTATACCATAATTTTATTTGGATATATGTTAATATATTAGACAAAAAAAGAGCAACATTTCTACCTATGTTTTAGAAGAAATGAAGAAAACTAGAAATTTAGAATTCTAGTATGTAAGGCAACTGTTAACTTTGAAAAATTGGTAAAATAGTGGACTATTTTTATTGCTATATCTGTTGGGAACTAAAATCAACGGAATATGATTATAAATTAAGAAATAAGCCAATGATATTAAAGGTATCATTGGCTTATGTTATAATGTAAAGAATAGTAATTAAGAATAAAAAATATAATTTTAAAATTTGATATAGAAAAATGAATAATAGAGAATTAAAGTTAGGAGGAAAGCCTATGGAAGACTATTTTGATTTTTTTATAGATGATGAATTTAAAGGGAAAAGTTTTAATACAACAGGAGTGTGTAATAGAGATAAGCACTATATGGTTAATATAAATCATAAATTAAAGGAAATAATAAGATTTGTTCAAAATGATAAATACTTTGTTATAAATAGACCTAGGCAATATGGTAAAACAACAACTCTTGTTGAACTTGAAAAAATTTTAAAAACTAGATATAAAGTAATAAAATTAGACTTTGAATTAATAGACTCTGATTTTGAAAGTGAAAAAAGATTTTGTAGAGCAATGATAGAATGTATGTCTAAGAGTTTAAATTTAGAGTTAAAAGGAGTAGAAACATTGTTAGCATTAGTTAGAGTTATAGAGAGGATAACTAAAGACGATGATGTTGTACTAATAATTGATGAGGTGGATAAAGCATCTAATAACAAATTATTTTTAAATTTTTTAGGGGTATTGAGATCTTTGTATTTATCAAGAACAGTGGGAAATAGTACAACTTTTAAATCAGTTATATTAGCTGGTGTTTATGATATAAGAAATTTAAAGTTAAAGCTAAGAGCTAATGAAGAGGTAAGGTATAATTCACCTTGGAACATAGCAGTAAAATTTGATGTAGATATGAGCTTCAATGAATTCGAAATAGGAACTATGTTAAATCAATATTCAAAAGAAAATAACTTGGAATTTAATATAGAGAGTTTAAGTAAGGAAATATATAAATTTACAAGTGGATATCCTTTTTTAGTATCTAGAATATGTCAAGTTATAGATGAAGATATATTAAAAGGTAATAAAAAACCATGGACAGTATATGAAATTCAAAGGGCAGTAAAAATAATAATAAATGAAAAAAATATGCTTTTTGATGATCTTATAAAGAATATGGAAAATAATAAGGAGTTATATGAGTGTGTATATAATATACTTATATTAAATATAAATCAAGTATTTAATATAAATAATCCAATAATAGAGCTTGGAAATATGCTTGGATATTTAACTGCGGATAAAGATAATAATGTTGCAGTATCTAACCAAATTCTTAAAGAAGTAATTTATAATTATATGATATCAAAAACAAATGTTATAAACATGAGTTCTTATAATTTTAAGGACAATTTTATAACTACTGATAATGGGCTTGATATGGAAAAAATACTTTTAAAGTTCCAACAGTTTATGAAAGAAAATTATAGTACGAGAGATAATGTGTTTTTAGAAAGACATGGAGTTTTACTATTTTTATCATTTATAAAACCAATAATAAATGGTGTGGGTTTTGACTATAAGGAAGTACAAATATCAGAAGAGAGAAGACTTGATATAGTAATTCAATATAATCATAATAAATATGTTATTGAGGTAAAAATATGGCATGGAGATACAGCACACCAAAAAGGATTAAAGCAACTTAAGAATTATTTAGATATAGAAGGTTTAGATAAAGGATACCTTTTAATATTTAATTTTAATAAAAACAAAGAGTATATAAATGAAAAATATAGTATAGAAGAAAAAGAAATATTTGAAGTTATTATATAGAGATAGGCTTATTGAAGTCTATCCTTTATTATTTTATCTAAAATAATAGCTTATATTAAACAATAATAATATTAAATGATATATCTATAAAAATATAATTTAGAAAAATATTTATGAAGAAGTACAATGGTGATAAAATATATTTAAAGATAAAAGAAAAAATAAAGCAGAATTTTCAATTAAGTGATTTAGATAAGCTGAAGTTAATATTTTTATCAATTATAAGAAAAGGCAAATGAAAATAAAACTTATAATATAAATGACGAAAGATATTATAGATCAAATTATTGCTAATGTAGAGGAGGGGTAAAAATGTGTATGAATTTATTCTGGTGTGAGTTTGAAAATATGGACGTTGAGGAGTGTCCTGAATACGGCAAGCCTTACTGCCAACACGGAATAGACGGGTTCCAATGCGAATACCTTTTACAAAAAAGAGCCGCAGAAAAAACTGACGAATAGCACTAAGGTACTTGGTATCACACGAATAATAGTTTAAACGAAGAAACATATAAAAAAGTTTTAAAAAAATAGACGCTGTTTTAAAATAATATTTTAAAACAGCGTCTATTTTTTTAAAAAGTGTTTTTTTCACAATTTCATCACAATTATATTAAAGTTTTATCATAAATATTATTTAGAATATATTTAAACAAAAGGTTATTTTGAAATAATGTCTAGTTCAAATATCATAGTAGAAGCATTATTTTTCAACATACCTAAATTTATAGGGGAGAGAGGATAGCTATATGGCAAATAAAAATAAACATAATATTAGATTTTTCATTCAGGTATTATTTTTTATACTTGTAGCAGTAATAGCAGTTAATCACACATTAGCTGAGGAAGGAATGGGAATTGCATTTTTATCATCAGCATCACTTCATGCTATTTGTCCTTTTGGAGGAGTAGTTACAATATATCAATATTTTACAACGGGAACATTTGTAAATAAAATTCATGAGTCTTCATTTATTTTAATGATTATAATGTTTATAACAGCAGTTGGTTTTGGACCAGTGTTTTGCGGGTGGATTTGTCCTTTTGGAACATTTCAAGAGTGGATTGGCAAAATAGGTAGAAGGATATTTAAAAATAAATACAATACATTTATTTCTTATAAGATTGATAAGTATTTAAGATTTTTAAGATACGGAATGTTGGCTTGGGTATTATATGTAACAGCAATTAGTGGTAAAATTGTATTCCAAGATATAGACCCATATTATGCACTTTTCAATTTCTGGAGTGGAGAAGTTGCGGTTACTGGAATATTTGTTTTAGTAGTAATAATACTTTTATCTCTTGTTGTTGAAAGACCATGGTGTAAATATGCATGTCCTTATGGTGCGATTTTAGGTATTACAAATCTTTTCAGAATATTCAAGATAAGAAGAAAAACTTCTACTTGTGTATCTTGTAAAAACTGTGATAGAGCATGTCCTATGAATATAAAGGTATCAGAAACTGAAGTAGTAAGAAATCACCAATGTATTTCATGTATGAAATGTACTTCAGAGGTAGCATGTCTAATAAAAGATACAGTTAATATGTCTGTGAAGGGAGGTAAATAGCATGAAAATAAATTCTAAAATAATAGCATCCATACTCCTTATTATAGTATTTGGAGGAGTGGGAATTGCAAAGTCCATGAATGTGTGGAAAACAGAATCTACAAAAGTTCCAGCAAAGTTTAAAAGTGGAGAATTTGAAGGTAAGTATAATCCAGAAGATATTAGAGGTTCCTATGCATTTTCAGATATAAGTGATGCTTTTGAAATAGATGTTGATGTACTTGCAAAAGCTTTTGGTATTGAGAATTATGAGAATGTAGATGAATTTAAGGTTAAGGATTTTGAAAATATCTATGCTTCCCTAGCAGAAAAAGGTACAGAAATAGGAACATCATCAGTTAAATTATTTGTAGCGTTATATAAGGGACTTCCATATGATTTAACTGAAGATACGTATATTCCACAAGATGCAGTAGAAATTTTAAAACAGAAGGGGAATTTAACAAAGGAACAGTTTGAGTATATTGAAAAGCATAGTGTAAAAATAGAATCAAACTCATCAGTTAATAAAGTAGAGGTAAACGAAACTGAGGAATCTAATGAAGATGAAGAAAAAGTGGTTAAAGGAAAAACTACTTTTAAAGAAGTAATTGATTTTGGAGTGTCAGAAGGAGACATTGAAAAAATAATAGGTGAGAAAATACCTAATACAGGATTAACCGTAAGAGATTATTGTACAGAGAAGGGGATTGAATTTTCAACTGTAAAAGAAGAACTTCAGAAAAAAATAGATGAAGCAAAATAATAGTAAGCTTATTAGAAAAGTTTCCTGGAGTATTAAAACAAATTGTAAACACAATTTGTTTTAATACTTTAAATTAATTTTAATTTTAAGTATAATATTTTAAGAAGTAATAAGGTGAAAATTAAAATAAGAATATTACTTAATGGATTTAAATGGAGAAAAGAAATGACAGATTATTATAAAGTATTAGGTGTAGAAAAAAATGCATCAAAAGAAGAAATAAAAGAAGCTTATGAAAAGCAAGTAGAAAAAATAAAAAAAGAAGTAGTTAATGAAAAACTACTTAATGAATTTTTGAAGTTGTTTGATCAGGCATATGAAGCTTTAACTAGGTTAGAAGAAAGTCAATTAATTGATAAAAATGCAACATTAATTATGAATCCACAAGAAGTGCAAAAAGAACTAAAAGTTAATAATAAAAGTAACAATTATATATCTAGAAATAATTCAAAAAGCAAAGAAAAAAGTGTTAGTATAAAAAATGAAGATTTCACTAAAAGAGGAGTTCCAAAAAACAAAGATAAGAAAAATGAATTGAATGATAATAAAAAAGAAAAGGGTAGAAAGCAAAAATCGGTTAAAAAAAGTCCCAAAAGTAATGCTAAAAAGATATTTGATTTGCTTATGTTGCCATTTAAGATATTAGCCTTACCATTAATAGCTATATTATCAGTAATAATATTATTATGTCAGGTCATAAATATAGTTTCATGGATAGCAACTAAATTATTAATCGTTGGGGCTATATCTGTAGCAGCGATACACTTATATAAGGTTAAATTAGGACAAACTATAAATTATAATATATTAATTTTGGCTGCTTCAGTGTTATTAGCATCATTCTTTTTACCGTATATCTTAAAGTTTGTGTTAAAAGTTTTTCAAAAATTAAATAATGTATTAAAAGATTTTGTTTTTTAGAGTATTTATAAAGTAGTTATTAATTAGAAACATTCAATAAAGAAGGAGAAGTCAAAATGAAGCTAGTAACTGCAGCCATAATAATAAAAGATAACAAAATACTAATAGCTCAGAGAAGCAAAAAAGATAAATTATCATCTATGTGGGAGTTCCCAGGTGGAAAAATAGAAATAGGGGAAACTCCTCAGGAGTGTTTAAAAAGAGAGATAAAAGAAGAGTTAAATGTAAATGTGTCTATAGGAGAGTTTTTTGGTGAAAGTATATATCACTATGAAGGTGGAAGTATAAAGTTGTTAGGATATTATGCTTTTTATGAAAGTGGCCATTTAAAGCTAAATGTTCATGATCAGGTTAAATGGGTTACTACAGAAGAAATTAAGAATTATAATTTTGCACCAGCAGATGTACCTTTTGTTGATAAATTAAGCATTATAAAGAAGATGAAACCGTGAAAAAATGAATAATAGAATAAAAAATTATTAGAATTACAGATGAGGAACATATGGGTATAAAAATACTACTTCTTTCATTTAAAATATTGAGAACGTCTATAAATTTGTGTAAATTAGAATAGATATGACTAATTTAAATTGGAAATTACTACGGGAGCAATTCTTGTAGTAATTTTTATTTTTGGGGGTAATACTAAATAATG
>JAVBWC010000070.1:0-32713 GCA_036677675.1 Clostridiaceae bacterium | reverse complement strand
GATTGAAAGAAACGCAAAAATGGATTGAAAGCATATCTAACTAAAAAATTTTTGTTAAGAACGTGGAAGAGTTTTTGAGCATAATTTGGAAGAAATTTAATGTATAAAATACAATAGATAAAGAATATGATTATATATTATTAGATTGTCCTCCTAGTAACAATTGATAGAATAATTAAAGAGATTAATAAATATAATTCTGTATCAATTAAGAATACTAAGGAATCACAAAAAAATAGATCACTAAAAGAAAAAAATCAAGGAATACTTCTTTCAAGGAGGCAATTGCATTGTTAACAAATGAAAAATTTGACGATATCAAAGGTGTAAAATTAAATTATAATAATTTTAAAACTGATATAGATGTTATGGAGTATTTTTGTAAGCACAAAAAAGAAAATATATTAAAATCAGTAACTTGTTTGGATTTAAAGCTGTTATATTGTATATTAGCTAGAAAAAATCAAGAGATAAAAGGTAAAAAAGATAGATTGTTTGAAACTATAATAAATAATATAAAAGCTAAAAAACGAGGAGAGGCTTTTATAAAATTTACTTAGTTGAATAGGTAAAGTTTAGAAAGTGATAAAATAGGAATATACTAATGGAAAAGGAGATTTAAGAAATGAAGATAGTTGTACTTGATGGATATGTATTAAATCCTGGAGATATATCATGGGATGGACTTAAAAGGCTTGGAGATTTAACGGTATATGACAGAACACCAAAGGATAAGGTTATTGAAAGAATAGGAGAAGCTGAAATAATATTTACAAATAAAGTCCCTATAACAAAAGAAGTTATGGATAAAACTAATATAAAATATGTAGGAGTACTTGCTACTGGATATAATTTAGTGGATATTGATGCTGCAAAAGAAAAGGAAATTACAGTAACCAATATACCAACATACGGAACAAATGCAGTAGCACAAATGGTATTTGCACATATTCTTCAGATATGTCACCACTTATCTGAACATGATGCGGCAGTAAAAAAAGGTGATTGGACAAATAATATAGACTGGTGTTTTTGGAACTATCCATTAATAGAACTTGCTGGAAAAACAATGGGACTTATAGGATATGGTAAAATAGGTCAAGCAACAGGGAAGATTGCACAGGCCTTTGGTATGAAGGTTCTTGCCTATAATCCTAATAAAAATAGAAACTTAGAAAGTGAAACAATGAAGTATGTAGAGTTGGATGAGCTTCTTGAAAAATCAGATATTATAAGTTTACACTGTCCACTATTTGAAAGTACTAAAGGAATAATAAATAAGGATACAATTGCAAAAATGAAGGATGGAGTAATAATTATAAATACTTCAAGAGGGCCTCTCATTGTTGAAGAAGATTTAGCGGAAGCATTAAATAGTGGAAAAGTATATGCGGCTGGCTTGGATGTTGTTTCTACTGAGCCAATTGAAGAAGATAATCTACTACTTAAGGCTAAAAATGTACTAATTACTCCCCATATTGCTTGGGCTCCTAAAGAAGCAAGGGAAAGACTTATGAATATAGCAGTCAATAATCTTGATGCATACCTTAATGGAACTCCTGAAAATGTAGTAAATAAGTAACTTTAGAATTAAAAAACAAATTGAAAAACCTTCATAAGAACTTAGAAAGAAAAATTCTTATGAAGGTTTTTGATTATTTTTAAATTTTGGAAGTAATAAACAATTAAACTTGCATGAAACTATATTTTTTTGAATTACGGAAATTCCTCATTTATGAATTTCTATTTAGAATATCAATAAACTTGTCCACAAGTATTGGATCAAATTGTATTCCAGCACATCTTTTAAGTTCTGTAATGGCAGTTTCTTTTTCTAAGGCTTTTCTGTAAGGACGATCGTTAGTCATTGCATCGTAAGCATCTACAATTGAGAGAATTCTACATTGGATAGGAATGTCTTCTCCTTTTAAACCAAAGGGGTAGCCTTCACCGTTCCACCATTCATGGTGTTTAAAAATCCAATCAGAAATGTGCATAAGGTCTGGGGAGGATTGAGCAATACGATAGCCTATTTCTGTGTGTTTTCTCATTTCTAGTGCTTCTTCTTGAGTTAGTTTGTCAGGTTTAAAAAGTATAGCATCTGAAATTCCAACTTTCCCTATATCATGGAATTGTGCTAGCAGAGACATATCTTTAATGTCATTGTCAGACATACCTGCTGATTCTGCAAGCTCACTTGCTAGTTCTTGTAAACGATCTCCGTGTCCTTCAGTAATAAAATCACGTGCTTCCAGCATTTTCATCAATACTTGGATAATTTCGCTTTTGGCACTTTGATGATGGTGAAGTTTTTCACGATACATATAATTATCTGCTTCTTTAAACATTTCTTTTAAATCCTTATATTCTTCTTTGTACATTTCATAACCAAAAGAAATACTAACAGGAATTAGTTTATTGTTTTTATTTATATATTCAATATTTTTATTTATATTTATTTTAATTTTTTTGATTTCTTCTAGTGAAGTATTATTCATCAAAATACCAAATTCGTCTCCACCTATTCTTGCAATTACATCTTGTTCACTAAAACATGAGCGTAGTATATTTGCAACAGCACATAAATATTCATCTCCTACGGAATGACCAAGGGTATCATTTACCAATTTAAGTCCGTCAAGATCGCATATAACCATTGCAAAATTAGATAAATCTCCTATTCCATTTTCATATCTTTTTAATTCATTTTCAAAATAATTTCTATTATTAAGACCAGTTAAATTATCATGCATACTCATTTCATATATACGAGCTTCAGCATTTTTTCTTTCAGTTATATCTCTAACGATTCCCATTATGCTATTTGCATCACATTGTACCAGACGTGCTTCAAAATGATGAATTTCATTATGTAAATTTATTGAATATTCTTCAATTTGAGTTTTATGGGTTTTAAATAGATTATCTATACTTTTCACAAATTTATCAGCTAATTCCCTTGGAAACACATCATTAATGGACTTTCCAATGAAGGTCTCTGGGGGAACATAGAGAGTGTCGGTATTCTCATTGTGATAATCAAGAAATATTCCATGGGAATTAAGTATAAAGATCATATCAGGAAGCGCCTTAAATAATGCTCTAATTCTATTTTCACTATTCCTTAGTTGGTCAATAAGTTTTGTAAGCTCAGAGGTTTTTTGTTTAACCTTTTTATTAAGTAGCCTATTCCAAACAACAAGTAAAAGCATTACACTAATGATGACAAGTGATATAATTTTGATATAATATATAAATTCAGTATTGATAGGAGAAGTTCCTAACCATTTTCTATCAATTTGTTTATATTCTGTGGTTGAAATTAATGAAAAACCATTTTCAACAATATCTAATAGTTCAGAATTACCTTTTTTAACTGCTCTGTGAAACTCACCAGTATATAATGTATGAGAATAGTTAAAGTTATGTGCTATTCCCGTTTTATACATATAATAAAGAGTGGGTGGTTTGTCCATAACTAAAACAACCGCTTCTTTATTTTTAGCAGCATTAACCATAGCTTCATAGCTATCATATTCGTGAAGATCAGTAATACCTTTTTCTTTAAGAAAATTTATACTATAATCGCCTTTTTTTACAGCTACAGAAAAACCTTTTAGAGTTTCAACTCCACTTATTCCTGAAATATTTTTATTAAAGAAAATAGGTACTTCTATTTTGGCATAGGGTTTAGAAAAATCATAAATTTTTGCTCTTTCTTCACTAAAAAAAATGCTATCTATTACGTCAAAGGAACCTCTTTCCATAAGCTTTTCAGCTTTATCCCAATTCATAGCATGAATTTCAACTTTTATTCCTGTTTTATTTTCCCAAAGTTTCCATACATCTATTGAAATACCTTGTAGGTTTCCATTACTGTCTCTAAATACATAAGGGGGATAATTATCATCTATAACTACTTTTATTTTATCAAATTTTTTATAGGAATCTGATTTAGAATTGTAAGCAAAGGAACAGGTAAAAAGCAATGATATCATTAAGATACATAAAAATAAAGATCTTTTTATAAAAGTATTCATAATATTTCCTCACTTAATTGGATGTTATAAAAAGCTAGCTTCTTTAATTTTATAATAAATAGTGATAAATTTCTATAAAAAAAATGTTGCTGATTAGTTAAAAACTTAAGATTAATCTAATATGTGGGTTATAATAAAAAGATTAATTCACTTTTAACTTTTTATTTTGTGAATGATATAATTTATATTATTGTAATTCAAATTAATATACTTAGGAGAAAAAATTATGAGAGATGAACATTTTGAAAAAATTCTTAACATAAGAACATCAGGAGATCAAAAGGTATTTTATGACTCTGTTCATTATAATAGATATGAAGCAACTTCTTATGATGCTTTAGAAACTCTGTTTAAAGAGTATAACTTAAAGGCAAATGACAGTATAGTTGACTTTGGGTGTGGAAAAGGAAGACTTAATTTTTATTTGAATTATTCTTTTGAGTGTTATGTTACAGGAATAGAAATGAATAATTATTTCTATGACAGAGCCCTTTCTAATAAGAAGGATTACTTAAAAAAACATAATAAAAAAGAAGATAAAATAAATTTTCTAAACTGTTTTGCAGAAAATTATGAAGTAAAACCAAAAGATAATAAATTTTATTTTTTTAATCCATTTTCAGTGCAAATATTCATGAAGGTTCTCTCAAATATCTTAATTTCTGTAGAAGAAGCTGAAAGAACAGTGGATATTATATTATACTATCCTTCAGAAGATTACATATATTATATAGAAAATTGCACACCATTTACTCTTAAAAAAGAGGTTAAAATACATGATTTATACGAGTTAGATGATCGTGAAAGATTTTTAGTTTATACATTAAGTTTATAGATTTTTTATTTTGTAAATATGATATATGGAGAGAACAAAAGAATAGTTGGTATTCATTGTTAAGTTAGTTTCTTATAGTATATAATATTAATAATAAAGTGGTATAACAAAAATAAATATGGGGGGCTTCTAATGAAACAACAAATTCTATCTGAAATTAGTAGTAAACTATCGGCAATTGGAATATCTATGCAGAATGGAAATGGAGCTGATATTACCATTAACACTGAATTTCTTGATACAGAATGGAGTACAGGAAGCAAAAAAATCATCTATGAAGCGTCAATCTATGTAAATGAGCAGGACAATGTTGTTTATATGTATGAAAAAACAACAGAGATAGGACAAGGATTGTCTTTTGGTAGTAATAGTAGCTCATCATTTCAAAGTGGAACAACATTATTTCGCAAGGTGAAAAGTGTCCAATATGGGTTTGATGGCAAGGCATATGAATATACACTTGATTTAGGTGCTATACCCAAGGGAGTAAAGGAAGCTGCAAAACAGTATGGATGGAAGTTTAAGATAGTACTTAATAAAAATAAGGCAATGTATCCTGATGGATATGTGACAGCATCTAGTCCACAAATAATGGAACATTCCCAACAAAATCAGCAACAATCACAATACAATAATCGAAAAGATAATAATTTGCATGGTGGATTTGACGGAGAAGCCAAAGCTACTGGGTCAAAAAGCAAGGTAAGAATATTGGGGCTTATTGGATTTATCCTTCTTGGTGTGATTACAGCACTAATATTTATGCTTATGTCTGTAAGTCTTATTGGTTGGGGTATTGGTGCAATAAACCTTATGGCTTTTGGATTTTGGCAAAGAAAAATTACAAGAAATGGATGTTTTTTGAGTATTATTTTGTGGATAGTAACTGCTGTTATATTATTATTTGTATTGACTTTCACATCACCATCTGTTGATAAAAAAGGTAGTGTGGACAAAAGTTTTAGTCTAAATGATGGGAAATGCATTGAAAAGTTTAAGTTGTCTGTTTCTCATGGTGTAGAATGTTATTTAAGGGAGGGAGTAATATGTTAACTTATGTAAGCATTGCCTTAATGCTTGCAGGGATTTTAGCAACATTTTTCACATCAAAAAAATCTCGTGAAGTGGTTATATGGTCAATTGTTACTGCAATGATTTTACAAATCCTATCCTTTTTACTCTTTTCTGAGATTGTGCAGAGAAGAGTTGCTTTTTTATGGATAGGGGTAGGTCTTGGCATTGGTATAATTTTTGGTGCGCTTATTAAACTTAAGCGTAATGAAAATCACATTTTTTATAAGCCTAATATGATTTTTGCACTTTCATATTTAGCTTTGTTACTTATAAATCAGATTATTGCACTATTTTTTAAAGTCTATGTGCCAATAGTATTGTTTAGTGGGGCGGTTGCACTTGGTATGCAGATTGGATTTAACTTGATGCTGATCTTTAAGGTGAAAAAACTAAGAAAAATATCTGCTATTATAATTTTCATTTGCTGTAGTTTCTCGTTTTTTATCTTTGAGTTTCAAGCAAAGGCAATAGATAATAAAGCCTTTGCAAGCAAAGGAATTATTGCTCAAAATATTAACAAATATTCAGAACAAAATGAAGAAGGGAAAATATTAGAGGATAGCTTAGATGGTTTATGGGAGTCTGAATTAGTTGTTACAAAATGGAGAACATCAAAAGAATCATTACCTCAATTTTCCAGTGGAAGAAGTGGTGCGGGGTTTAAGATTGAAAACGGCAAACTTCTACAAAGTGCTAGTTTTCAAAATGCTAAAATGACTATTGAGGGAAATAGGATTATACTAGAAAGTTATTTATATAATACATCATCCACTGTACTATTGACTTATTCAGGGAAAATCAGTAATGATATGAAACATATTGAGGGAAATTTTTTATGGCAAATAAAATCATCTGATGAAACAGAATACAATACATGGTTAGAGGCAAAATGGAGTGCTGTAAAAGTTCAGGCTTTAGGCAATAATAGCATAGAAAAAGATAATCAGGTTGAAAATAACTTTTCAAAAGAAAATCCCTTTATTCCACAACAAATATCTAGTGAAGATGCTAATACTGCTACCACTGTAAGTGGACTTTTGGCAGGACTTGCAGGGATTGTAGGAATTTTATCTTCTCTTTTAAATGGAGAAATAAGCGGACTAAATATTTCATCAATACCAACAGAGGATTTAGCATCTCAGCCTGTATATTCTGAGGAGGTAACTCCAGCACCCGCAACATCAGAAAAAACTATAAAAGTTGACCCACCTAAACCATATATAGGCACACGCAGGGATGATGGAAAAATATTCACAAAAAACCATGGTTGGCAAAATGAAAATTATCCTGAAATGAATATAAATTCTATAAAAAACACTATAAGTTCGCTGGAAAAGGATATTCAAAAACATATTAATAAGGGTGATAAATTAAGAACAGAAATTGCCAAAGATGAGCTGAAGCGAAATAAACGTGAGTTAAAAGCCTGGCAGGAGGATAATAACACCATAAAACGAAGACAAAATGCTGAAAATGAGGATATGCATCAAGAACAGGCGAAACGATGGGCAAATCATGCAGATGATATGCAAACTGCCGCAAATGTAGCGAATACCATTAGCTTTGCAGCTGACATTGCACTTGCCGTTGGGTCTAGTGGTGTTTCAACAGCTTTAGCCGCAGCACCTAAAACAATGGCTGCACTTTCAAGTGCAAAAGAATGGGCTGGAACTGGTGCAGAAATATATGACGGTTTTAAAAAAGGAAAGAGTATAGCACAGATAGCATCTGAGCAAGGTGCAAAAAAGCTTATTGGAAAAGCAGTTGGTATTGAATTTGACAAGGGCAAAGAGCTATACAAAATTAATGAGTCTACTTCAAAAGCATTAAAAACACTTGTGGCGGCAGGTGAAACATCATCAGGAAATATTGTTGGAGGTATTGCTGAAGATATGGGCATTGTTGAAAATTTCGGCAAAGGAATAAATAATGTTCTTGGTGGGGGTGAAAGCAAATGAGTAATAATAAAACTCATTTTTCCGATGAGGAAATATTATTTTATGGAAGACAGCAAGGATTTTTTGAAAATGAAGGATTATGTTTGTTACGTCATGATTATTATAATAATGAGAATGGCTTGCTTAATTTAACACTTCAAAACCTTAATTTTAAGAAAATAGCAGATTATGTTGCTGCAAGTTTTATGAATCCAAAAACTGTTGTTAAGATTTTTGCAGGGATAAATAATGAATTTTTACGTTTTCGTGCTGCTTTGCCTGATACAAACATTTCCAATGCTGCTTATGCTCTTTTATTTAGCGTAGGTAATCAGGGTAGCTATTTAGGATATGAGAATAAGGAAACGGTATATGAAATGTTATTAGAGCTTTCTGGGGCAAACAATTATGGAGAAATAAGTCCAATTACAATTGAAATATCACCAGTTTGTCTTCTCGTTATTTTAGCAGCTTGTGATGTTATTTTGCAAAATAAATATGAGGGAGGTTGGTTTACTGCTATCTCTCTCCTCAATGCTTATGATATTTCAGAAGACATGGATTTTAGTAGGGTATGTTCTCCCATAGCAGATGTTACATCTGATATTGTTTACAGTTCCACCTTTCAGCAAGATATACAAAACGCATTAGAAGAAATGGTAAATGAAGAAATACTTTATAGTGATGAAGTTGATGGTACTTCTTTATATTCATTTACCTTAGAATATAGGTATTTACCAAAGCTTTTTGCTGCTAATCAAAACCGTCTTGCAGCTTGCAAGTATTATGAGAATGGCAATATAGGCATTTTTTATGTTATATCGAACCAAAGTGAAGCTTGGAGCTTTACTATCAAAAAAGATGTTGGAAAAATTGAAAGGCTTAATGCTTTAAGTTTTAAGAAACTGTTTCAGACTGTTTTAGCAACCTGAGGCACAAGCCTCTTCTAGAATATCTATGGAAGCCATCTTTGGCTTCTTTTTTAAAATTTATAAGTACAAAATTGGAGTGATGCAGTATGATAAAGGTTTTACTTGTAGAAGACAATTTAAAGATTAGTGAAAATATAGTAGAGTATTTAAAAACAGATATGAATATACAAGCAGTTTATAATGGGGAGGATGCCATTGAGTATTTAAATGCTGGAAGTTTTGATATAGTAATTCTTGATCTTATGTTGCCAGAGATTGATGGTATGTCTGTTTTAAATTATATATCTAAGAAAGGATTGAATACTGGAGTTATAGTATTGACTGCAAAGGAGGAACTAGGAGATAAGCTGAAGGCTTTTAATTTAGGAGCTAATGATTATTTGACAAAGCCATTTTTCCTAGAGGAGCTTAAGGCTAGGGTTAATGCCATTTTAAAAAGTATGGGTAAGATAAAGAAACCTAACTTAATAGAGTTTAAGGATATGCATATTGATATGAAAACTAAAACTGCTTATATAGGAGAAGAAAAGCTAGAGCTTAATGAAAAGCTATATACTTTATTACAATATTTAATGATTAATAAAGGGGTTTTGCTTTTTAAGGAGCAGATTTTTGATAATGTTTGTGGTTATGATAGTGATGCTTCAACAGAAATAATTGAGGTATATATAAGTAGATTAAGAAAAATTTTAGCATCCTATAATTATGATAAATATCTTATTACCAAACGAGGAATGGGATATTTATTAAATGAGAATATAGAGGATTAAGTTATGGCTAAGAAAGATATTTTTTATTATACTAAGAGAAATATAACTATTTTAAGTATAACCATAGTTTTACTGTGTTTAGTTATCTCTTCAATTACAACAGCCTTTGTATATAATTCTAAAGTATTTGAGAATATAGATAGAGAAATTTTAAAACAAAAGGCTATGATAGAAGGTACTGCACCAATTGTTATAAAAGATAATAACAATATGTTTAAAGCAGACAGGGGCGTTAAGTCACCTCCAATTCATCCTAAAATAATTGCAATGATATATTCCAAAGATAATATAGAGTTTATTAGTCCTAATCCTTATTTTGATAAGAATAATATTCCAGATACTGCTTCTTTACCAGAGGATGATATAACAGAAATAGAGTACAATGATTATAATTTTAGAGGGATTATTTTCAATAATAGGGAACATAAGGTTTTATTATTGGCTAATGTTGATTCAGAAATACAATCTATTAAACAGTTGAATAATTCCATAATTTCAAGTTTAATAGTACTTCTAATAGTAGCTGGGATTCTATCAACTTTTCTAGCTAATAAAATTATAAAGCCTGTTAGAGAAGCTTATAATAAGCAGATATTTTTTGTTCAAGATGCATCTCATGAAATGAGGACTCCACTTGCTATAATCAAGGGAAAGCTTGAACTTTTGGCTAATGCTTGGGGTGAAACTATTGAGGATAATTTTGAACATATCTCTAAAATGATGAGTGAGGTAAGAGGTCTTGAAAAATTAAATAGTGATTTACTGTTATTAACTAAGGAGGACTTAAATTCTAGTGTTAAGCTAGAAAATATTAATTTAAAGGATTTTGTAGAGGATATAAGTGAATTTTATATTGATTTAGCTGAAATGCAGAATAAAGAATTTAAAGTTATTAATAATTATAATGAGTTGATGGTAAAGTGGGATTATCACAAAATGAAGAGGTCAGTTATAATATTGCTTGAAAATGCATTTAAATATACACCAGAAGGAGGAAAAATAGTTTTATCATTTGAGGATTTTAACAAATTTATTAAAATCCGAGTTTGTGATACAGGTATTGGAATCAAAAAAGAAGATCAGCAGAGAATTTTTGATAGATTTTTTAGAAGCTCTAATATTAGAGCCTTAAATATTAATGGAAGTGGAGTTGGACTAAGCTTATTAAAATCTATTTCAAAAACTCTTGGCTTTACAATAAAATTTTCTTCACAAGTTGGTAAAGGTACCGATTTTGAACTACTTATACCTAAATTAATGAAATAGTTTTATAAAGGACTTATATACACTTAAGTGGTATAAGTTCTTTTAGTTTGAGTAATTTGCATAATTTAAAAAAATAAGTTTCATGCACGTTTAATTGTTCACTGATTCGAAAATTTCTCTTTTTAGGGTCAGAATATAGTTAAAATTTAGTGAAAAAGAAATTTTAAGGTGCTGTCACGACAAAAATTGCATTCCACATTTAAAATTTATAATTATGCAATTTCCTTAATTATGTATTAAACAACTTAAGCATAAGTTATTAAATTTTAGTTATGAACGTTACCATTATGTAAAATGATATGATAAATAGTTGAATTTATAACTAATTATGATAAAATGACTATAATCTTTCAAAATAAGTCAAAAACAACTTTTCATACAGAATCTCTGCATTTGAAAATACAGCTAATTAGCATATTTAATTTTTATAAGTTACTTAACTAGAATAACTTTTACTTATTATAATACTTATATTTATTACAATAAAGTTATAAAAATCATTACAGCACTTAATTATATACAGAAAAATATGAAAAATTTAGTTTAAAAATTATTATGCAGTTAAATAACAGCAACTATCAGTTGGGGAGGTAAAAAGTATGGAAAATTTGAAATTTAGAAAAAAAATCTTTATATCTTTTGCAATAATGATTACTTTTACTACTATATTTTCAGTAATTATTATGTCTAAGATAAATACCTTAAAGACATCTTGGGATGTGAATATAAAACTAACAACAGTACAAGAATTAAGAAATTGTATAAATGCTTGTGGTATAAATACAAGAGACATAAGAATAATGGATGAGGAAGATATTAAGATTAGAAAAGGTTGGATAAATAATGCAGTTGAACAATATAACAAATTAAGTAACCAATTAGAAACAGAGAGTGTTTCTAAAGAGGATAAGGATCTATTAGTTGAGACAAAGAAAAATGCAGATAAATATTTTGCTCATTTAAATAATATTTTAAATACAGAAAATATACACCAAATTTCAGATGAAGAAATGATCACTTTTAGTGCAGAAGAAAAATCCTTATTTAATAACCTAGATAAAATTGTAGAGAATGAAAATAAAAAAAATCATACAGCAATTTTAGATGGGGAAAATATTATTAAGTACATAAGGGTTATGTCTATTGTGCTTATAATAGGGCAATTAATTATTACTATAGTTTTTGGAACAATTTTGAACATAAATATATCCAAACCAATGGAAATTCTAAGTAATAATTTAAAGGTGTTTTCAGCAGGTGATTTTACTATAGTTATACCAGAAAAATTTTTGAAGCGCAAAGATGAAATTGGAGAGCTTTCAAAGGCAGTTAATTTAGTAAGGCAAGGTTTAGTAGATGTAGTTAAAGAAATATTAAATCATTCACAGAATCTAAATATATCCAGTGAAGAACTTTCAACAACGGTTGAAGAAATGACCGCAAAACTTAAAAATATAAATAATTCAACTGAAGAAATAGTAAATGGTACACAAGAAACAAGTTCTTCAGCAGAGGAAATCGCAGCAGCTGTAGAGGAAGTAAACTCAAGTATATCTGAATTATCATCAAAAGCAATGGACGGAAATAATAATGCACATGAATTTAAAGAAAGAGCAGTGGAGGTACAAAATAAGGGTAAAGCTGCTATAGAAGAGATAGAAAAACTATATGAAGAAAAAGAACGTAAGATATTAAATGCAATTGAGGATGGAAAGATAGTAGAAAATATAAAAATAATGGCAGCAACTATTGCAAGTATATCAGAACAGACTAATTTACTTGCATTGAATGCAGCCATAGAAGCAGCAAGGGCAGGAGAATATGGAAAAGGATTTGCTGTAGTGGCAGAAGAAGTAAGAAAGCTTGCAGAACAATCTTCACAAGCGGTAACAGGTATCCAACAGACTATTGTAAAAGTAAATGAAGCATTTGAAAATCTTTCTAGTAATAGTGATGAAGTGTTAAAATTTATGGGGAGTCACGTAAATCCTCAGTTCTATTCATTTGCTAATATGGGAAATCAGTATTATAATGATGCTGATTTTGTAAGCAATATGTCTGATGATATGGCGTCCATGGCAGAAGAACTTAATGCAACAATAAATCAGGTAAGTGAAGCAGTACAGAACATGGCCAATATATCATATGAATCTTCAAATAATTCTAATGAAATATTAAGTAATATAAATGATGCATGGCAGAGAATGAGTGGGGTTGCAGAATCAGCACAAACTCAAGCTGAATTGGCACAAAAACTTAATGAAATTGTTCATAAATTCAAAATCTAACATTAGGGCCCTAAATATTAATGGAAGTGGAGTTGGACTAAGCTTATTAAAATCTATTTCAAAAACTCTTGGCTTTACAATAAAATTTTCTTCACAAGTTGATAAGGGTGCTGATTTTGAGTTGCTTGTACCTAAATTAATGAAATAATTTTATCAAGGACTTATATACACTTAAGTGGTATAAGTTCTTTTATTTTGAGTAATTTGCATAATTTGAAAAAATAAGTTTCATGCACGTTTATAGAATTTTAAAAAGTCTTAAGTTAAAAAAGCGTTAAGCTAATGTTAAGATTTCCTATCTATAATTAAGAACGTAAAGAGCAGACGGAGGTGAGAACTATGAAGGATTTAAATTTTAGAAATGAAATAAAGCATTATATAAATATGTCAGACTATCTAGGTATAAGAAGTAGATTAATGCAGATTATGAGAATAGATAAAAATTCTAATGCTGATAGAGAATATAAAATCAGAAGTCTTTATTTTGATAATATAAAGGACAAGGTTCTTATGGAAAAGATACATGGCATAAACCGTAGAGAAAAGTTTCGTATAAGATTTTACAATGATAATCATTCTTTTATTAGATTAGAAAAAAAGTCTAAAATTAATGGGCTATGCAGTAAAATGAGTGAGCCTATTTTAAAGGAAGAGTGTGAAAGGATTGTCAATGGAGATATTGATTTCTTAAAGGAGTCTAAGAAAGGGCTGTTTGTTGAGCTATATTCCAAAATGAAGTGGGATTTATTAAAACCTAAGACTATAGTTGATTACACAAGAGAAGCCTATGTTTATCCAGTAGGAAATGTTCGTATAACCTTTGACAAAAATATTAGGACAGGAATTTATAGTAAAAATTTATTTGATAAAGATTTACCAACTGTAAATTCAATAGACAATAGATATATTGTGTTAGAGGTAAAATATGACGAATTTTTACCAGAAATAATACAACATATAATTCAAACTAATGATAGACGAGCTGAGGCTATATCAAAATATGCAGCAGCAAGAATATACGGTTAATTAGGAGGCATAGAAAATGGGAAATCAAGCAATTAATTTTAATGATATTTTTAAATCAAGTTTTGTTGAAAAAATAAGTTCAGTATCTTTTACAGATATGGTTATAGCATTATTATTATCCTTTGCTATTGGATTATTTATAATGCAGGTATATAAGAAGACTTTTAAAGGTGTTATGTATTCAGCTAGCTTTGGGGTTTCTTTAATGGCACTTAGTTTAATTACTACACTAATTATTTTAGCAATTACATCCAATGTAGTTCTATCTCTTGGTATGGTTGGTGCTCTCTCTATAGTTCGTTTTAGAAGTGCTGTAAAAGAACCTTTAGATATAGCTTTTTTATTTTGGTCAATCAGTTCAGGGATAGTAGTTGGAGCAGGACTTATTCCTCTTGCTGTTTTAGGATCTGTTTTTATAGGAATTGTAATGGTTCTATTTGTTAACAAGAAAACCAAGGAAAATCCTTATATATTAATAATAAATTGTGAGGATGATACTTGTGAAAATAGTGCCATAGAACTAGTAGATAAAAAAGTTAGTAAATATGTTGTGAAATCTAAAACAGTTTCACCTCTTAATGGAATTGAAATAACAGTAGAAGTTGGTATTAAGGATGAAACTACAAGCTTTGTAAATGAAGTTTCTAAAATAAAAGGTGTGTCTAATGTGGTTTTAGTTAGTTACAATGGGGATTATATGGCATAAGTCAAATTGACTCAAGGGAGGTGAACAATTTGATTGATGAAAAACATATGGGGTCTATTTCAATAATAGCTATGTTACTAGCAGTTGTTTT
This sequence comes from Clostridiaceae bacterium, assembly GCA_036677675.1. GTDB lineage: Bacteria > Bacillota > Clostridia > Clostridiales > Clostridiaceae > Clostridium_H. The sequence continues at coordinate 17,748 of JAVBWC010000070.1, read as the reverse complement.
TACAATTTCAGCTTTATTTATTCAAATCAAAGGGGAATTACCTGAGGAGAATAATTCTAGCATTGAAGAGGTATTAAATAAGGATAAAGTAACAGATATAAATATTGAAATAAATGCAGCGGATTGGAAATGGCTGTTAGAGAATGCTACTAAAGAAGAATATCGCAGCGGAAATATAACAATAAATGGGGAGACTTTTTATAATGTAGGAATTAGACCTAAGGGTAATTCTAGTCTTTCTATGGTAGCATCAGATGATAAAACTGACCGCTTTAGTTTAAAAATTGATTTCGGAGAATATGTTGATGGTCAGACTTATGATGGTATTAGAACCTTAGCTCTTAATAATGCAATATCTGATGCAACCTATATGAAGGAATATATTTCTTATGATGTATTTTCTTTATTAGGTGTACCTACGCCAGAATATTCTTATACAAATATAAGTGTTAACGGCAAAGCGTGGGGATTATATTTAGCAGTTGAGGTTATTGAAGAAAGATTTGTAGAAAAAGAGTTTGGCAGTTTAGAAGGTAATTTATATAAGCCTGATTCTATGGAAATGAATGATATGGGTAAGAAGGATCAAGGCGGAATGTCTAATGGGGAGAAGCCTCCTATGGGAGATATTCCAAAGCAGGCACCTAATGAAAATATAATGGAAAAGAACACAGTTGAAAATGGAGAAAAAACGGAAAAGAATATAGCTGGAGATGGAGAAAAATTAGATCAAAGACAAAATCATGAAGGAAACATGCCTTTTAATAAAGGCGGTACGGGAGGAAGTAACCTTAAATATACAGATGACAAGCAATCAAGTTATTCAACTATAAAGGATAGCAAGATATTTAAAACAACAACAGATAAAGATTTTGATAAAGTAATAGATATGATTAAAAACCTAAATGAGGGAAAAGACATTGAAAAGTATGTAGATGTTAGAGAAGTTTTAGCATACTTTGCAGTGAATACTTTTTTAGTAAATTTAGATAGCTATTCAGGAGGCATGTATCATAATTATTATCTTTATGAAAAGGACGGAGTATTTAAAATTATTCCTTGGGATTTAAATATGTCTTTTGCAGGTTTCAGAGTAAATGATAGTACAAAGGCTATAAACTTCCCAATTGATACTCCTGTTACAGGAAATTTAGAAGATGCCCCTTTAATAGGAAAATTGCTTGAAGTAGATGAGTATAAGGAAATTTATCATGACTATCTAAAAAAACTTGCTAATGAATATTTTAATAATGGAAAGTTTGAAGAAAGAATAAATACATTAGATAAGCTTATAGGTGATTATGTAAAGAAGGATGCTACAGCTTTTTACACTTATGAGGATTACAAAAGGTCCCTTTCTCAGCTAAATATATTTGGTAAAGACAGAACTAAAAGTATTCTAGCTCAATTGCAGGGAACACAGCCTTCAACTACCTATGGTAATGTTAGTACTACATTAAATTTATCAGAATTGGGCGGTATGGATTCTGGTAACAGAGGTAAAGACGGTGGTGATAACAAAGAAAATAAAGAAAATAATAAGCCTAATAATATGGGGGCAATGCCTTCACAAGAAAATATTAAGGCAGCCATGGATATTATACAAAACACTAATATAGAAGATTTAACTACTGAACAAAAGGAAAAATTAAAAGAGCTAGGTGTAGATGAAAATATGATATCTAGGTTTAAAAATATAGGACAAGGTGGCCAAAGACCTCCTATGGGAAATGGAAATATGCCTGGTAAAACTAGCAATGCTTTGTTAGGGTTAAGTACAAATAATATTATTGAACTTGGAGTATCCTTAATAGTTTTACTAGGTGGTCTCATGTTCGTAAAAAAATTTAAAAGAAAAAATAGAACCTTGTAATAAAAATTATTAAGAAAATTTATGTTTTTAGAAATCGGTAACCAATGTTACCGATTTTTTTTGTTGCTGAAACTATAATATAGTCAAGTAGTTAATATAGTAAATAAAAAGTACTAAATGAACAGTATATCTAATAGTAATTTTAAGTAACAAAATGTGTAAATAAAAATATTAAATTTAAATTATATAATTGGAGGGTGTTAGTATGAGTATGTTCTGTTATCAATGTCAAGAAGCAGCAGGTGGTAAAGGTTGTACAGTAAGAGGTGTATGTGGTAAAACAGCAGATATAGCAAAGACACAAGATTTACTAATATATATAACAAAAGGAATATCTATTTACAGTACAAAGTTAAGAGAATTAGGAATATCTGATAAAGAGGTTGATAATTTTATAGTAGAAAGTTTATTTTCAACTATTACTAATGCAAATTTTGATAATAAAGCATTAACAGAAAGAGTAACACAAGGATTGAAATTAAGACAAAAAATCAAGGAGCAATTAGTTAAAGCTGGAGTTGAAGTAGACTCAAAAGAGAATAGTAATTGGGTATCAAAATTATTAAAATTTGCAGGGGTAAAAGGTAAAGAAGAAGAAAAACTACATGATGCTGCTATTTGGTCAGCAAATAATGCAGAAGAATTTAGCAAAAAGGCTGAAACTGTAGGAGTATTAGCTACAGAAAATGAAGATATTAGGTCATTAAGAGAACTTTTAATTTATGGATTAAAAGGTATGGCAGCTTATGTACACCATGCTAATAATTTAGGATATGATGATGAAGGTATCCACGCATTTATGCAAAAAGCTTTAGTAGCAACTTTAAACAATGATTTAAGTGGAGAAGATTTGACAGCACTAGTTCTTGAATGTGGTAAGTACGGAGTAGATGTTATGGCCTTATTAGATAAAGCTAACACATCAACTTATGGAAACCCAGAAATAACTAAAGTAAATATTGGTGTTAGAAATAATCCAGGAATATTAATAAGCGGACATGATTTAAAAGATTTAGAACAATTATTAAAACAAACAGAGGGAACAGGAGTAGATGTTTATACTCACAGCGAAATGCTTCCAGCACACTATTATCCAGCATTTAAAAAGTATGAACACTTTGTAGGAAACTACGGCAATGCATGGTGGAAGCAGGATAAAGAATTTGAATCATTTAACGGTGTAATATTAATGACAACAAACTGTATTGTACCTCCTAAGGCTTCTTATAAAGATAGAATATATACTACAGGAGTAACAGGGTTTGAAGGAGTAAAACATATATCAGAAGGAAAAGATGGTAAAAAAGATTTTTCACAAATTATAGAACAAGCTAAAAAATGCAAAGCTCCTGTTGAAATAGAACAAGGAGAAATCGTAGGAGGATTTGCTCATAATCAAGTATTAGCATTAGCAGATAAAGTGGTGGATGCAGTAAAAGCAGGAGCAATAAAGAGATTCTTTGTAATGGCTGGATGCGACGGAAGAATGAAGAGTAGAGAATATTATACAGAATTTGCAAAGGCACTTCCAAAAGATGCCGTAATACTTACAGCAGGATGTGCTAAATACAAGTACAATAAGCTTGATTTAGGAGATATAGGGGGAATACCTAGAGTATTAGATGCAGGACAATGTAATGACTCTTATTCATTAGCAGTTATAGCTCTTAAGTTGAAAGAAGTATTTGGATTAGAAGATATTAATGAATTACCGATATCATATAACATTGCATGGTATGAACAAAAAGCAGTAATAGTATTATTAGCTCTATTACACTTAGGAGTTAAGAACATTCACTTAGGACCAACATTACCAGCATTCTTATCACCAAATGTAGCAAAAGTTTTAGTAGATAACTTTGGTATTGGTGGAATAACAAATGTAAAAGATGATATAGAAATGTTTATGGGAGAAAAATAAAAATGTTAAAAGACCAGAGTGATCTGGTCTTTTAACATTTTTATAAAATTCTAGGATTTATAGATCATATTCTGTACAAAGGGGTTACCTACAATAGGATATTTATATCTCTAGTGTGTTATATTACAATGCTTTGGGGTATAATTAACATAAGAAAAATATTTGGGGGAGTGTAGGATGAAGAAATTACCCATAGGAGTAAGTGATTTTAAAAGCATAATAGATGAAAACTATTATTTTATAGATAAGACTTTATTCATAAAAGAAATTATTGATGATGGTTCAAGAGTTATACTTCTTCCAAGACCAAGAAGATTCGGAAAAACTCTTAACATGAGTATGCTTAAATATTTTTATGAAAAAGATAATATAGACAATTCCTACCTTTTTAAAGATTTAAATATAAGTAAAGAAAAAGAAATTATGAATAATCAGGGAAAATATCCTGTAATTTATCTTACTTTTAAAGATGAAAAACACAGTGATTGGGAAACCTGTAAAAACAGCTTCAAAAGAATAGTAAAAGATGAATTCAGCAAACATGATTATATATTAGATGGTTCTGTATTAAAAGATTATGAGAAAGATGAAATAGTAGAAATTTTAAGAGGGAAAGCGCCCTATGAAGTTTATCTTAATGGATTAAAAATATTAACAAAATATTTATATAAATATCATAAAGAAAAAGTTGTTATATTAATTGATGAATATGATGTACCTATTCAAAGTGGATATATGAATGAATATTATGATAAAGTGATTGAATTTATGCGGATTTTTTTAAGTGGTGGATTAAAAGATAATGAGTTTTTACAAAAAGCAGTTCTTACAGGAATACTTAGGGTAGCAAAGGAAAGTATTTTTTCAGGACTCAATAATTTAAAAGTTAGTACATTAATAAGTGAGCATTACAGTAGTCAATTTGGTTTTTTAGATAATGAGATAGAAGAGATACTGAGATATTATGGTATAGAATATGAAATAGAAGAAGTTAGACAATGGTACAATGGATATATATTTGGAGATAAAGTTATATATAACCCTTGGTCAATACTTAATTATGTGGATAATTATAAAGAGGGGTTTAAACCGTATTGGGTAAATACCAGTAGTAATGATTTAGTCAAAAGGGTACTTGCAAGAGGTGGACAAAAATTAAAAACTGAACTTGAAGATTTAATAAAAGGAAAACAAATAGAAAAAACAATAAATGAGAATATTGTTATGCATGAAATAGAGACAGACTCAAATAATGCATGGAGCTTCTTATTGTTTAGTGGATATCTAAAGGTAGTTCATAAAAGAGTAATTCAGGGAAAAACATATTGCAGTATGGAAATACCAAATTTAGAGGTAAAGTATTTGTATGAAGATATCGTATTGGCATGGTTTAGAGAAAATTTAAGTAATGAAAATTTTAATGTGATGTTAGAAAGTTTAATAAGTGGAGATATAAAAATTTTTAGTAAAATATTTAGAGAATTTATACTGAGTTCAGTAAGTTATTTTGATGTTTCAGGAAAAGAAAGTGAGAAGGTATATCATTCTTTTGTATTAGGAGCTTTAATAGCACTTTCAAAGGAGTATGAGGTTAAATCTAATAAAGAAAGTGGATATGGTAGATATGAGATAATGATTATACCGAAAGATATAAAGAAAAAAGGTATAATTATAGAATTTAAGAAAATTGATGAAGATGATAATGAGACATTAGAAATAGCAGCAGAAAAAGCTCTGAACCAAATAAAAGATAAGAGATATAAACAGGAACTTATAGATCGAGGTGTTAAAGATATTATTCAGCTTGGAATAGCTTTTGAAGGTAAAAAGGTTTTAGTATTACATGGTAAATCCTAAATCCCTTGAGGAAGAAAACTGCTAATTTTTAAAAGGTAACAACTACCTTAAAAAAGTCATAATTAAATTTATGGCTTTTTATTTTTATGTAAAATTTTATGCTAAAATATAAGCAAATATAAAAGAGAAGGGAAAAATACAATGTTTTTAGACAGTAAGTTAAAAAAAGAAATAACAGAGACTAAATATTTGGCTGTAGAAAATACCTGGCGATACAGAGCAATAATAAGAATAATGTTTAAAAACTATGAAAAAATGAATTTTTGGCTCTTAAAAGAGCAAATCCATGAAAAACTCATTAAATATGAAGAATTTAACCAATATGATATGGAAACTCTGAAACAGGATTTAGAGGCATTAGTAAATTGGGGAAATCTACTTACTATGTATGATGTAAGAAAGATGAAAACTATAGAAGAATTTAAAAATAAGCAATATAAATATCAGGTTTCACCTTATACTGTGGAAATAGAGAGAATGTTAATTAGGCTTGAAGTCTTAAAAGAAGAAAGCAGAGGTTCTTTAGAAGCAACTTTAGTAGAAAGATTTAAAGAAGAACTTAAGGAAATAACCCTTATGACTACAAGAGAAAATAATAAGGTTTATGATTGGTGGAAGAGACTAAATAGAGATTTTAAGGTGCTTAATGAAAATTATCAAGATTACATAAGTAAATTTTATTCACCTAAGCATGAAGAAATTATGAAAACTACACAGTTTTTAATTTTTAAGGAAAGCTTTATATCTTATTTAAGAGATTTTATAAAGGGGCTTCAGGTGAATTCTAGTGTGATTAGAAATTTTTTAGAAAGATTAGATGAAAATGTTGTAGATACTATAATTCAAAAGGTTTTAGAACATGAAAAATCTCTTCCGAGACTTGAAGGCGAATTAGATGAAGAGTTTTATATTGAAAAAAATAAAGGAAGATTTTACAGTATTAAAAGCTGGTTTTTAGGTGAAGGTTCTGAAAGCTCTATGGCAGATCAACTTTTAGATAGTACCAATGAAATAATAAGAAAAATCACTCGATATGCTATGCAGCTTGTAGAGATGAAGTATGTAAGTGGAAATAGAAAAGAAGAATATAAAAAAATTGCAGAGATTTTTTCTAAATGCCAGACTATAGAAGAGGCTCATAAACTTTCCTCAGTAGTTTTTGGAGTTTTTAAACCAAGACATATTAAAGGAAACCCTGTTAGAGAAACGGAAAGTATAAACAGTAGCATATATGAAGAAAAGTCTCATTTTGTTACGGTAAAACCAAGGATAAGGCAGTACAGAGAAAAGACTGCCAGCAGAGTAGCAGTAAAGGATAACAGTGAAAAAAAGAGAATAAAAGCTGAAAGAATAATTGCTAGAAGGGAACAAGAAAAAGCATTAGTAGAAAGCTTAATAAAGGATGGAAAAATTACTTTTGGGGATTTGGGAACTATATCTAAAAACCAAAGAAGCATCCTACTAAGATGGTTGTCTAAAGGTAGAAGTAATAAAAAAGGTATAAGTAAGACAGAATATGGTAAAGTATATAAGGTTATATCAGTGGATCAGGAGGAATATATAACTTTGCGATGTAATGATGGCGAATTTAAAATGCTTAACTATAGTCTTATATTCAATAAATAGCTTGGAGGTAAAAATTGAAAGAGTTATTAGCTTTGTTAGAAAATTATATTATTTTGAGGGAAAACAATAGAGAACTCTATTATTCTATAAAAGATAGATATGAAGAACTTAAAGATTTTTTAGTTGAAAAACTAGGTTATAACATTATTATTAATGAGGATTTTGTAAAGCTTGAAAAAATACAAGGAAAACCAGAGAGCTGGATGGGGATAGAAGGGTTTACTGAAGTAAAAGAATATATTTTTTTTATACTGCTTTTAATGTATTTAGAGGATAAAAACAAAGAAGAACAATTTGTTTTATCTTTTGTAACAGAATATATTTCAAATCACTATCCAGGTGAAAATATAGATTGGACAAAATACGGAAATAGAAAATCCTTAATTAAAGTTATAAAATTGGCTTTATCTTTAGGTATTATGAAAAATAATGATGGGGATGAAGATGAGTTCTCCAGCAATGAAAATGCAGATGTATTGTATGAAAGCACAGGAATTTCAAGGTATATAGTAAGAAGCTTTTCAAAGGATATTATGGAGTGTCAAAGCTTAGAGGACCTTGTTCAACACAATTGGGATGGAGTAGAACAGGATAAGGGAATATTAAGAAGAAACAGAGTTTATAGGAGATTACTGCTATCACCAATAGTTTACAACGAAGGAGATTATGACAGTGATTATGAGTATATAAAAAAATTTAGAAGTAGCATTCAGGAGAATTTTGAAAAAAATTTGGGATGGAGCGTGCATGTACATAAAAATGGTGCTCTCATAGTTTTGGTTGATGATAATAAAATAGGTGATTTATTTCCAAGTATGAAGGGAGAAAGTGAAGCTGTTCTCTTATTTGGAAAGTTTGTAAGGGAGAAATTAGAAGAGAGAATGCTTTCCCTTAATTTAAGTGATGAAATAGTTTTATCTAAAGAAGCATTTAATAAGCTGTTGTTAGAGTTAAGGGAGAAAAAAGGAAGTGGGTTTAAGAAAGAACTTAGAGATTGTAAGGATGAATATTTTGCAGAAGTGTTGCTAAATTATATGAAAGGTTTTCTTATGGCAGAGGAAAGGGATAATTCTATAGTTTTATTACCTTTGATAGGTAAGGTTGTAGGAGATTATCCTGAGGACTATGTGCCAGAGGAAGTGTAATGTGGAGGGAAATATGAGTGAAAGATGGATTGCAAATAAATTTGGTCTTTTTAATTTTTGGTATTATGATGAAGAGGAATTTCAGCTTTTAAATGGAAAAATTCTTTTAAGAGGAAGTAATGGGAGTGGAAAATCTGTAACTACTCAGAGTTTTATTCCCTTATTATTAGATGGAAACAAGTCACCTAGTAGGCTGGACCCTTTTGGTTCCACTGCTAGAAAAATGGAGAACTATCTTCTTTATGATGAACATAAAGATAGGATTGGATACTTATACATAGAGTTCAAAAAGCCTGAAAGTAATTTATACATAACTATTGGTATGGGGATGAGAGCACAAAAATCAAAACCTATGGATTCCTGGTATTTTATTTTAAAGGATGGAAGAAGAATAAATAAAGATTTTAAACTTTATAAAAATTTAGGTGGAAGGTATCCTCTAACAAAACAGCAGTTTAAAAATGCTTTAGGAGAGGGAAATGTTTTTACAGAAGCTCAGAAGGAATATATGAGTAAAGTAAATGAGCATCTCTTTGGCTTTAGTGATATTGAAAACTATGAAGAACTTTTAAAACTTCTAATTGAGATAAGAAGTCCAAAACTTTCTAAGGAATTTAAGCCTACAAAAATATATACTATATTAAATAATTCTCAAAAGACCTTATCAGAGGATGATTTAAGACCTATGGCTGAGGCTATGGACAATATGGATTCTCTTAATATGAAGCTAATGACTTTAGAGAAAAGCTTAAAGGCAGCAGAAAGTCTTAAAAAAAGCTATCATAACTATAATAAATACATACTTTTTTCAAAATCCAAGGATTATTTAGAAAAAGAGGCTTATGTAAGTAATTTAATTAAGGAAAGAGAGAAATTACTACTTAATGTTCAGGAATTAAAAAGTGAAAAAGAGATAAAAGAAAATGAAGTAGATAATTTAAAAAGAAGATATGATAAGGCTCGGGTAGAATATGAGGAGCTTGTCAAAAATGATATCTTTAGTACCAAAAGTGAACTTGAAAATTTAAAAAGAGAAATAAGTGAAGAAGAAAAAGAAATTAATAAATTAAGAGAAGACTTAGACAGAAAGAGTGGAGAACTTAAGGAAAAAGAAGACCTTTTAGAAAAGGTAAAAAAAGAGCAGGATTATTTAAAAGAGAATATAGTAAAAGAGTTAGATGAACTACAGAGTTATGGAGAAGAGTTTTGTTTTGAAGAGGGTAGTTTATTAAAAAAGGAATTGCTTAAAGATATAGATGGATATGATTTTACATTTTTAAAGGAAAGTCTAAATAAAGAAGAAAAAAAACTAAATCAAGGTTTAAAAATTATAAAACAATATGAGGATATAAAAAATAAGAAAGAAGAATGTGAATTAGAAAGAGATAAAGCAGAAAAGAGTGTAGAAGAATTAAACAGTCAACTAAAGGAAAGCTATCAGTACTTTACTCAAATTAAAGAAGAGTATATGGAGAAAATCAATGTCTATAACAAAAAGAACAAGGAGTTTATCTTAAGGGAAGAAGAACTTCAAAAACTATTCAAAATAGTGAATGACATGGAAAGTAGAAGTGCTTTAGAAGACTTGAAACCAATTATAAGCGATGCTTACTCTAATTTTAGAGGGAAATTTGTATTAGATAAACAAAAACTTAATGAGGAAAAGAAAAATAAATTAGAGAATATTAAAAATTTAGAGGATGATATAAAGAAATTAGAAGAAGAAAAGGAAGCAGAATTTATACTAGAGGAAGAGGTAAAGGATAGTAGAAAGAAGCTTAAGGATAAAGGCATACCTTTTATAACTTTTTATAAAGCTTTTAATTTTATAGAAACTTTATCAGAAGAAGAAAAGAAGTTTATTGAAAGCTCATTGATAGACATGGGTATTATTAATTCTTTGATAGTGCCTAATAAATATAAAAATCAGTTAATGGATGTAACTGTAAAAGATAAATATTTGTTTGTAGAAAACAATTCATTTAATGAAAAAAGCAATCTTTCATCTTTTTTAAAGCTGGAAGATGGAGAATTTACTAAAGCACATAAAGAAGAACTTGAAGCTATTTTAAATAGTATATCAATAGAGGAAACTTCAGCTACATACTTAAACAATAAAGGCATTTACAAGATTGGAATTATAAGAGGAAAAACTTCATCTAACTATGAATTAAAGTATATAGGGGAGGAAAGTAGAAAGAGACATAGAGAATATTTAATACAAGAAAAGATACAGGAGATTCATAGTATAAAATTTGAAATCAGCTCAATTGAAGAAAGTTTAAGGTGGTTAGAAGAAAAATTAGTTACTTTGCAGAAAGAATACGAAGCATTTCCTTCTACAGAGGATTTAAGAACAAACTTAGAACTCATTGAAGAAAAGGAACAGGAAGTAAAAAGACAAAGTAAGGAATTATTGAGACTTAAAGAGAAATACTTAGAATTAAACAAAAGTTTGGAGCAATCTAAAATAAAGGTTTTTGAAAAGACCAGTGAAATAAATATAGAAAAGAATTCAAAATCCTTTGAAGATGCTTTAGATGCAGTGAGAGATTATGAAAGAGCTTTAAATGAAATACAGGTTAATATTGAAAAATTCAGAAGTTATAGCTTAAGAATAATATCAATGGAGGAACAAATAGATTATATTAGAGAATATGTAGATAGTCTTTGGCAGAATATAGCTAATTCAAGTAAGAAGATAAAAGAGAAAAGCGTTAAAGCACAAGGATTGCAGGAAGTTCTTATGAAGAGTAACTTAAATGAGATAGAAAAGGCTATAGAAGATGCTAAAAACATAGTAGACACCTATCCAACAAAAATTACAGAAGAATATAGCACAATAACTACTATTAATAATAAAATACAGAATAATATAGAAAAAGAAAAGGAAAAAGAAAACAAAATTAGTAGAGAGTGTGAGCTTCTTGAAATATTAGAGGAAAACCTTATAAAAGAAATAGAACTTAACTATGTAGAGATAAACTCAGAGGGAAATTTAAAAGAAAAAGCCAAATATGTAGCTAAAAATTACACAGATGAAGGAAATAAAGATGAAGGTACTTATGGAAGAGAACTTTTTGAAAGTATACAAAAGTATGAAGGTGATTTAAGAGAATATAACTTAAAGCATATAGAAATATTTAAATTAGAAGAAAAAATAGAAGATGAAGAAAAAAGAAAACTTTATATGAAAGGCAAAAGAGTTGAAATTGTACTTAGGTTTAATGGAAAAGTTTCTCTTTACGATTTAACATATTTATTGAGGGAAGCTATAGAAGAACAGAAGCTATTTATTAGTGAAAGAGAAAGGCAAATATTTGAGGAAACTCTAATAAACACTATAAGCACAAAGATAACTGCAAAAATATATCAGACGAAGATATGGGTAGACCAAATGGATAATTTAATGGAGGCTATGAATACCTCAAGTGGTCTTAAATTTAGCCTAAGGTGGGTTCCAAGAAAAGCGGATACTGAAAATCAAATGGACATCACAAGCTTAGTTAATATACTTCAAAGAGGTTCTATAGTAACAGAAGAAGATATAGATAAATTATCTAGACATTTTAAAGAAAAGCTTATACAGCAAAAGAGGGATCTTGAAGCTAATGGAGAGATAGTAAATTATCAAAGTATAATAAAAGATATTTTAGATTATAGACAGTGGTATGAATTTAGGCTTTATTTTACAAAGCCTTTAGAGGGAAAAAAAGAGCTTACAGATAACGAATTCTTTAAGTTTTCTGGTGGAGAAAAGGCTATGGCTATGTATGTTCCACTTTTTGCGGCAGTAAATGCAAAATATAATGGAGCGGATAAAAAGGACTGTCCTAGAATAATAGCTTTAGACGAAGCTTTTGCAGGAGTTGATGAAAATAACATAAGTGATATGTTTAAACTTTTAGAAAAAATGAATTTAGATTATGTACTGAATTCTCAGGTTTTATGGGGAGATTATGATACGGTAAAGGAACTGGCTATTTGTGAATTAACAAGGGATAGTGAAGATGATATTGTTGTAGTAGAGAGGTTCCAATGGAATGGAAAAGAAAAAGTTATAGTTTTAGAAGGTGAAGATGTTGGATAAGGAAAAGGAAGCTTTGAAATTTTTTCAAGATAAGAAGGAATATAAAAGAATACTTACCCAAATATTTCAAAAATATAAAAGGTTAGGCAAACTCAGTGGAACTTTTGAATTGAAAGACTTAACAAAAGAGGAGCAAATTATACTTGCTCCTCTTCATCACAAATACTTTGCTGCAAAAGAAGCAAAGGTATCTGTAAAAAAATTTGTTGATTACTTTTGTAGTGGTAAGTTTCAAGGAATAGATTTTCCAAAGGTTTTAGCAATATATTTTAAGGATGATTTGATAACTTATAAAGAAGAAAAGGAAGATAAGAAAAGAAAAAAAGAGGAATTTTTTAAAGAACTTCTATTCACAAATAAAGGCACAAGGGCAGCAATATGGCTTAAGAAAGCATTAGAAAATAAAAGTTTTGGATACAGTACAATAAATAAAAATTATGAAACTTATAATAAGGAAAATAAACTAGAAGAATTTAAGGTATTCTTAAATAATGTTTTTAAAGGACTTAACTCACTTACATTTAGTATGGACGATTCAGAAAGCCTACCTATATTTTCTTCTAAAATTACAAGAGACCCTCATTATTTTGATATAAATACTACTGGGGGAAAAGTTTTAATATATGGAATTTGTCATGAATTGAAAAGAGACTATCCTCAAGATGCAGAGGAGACTGCAGAACTATTATATTCTGCGGGAATATTAAAAGACGACATTTCTAGCTATATAGCAACTTTTGGACTTAGGGCTTATAAAGGAAATAGGGAGCTGGACTTTGTGTATAGTTTTACAGACTTTGAAGAGCATCTCATCTTTACTTTGGGAAATTTGTCTAAAATAGATAAGTTTATCTGTAATAAAAATAGATTATTTATTTTTGAAAATCCATCATTATTTAGTGAGGTTGTGAAAAGAACAGTTGATTTAAAACCTTCCATTATATGTACAAGTGGTCAATTAAAGCTTGCAGCATTGGTTCTGTTAGATAAAACAATTGAAAATGTAGAGGAAATTTATTATTCTGGAGATTTTGATCCAGAGGGAATTGTCATAGCTAATAAGTTAAAGATGAGATATGGTGATAAACTAAAATTTTGGAGATTTGGAGTAGAGGATTATCTTAAAATAATATCAGACAAAGAGATACCTTATAGTAGAAATACTATGCTAGATAACATTGAAAATAATGAGATTGTACCCTTGGTAGAAAAGCTTAAAAATAAGGGGTTAGCAGGATATCAGGAACTGTTAATTGAGGATTATGTGAAGGATGTCAGAAAGATAATGGAAAAAGCTAGGTAATACTAGCTTTTTCTATAGAAATTAAACAAATATTGTAAAATTTTTATACTGCTTGGAATTGCATATTATAAAGTTTAGCGTATACTCCATCTTTTAACAAAAGTTCATCATGGGTTCCTGTTTCTTTTATGCCTTCTTGTGTTAGTACAACTATTTTATCTGCATTTCTTATGGTGCTTAATCTATGGGCTATAACTATGGTTGTCCTATTTTGAGATAATCTCTCTAAAGATTTTTGTATATATCTCTCACTTTCATTATCTAGGGCAGATGTTGCTTCATCCAATATAAGAATAGGTGGATTTTTAAGAAATACTCTTGCAATAGATATTCTTTGTTTTTGTCCTCCTGAAAGTTTAACTCCTCTCTCACCTACATAAGTATCATATCCATTTTCAAGTCCCATTATGAATTCATGAGCATTGGCTTTTTTTGCTGCTTTTATAATTTCTTCCTCTGAAGCATTTGAATCTCCATAAGCTATATTATCTTTTATTGTTCCTCCAAAAATATACACATCTTGTTGAACTATTCCAATATTTCTTCTTAATGATTTCAACTTAATATCCTTAATATCTATGCCATCAATAGTAACCATTCCTTCATATATTTCATAAAATCTAGGAATAATATTACAAAATGTAGTTTTCCCACTACCCGATGGACCAACTATAGCTACTGTTTTTCCACATTCTATATTCATGTTTATATCATTAAGTATAGAATTTTTGTTATCATAACCAAAGGACACATTTTTAAACTCTATTTTTCCTTTAACATCTTTTATTTCAATTGCTCCTTTTTTATCTTTTATATCAGGGTCTGTATTCATTATTTCCAAAAACCTCTCAAAGCCTGATATTCCCTTTTGATATTGCTCTGTGAAATTCACCAATTTTTCTATAGGGTTTAAAAATATATTTATATACAATATATAAACAACCAAATCAGAAACTTTTATAGCTCCCGTACTTATAAAAATTCCTCCAAATACTACTACAGAAAGATATAACATCCCTTGAAAAAATCCATTCATGCTGAAAAAACGCCCCATTAAATAATAGCTTTTTTCCTTAGTATCTAAAAATTCCTTATTTCCCTCATTAAATTTAATCCTCTCTACATTTTCATTTGCAAAGGATTTTACAACTCTTATTCCCGATAAGCTATCTTGAATTTGTGCATTAACATTTGCAATTTTAGCTCTGTTTTCCTTAAATATATATCGCATTCTTTTGTTATAAAAATAAGAAAAATATAGCATAACTAATGTTAGTGCAAATAATATTAGTGTTATTTTAACGTTAATATTTAAAAGTAGTATAAAAGAACCTACAATCTTAAGAATAGAAATAAATACATCCTCAGGACCATGGTGAGCAAGTTCTGATATATCAAATAAATCTGTGACTACTCTAGACATCAACTTCCCTGTAGTATTATTATCATAATAAGAAAAAGAGAGTTTTTGAAGATGAGAAAATATATCCTCTCTCATGTCAGCTTCCATCTTTGCTCCCATTATGTGTCCCCATGAAGTTATGTAATATTGGCAAAAAAATCTTATCACATACATAAAAAACATAAAAATTCCTATTATAATTGCATATTTAAGTATTACATTAGTATCTTTTATATATATATCATTCAATAAATATTTAACTATTATTGGAAATGATAAATCTATGAGTGATAGTATAAGTGCACAAAACATATCCATAAAGAACATCTTTTTATAAGGCTTATAATAGCTTATAAATTTTTCTAGTGTATTCATCTTTCCTTTCCCCCTATTTTAAATAATAAATTTTATTATAACTTAAAATGATAAAAAATAATAGGATGTATTTATAAAGAAGAAAAGGAAGAACATTATTTTGATGTGAATACTATTGCAGAAAAAATTTTGATATATGGAATTTGCCATGAATTAAAAATAGAATATCCTCAAGATGTAAAGGAATTTTTATAGCTAATAATTTAAAGATAAGATATGGTGACAAACTAGTTATGATATAATACTAATAGGTTAAATAATTCGGAGTGATGTATAATAAAATTAATGGAGGATTATATGAAAAAGATACCTTATGGCATATCAAATTTTGAAAGACTTATAGAAGAAAACTATCTTTATGTAGATAAAACAAAATATATAGAAATGCTGGAGCAATTTCCACCATACCAATTTTTTATACGCCCAAGAAGATTTGGAAAAAGTTTATTTATATCTATGCTTGAGAATTATTATGATGTAAATAAAAAAGATAAATTTGAAACACTTTTTGGGGATTTTTACATAGGTGAAAATCCTACAGAGGAAAGAAATAAATACTTAGTATTTAAAATAAGCTTTGCAGGAATAGATACAACTCAGGGAAAAGAAAAATTGATAAAAAGCTTTGATGGGTTGGTTTTGAATTCAGCAGAATATTTTTTGAGAAAGTATAAAGATATTTTGGAAGAAGATAAGCTTCCAGAAAATATTATAGGAGCTGAAATGGCAATAAGATATCTTGCTTTGAAGGTGCAGGAAGTAAATAAGAAGTTATTTGTGCTTATAGATGAATATGATAATTTTGCTAACGCTATAATGAATGCAAATAAAGATTTATATTATGATTTAATATCTGGAGAAGGTTATGTTAGAACATTTTATAAAGCTTTAAAAGAAGGTACGGTAGATAGCATATCAAGAATCTTCATGACAGGGGTAAGTCCAATAATGCTTGATGATTTAACTAGTGGATTTAATATAACAGACAACTTGACTATGAATCCAATGTTAAATGAAGCATTAGGGTTTACTGAAGAAGAAGTTATATGTATGCTTAAAGAATTTAAAGTTGAAGAATTTATGAAGATAAATGAAGTTATAGCTGAGATGAGAAGATATTATAATGGATATCTTTTTAGTAGAAAAGGTAGGAATAGAATTTACAATTCAGATATGACTTTATATTTTATAAAATACTTAGTTAACAATTATGAATATCCCTATGAAATGATTGACAACAATGTAAAGACCGATTATGGTAGGGTTAATAAAATTGCATTAAATTTTCAAGATGAAAGAACAGTAGAAAATATAATAAAGGAAGAAGCTTTAGTATCAAGAATAGTAGATAGATTTAATCTTGAAACTATGTTCAACAATAAAGAAAACTTTATATCGCTTCTATATTATTTAGGGATGCTTACAATAAAACAATCATTAGGTTATGAGGCAGAGCTTTGCATTCCAAACCAAGTTATAAAGGAAATATTTTGGGAGCAGTTTCTTGAAAAATTAAGAGTAGATATAAAAATTGATAATAGAAAAATAATGGATAGTATATCTAAAATGCAAAGACAAGGGCAAATAAATGATTTTATAGATTGTGTAAAGGATATACTGGAAAAACTGTCTAACAGAGATCTTCAGAATTTTGACGAAAAATATATTAAGGTTATAATAGTAACTCTTCTAAACATGAACAAAATGTATGTTATAGATAGTGAAAGAGAAGTACAAAATGGCTATATAGATATATTTCTTACGAAAGCAGTTTCATATAAGGAATATGTGGATTATGAATGGATAATAGAGCTTAAATATTTAAAAGAAAGTGATAGAAAAAAGCTTGATGAAACAAAACAGCAGGCATTAGAACAGCTTTCAGGTTATGGTGAGAGTTATCAAATAGATAAGGGATTTGATGGGAAAAAGGTAAAAAAAGCTGCAGTGGTTGTTGTTGGAAAAAAAGACGTTTATGTAGAGAGTTTGTAGAATAAATCTTTGTAAGAATTATTTTCATAGAAGTTAGCAGTTGTAAAATTAAGACCAGCTAGTAAAAGTCAATAAAAATTTTTAAAAAGATAATTCTTAAAAAATTGCATGACAAAAAAGTATTCTTCAAAGTACGAACAATACAAAAAATGTAAAATGGTTTT
>JAVBWC010000069.1:0-18219 GCA_036677675.1 Clostridiaceae bacterium | reverse complement strand
CAGGACTTAAAATCCTGCGGAGCTAACACTCCGTACCGGTTCAAGTCCGGTCTCCGGCACCAATTATCGCGGAGTGGAGCAGTTGGTAGCTCGTCGGGCTCATAACCCGAAGGTCGTAGGTTCAAGTCCTGCCTCCGCAACCATTTATTTTTTGGAACATGGCGGAATAGCTCAGCTGGCTAGAGCATTCGGTTCATACCCGGAGTGTCGTAGGTTCAAGTCCTATTTCCGCTACCAGTAAGACCCACAAATTATTGTGGGTCTTTTATTTTATATTTTTTTCTTTTGATATGTGGTTAAATATAGTTTTATAAGTAGATACCTTTGATTAAGGATAAATTCAAATTTAATTTAGAGAAATTATTAGAATTGTTAGTTACTGAAGAAAAAAGATAGAAAAAAATCATTAATAGTAACAATTTACAAAAAAATAAAATTATATGTCTTACGAAAAAATAAGGCTTGTCTCAGTAAGTGACATTTATTTCCAGATATCTTTGCTATAATTATTAATAACATGAAAGAGTTCGGGGGGAGATGAAATGCAATACGGAGCAGAAATATTTCCTTATAAAAGATCTAAAAAGGATAGCAAAGATAAAAAGGATAAAAAAAGCATAGTAGTTATTGGAGGACCTAAGGGTATACTTTATTTTGTAGTCTCTTTACTAATAAGTAGAGTGTTGTTATTGAATATAGAAAATTCAATGGCACCTTTTGGTATAGCATTTTTGATAGCTATGTCTTTGTATAAGGAAGAAAATTTTTTTATTTCCACAGCATGTGGAGCTTTAGTGGGTTACATTTCAATATATAATAAACTTAATAATTTGCCAGGATGTTTAATAATTATAGGAACCATTGCAATTTTAGCTTATATGTTAGAGGATAAGGCTAAGAAAGTAAGATTATTGATGATTTTTAGTGCTATATTTGTTGAATTAATAGTTAGTGAATTTTTTATAAGAAGTTTGAGTTTTAGAGTAGCTTTTTTGACTGCTTTTCTTCAAATAATTTGTATTATTCCATTATATTTTATTCTTGAACGTTCTATAATATGCTTTAAAAAAATTAAGACAAAACATTTATTTAGCAGTGAAGAGATTATGAGTATTACTATTATTCTTGGTTTAATTATATCTGGAACATGGGGGATAAATATTCTGTCCATTTCTTTGAGGAATATTTTGGCCTTAACATTTATTTTAATATTGAGTTATATAAATGGAAGTACGATTGGAGCTGCTAGTGGAATTGCTATTGGTACTATTATAGGTATTTCTACTGATAATTTACTAATATACATAAGTGTATACGGTTTATGTGGCCTTATTGGCGGCATTTTTAGAGATGTTGGGAAATGGCTTGTAGGGTTTGCTTATGTTATAACTTTCTTAATTTTAATGTTATATTCCAATATAGGGGTAGAGTTTAAATTTATTGAGACTTTGATAGCAGCAGGAATTTTTTTAGCTATACCAAGTAAAATATATAATAAAATAAACCTAGAATTAGATTGGGAGAAGAAGCAAGAATATTTGAATAAAAATAATATTAATAACGTTAAAGGCTTACTTTTAAATAGGTTAGACAATTTTTCAGATGTTTTGTATAGTATTTCAGATACTTTAAGCAATTTAGCAGATAATGATAAATTGGTTATGAAAAACAAGAGTAGTGCATTAATAGAGAAGCTTGCAGATAGGGTTTGCAGTAATTGTAATATGAATGATTCTTGTTGGAAAAAGGAGGCTTACTATACTTATGCTGCCTTTGCAGAGCTTATACAAAATTGTGAAGAAGGTAAAAAAAATATAGTGCCTAAAGAAATAGAAAGAAAGTGTCTTAAAAGAAGTACTCTCTTAAAAAATACAAGAGATATAGTTAACAGTTATGTAATTAAAGAAATGTGGAGAAAAAGTTTAAGTGAAGGTAGGGAGATTTTATCAGATCAGATAGATAGTATGGCTCACTCTTTAAAGGAAGTAATGAAAGAATTTGATTCTGATATAAAGATTGTGAATGAAGTAGAGAAAATACTTAGAAAAATATTTGATGACAAAGGTATTAAATTTAACGATGTTTTTTGTTTTGAAGATAGGAATGAGAGACTTGTAATAAAAATGTGCTTAAACTCCTGTGGAGGTTCGCAGTTATGTGTGAAAAGTATACTTCCTTTAATAAATGAGTTTACGGATAAATTTATGTGTGTTAGTGATGATGGTTGCGTTATAAATCCTAAAACAGGTGAGTGTACTGTTACTTTCGAAGAAACACCAAAATTTTATGTATCTTCCTATGCTGGTAGAGAATGTAAACATGGAGAAAAATATAGTGGAGATAGTTATAGTTTTGGTAAGACTGCAGAAGGAGGCTATATGTGTGTTGTAAGTGATGGAATGGGATCGGGTCCACAGGCTGGTAGAGAGAGTATAGCGGCAGTTGAAATGATTGAGAAATTTACAAATGCAGGATTAACTAATATTACAGCTATTAATACAGTAAATAGAATAATGAGTTTAAAATTTTCTGAGGATGAGAAATTTTCAACACTAGATTTGTGTAATTTAGATTTATATTCTGGTGATGTAAGCTTTATGAAAATTGGAGCCGTAGCAAGTTTTATAAAGTCTGGTAATAGAGTTGAGGTAATAAAATCTAGGAGTCTACCCATAGGGGTGTTAGATAAAGTTGATGTAGAAGTTGTTAATAAGAAAGTAAAAAATGGAGATATTATTATTATGTTAAGTGACGGAGTTTTAGATTATGATATTAATAGTGCTGGAAAGGTTGATTGGGTGGTTAAATATTTAGAAGAAAATAACACCAACAATCCAAAAGAAGTAGTTGATGGTCTTATTGAGAAGGCAAAAGAATTAAGTGGAGGAAAAGTAAAAGATGATATGACGGTTATAGTGTCTAAAGTTTATAATTTATATTAAAGAATATACTGGTATATGATGGTAAGTAGAGAATGTTAAATTGCTTAATTTTCATTCTCTACTATATTTTACACCAAATAATATTTTCTATGATATAATAAAATAATGTAAAAAGCTATATGCGGGAGTGTTAAGAGTGATAGATAAAGTTATAAGATATATACAAGATAACAAAATGTTTAATAAAGGTGATAAGGTTGTAGTAGGAGTTTCAGGAGGACCTGATTCTATTTGTCTTATACATGTTTTACATACTTTAAAAGATAAATTAGGTATTCAGTTGATGGCAGCACATGTAAATCATTGTTTAAGAGGAGAAGAAGCTGACAAAGATGAAGAGTATGTTAAGAAAATTTGCAAAAATATGGGTATAGAATGTTTTGTTAAGAAGATTGATGTACATAAAGTTTCTTTAGAAAGAAGCATTTCCTGTGAGACAGCTGGAAGAGAAGTTAGATATGAGTTTTTTAAAGATATTTTAAAAAAAACAAATGGTCAAAAAGTTGCTGTTGCACATAATGCTAATGATCAGGCAGAGACAGTTCTTATGAGGGTAATGAGGGGCTCAGGCTTAGAAGGATTGAGTGGGATTAGAGCTGTGAGAGATAATGTTTATGTAAGACCAATATTACATATAAGTAGGAAAGAGATAGAAGATTATTGTGAAGATAATAATCTACATCCTAGAATTGATAAAACAAATCTAGAGAACATATTTACAAGAAATAAAATACGACTTGAACTGATTCCTTACATAGAAAAGAATTTTAATAAGGATATAATTGATGGATTAAATAGATTAGTTGATACAATAAGAAAAGACAATGATTATATAAATTCTATTGCAGGAGAAAAATATAGAAAATATTGTAAAATAAATAAAAATCAGGTTATAATATATAAGGATGCTTTTAAAGAGGATGAAGCTGTTCTTACTAGAATAATAAGAAGTGCTTTTAACGAACTTAAAGGAGATTTACGTAATTTTGAAAGAGTTCATGTTTATGATATTATAAACCTTCAAAGACATTCTACTGGTAAGATGGTTATGCTTCCTAATAATATAGAAGCATTGAATAACTATGGAGACATACATGTATATGTTAGAAAGAATAAAAAAGTGGGTAATAAGGAAGAGTATAATTTAATTGTAGATTGTGAGAATAGTATAAATAAAATTGGACTAAGTATAAGCTTAAAGTTAATAAAAAATAATATTCATAAGGATTTAGAAAAAAATAATTTAATTAAATATTTTGACTATGATAAAATAAATGGGGACATAAAGTTAAGGTATAGGAGAAATGGAGATAAATTCACACCTTTAGGAATGAGAGGAAGTAAAAAATTAAAAGATTTATTTATAGATTTAAAAATTCCTCAAAATGAAAGAGAGAGTATACCTCTTATTTGTTTTGGAGAAGAAATAGCTTGGGTAGTTGGATATAGAATAAGTAACAAATTTAAAATAGATGAACATACCCAAAATATATTACAAATTAAAATTGAAAGAGAGGAATAATTAGGATGAAAAATGATATTGAAAGAGTACTGTTAAGTGAAGAGGAAATAAGTGGAAAGATTAGAGAGCTAGGAAGTAAAATTAGTGAAGAGTATAAAAATAAGGATTTAATGCTTGTTGGTGTACTTAAAGGATCAGTTCCATTTATGGCTGAGCTTATGAAGAGAATAACCATTCCATGTGAAATGGATTTTATGGCAGTTTCAAGTTATGGCAATTCAACTGAAAGTTCAGGAGTCGTTAGAATACTTAAAGATTTAGATTTTGAAATAGAAAATAAAGATGTACTTATAATAGAGGATATAATTGACTCAGGCATAACATTGAAATATCTTATAAAGTATTTAAAAGCTAAAAATCCAAATAGTGTAGAAATAGCGTGCCTTTTAAATAAACCTGAAAGACGACAGGTTGAGATTGATGTTAAGTATTTAGGATATGATGTGCCAAACTACTTTTTGGTGGGGTATGGTTTAGATTATGCAGAGAAGTATAGAAACTTACCTTATGTAGGAATACTAAAGGAGGAAGTTTACAAAAAATAAATACTACTATCATTGTAAAGGAAAATTCTATGTGGTAAAATTTTATGTAAAATTACTAGAATTCCAAAAAGATGGGGGGCTTTAATGTGAAAAAATTTTCAAGCGCAACAGCCTGGATAATTGTATTTATGATGGTTATACTAGCTGCCTTAGCTTTGGTTGAAACAAATAAAAGTACTAGTTTAATTTCCTATAATCAGGTTAGAAAATATTTGGTTGAAGATAATATTTCTAGGATTGAGGTTAAACAAGATAGAAGAACAGTAATTGGGGAATTAAAGGATAAGGATAAAACTCAGTTTGAATCAGTAATTCCAGAAACTCTATTAATAGATATTATAAAAGAGAATCCTAATACAACGGCAGAAGTTAGATTTGAAAAACCAACTTCTATGCCTATATGGGTAAATTGGCTTCCAACTATATTCCTAATACTTATGTTAGTTGGATTTTGGTTTATGTTTATGCAGCAGTCTCAAGGTGGTGGTGGCAACAGAGGAGTAATGAACTTTGGTAAAAGTAGGGCTAAGATGGCCACCCCTGATAAGCAAAAGGTAACTTTTAAGGAGGTAGCTGGTGCAGATGAAGAAAAGGCAGAGTTAGAAGAAATAGTTGATTTCTTAAAACAACCAAAGAGATACTTGGAAATGGGAGCTAGAATCCCAAAGGGAGTGCTTCTTGTAGGTCCTCCAGGAACTGGAAAAACTCTTCTTGCTAAAGCTATAGCAGGAGAAGCGGGAGTGCCATTTTTCAGTATATCAGGTTCAGACTTTGTTGAAATGTTTGTTGGTGTTGGCGCATCAAGAGTTAGAGATTTATTTGAACAGGCAAAGAAAAATGCTCCATGTATAATATTTATTGATGAAATAGATGCAGTTGGTAGACAAAGAGGTGCTGGCCTTGGTGGGGGACATGATGAAAGAGAGCAAACGTTGAATCAATTATTAGTAGAGATGGATGGTTTTGGAGTTAATGAAGGAATAATTTTAATAGCTGCTACAAATAGACCGGATATACTGGATAAAGCAATTTTAAGACCAGGTAGATTTGATAGACAAATTTTAGTAGGTGCTCCAGATGTCAAGGGAAGAGAAGAAATATTAAAGGTTCATATAAAAAATAAACCATTATCAGATGAAGTTAAGCTTGATGTTTTGGCAAAGAGAACTCCTGGTTTTGTAGGAGCTGATCTTGAAAACTTAATGAATGAAGCTGCATTGCTGGCAGTTAGAGGTAATAAAAAAGTAATAGGAATGGAAGAACTTGAAGAAGCTATAACTAGAGTTATAGCGGGACCGGAGAAAAAGAGCAGAGTTATAGATGAGGAAGATAGAAAGCTTACAGCGTATCATGAAGCAGGGCATGCTATTGTTATGGAGTTTACACCTCATTCTGATCCAGTACATGAAATAAGTATAATTCCAAGAGGTATGGCGGGAGGTTATACTATGCACCTTCCAGAAAAAGATACAGCCTATACTTCTAAATCAAAATTAAAAGATGAGATGGTTGGACTTTTAGGTGGAAGAGTTGCGGAACAAATGATACTTGGAGATATCAGTACAGGTGCTTCAAATGACATACAAAGAGTTTCTATTATTGCTAGAAAAATGGTTATGGAATATGGTATGAGTGAAAAATTAGGAACTATAACCTTTGGAAGTGGTCATGATGAAGTATTTTTAGGTAGGGATTTGGGAAAAGCGAAAAATTATAGTGAAGAAGTTGCTTTTGAAATAGATAAAGAAGTAAAAGCATTAGTAGATGTAGCTTATAAGAGAGCAGAAAATATACTAAAAGAGCATATGGATAAGCTTCATGCTGTAGCCGAGGCACTTCTTGAAAAAGAAAAAATTGGTGCTGAGGAATTTAAGTCTATAGTAAAAGGTGTATAGAAATCAGGATAACTGATTAAAAAATTAAGTGAAAAAGTTATATATTTTATACCAAAATTCCAGTGAAAATTTGATTTTTACTGGAATTTTGATTTTTTAAATAAACCTAACTACTATTAAATATGGTATTAGATTGTTTAAAATTATATATTCGACAATATGTCTTTTTAACTGTGTACAAAAAATTCATATCAGTTTAGTATATACCCTATACTTTTTGCTTTTTTTTAATTATAATTAATGGTGTTGACGATAAATATTGTTAAATTTAATATATTTAGATTAAATGGATATAATAAAGTTATGGATTTATTATACTTAAAGTAATGAGGTTTTACAGGTATGGAACCTTAAAAAATAAGGTGTGAGAATTATGCTTAACTCTATATATAATTTTAAAGGGGTGATTATATGGAATTTAATTTATTAGAAGGAATAAAAGGAAATATGGAGATTGTTGTAAGTGAAAACGATTCTGCCAGCAAGGTTGGGTCAGGACTAGTGGATGTGTATTCAACACCATCTATGATTGGACTAATGGAAAATACTGCTCAAACTAGTGTAAAAGACAGTTTACCAGAAGGTTATACTACAGTTGGAATAGATGTTAGTGTAAAACATATGAAGGCAACTCCTATAGGAATGAAGGTAAAATGTATATCTACACTAAAGGAAATACAAGGTAAAAAACTATTATTTGAAGTTGAAGCTTATGATGAAGCAGGTAAAATAGGACAAGGAACACACACTAGATATATAGTAAATCACGATGATTTTATAAAAAATATATAAAAATAATATTTTAGCAGGAATATTAACGTATTCCTGTTAATTTTTAAATGGGGTGCTATAAAGATGAAAAATGATATTGAAATTGCACAAAGTGCTATTATGAAGCCTATAGTAGAAATTGCAGAAAAGATAGGCTTAAAGGATGATGATATTGAGCTATATGGTAAATACAAATCCAAAATATCATTAGATGTACTTAAAAGAGAAAACACTAAAAAAGATGGAAAATTAATACTTGTAACTGCTATAAATCCAACACCGGCAGGAGAAGGAAAATCAACAGTTACAGTAGGGCTTGGTCAGGCTTTCAATAAGTTAAACAAAAATGCTATAATCGCTTTAAGAGAACCATCTCTTGGACCTGTATTTGGAGTAAAAGGAGGAGCAGCTGGAGGAGGATATTCTCAAGTGGTTCCTATGGAAGATATAAATTTACATTTTACAGGAGATATGCACGCTATAACCGCAGCAAATAATTTGCTTTCAGCAGCTATAGATAATCACATACACCAAGGAAATTCTCTTAGAATTGACCAAAGACGTATTATATTTAAAAGAGTTATGGATATGAACGATAGAGCTCTTAGACATATTGTTGTAGGTATGGGGGGAAAACCTAATGGATTTCCTAGAGAAGATGGATTTATGATAACTGTTGCCTCTGAAATAATGGCTATATTGTGTCTATCAAATAGTTT
Source organism: Clostridiaceae bacterium (assembly GCA_036677675.1). Classification (GTDB taxonomy): domain Bacteria; phylum Bacillota; class Clostridia; order Clostridiales; family Clostridiaceae; genus Clostridium_H. The sequence goes on along the minus strand of JAVBWC010000069.1, from coordinate 9,825 downwards.
AATGGATTTAAAAGAAAGAATGGGAAATATCCTTGTGGCATATAATCTTGATGGAGAACCTGTATACTGCAGAGAATTAGGAGTACAAGGAGCTATGGCTCTTTTGATGAAAGATGCTGTAAAGCCTAATCTTGTTCAAACATTAGAAAATACTCCTGCAATTATTCATGGGGGTCCTTTTGCTAATATTGCTCATGGGTGTAACAGTATTCTTGCAACTAAGATGGCGTTAAAACTTGGAGATTATGCAATAACAGAAGCAGGGTTTGGTGCAGATCTTGGTGCAGAGAAATTTTTAGATATTAAATGTAGATATGGTGGATTAAAACCTGACTGTGTTGTTATAGTTGCGACTATAAGAGCTTTAAAACATCATGGAGGAGCTTCTAAAGAAGAATTAAGTACTCCAGGTGTTGAAAAGCTATCAAAGGGTATTGGAAACTTAGAAAAGCAAATTGAAAATATAAAAAAATATGGCGTACCAGTAGTAGTAGCTATAAATAAATTTATTACTGACAGTGATGAAGAAATACAATATATACAAAATTTCTGTAATACTTTAGGAGTAGATGTTGCACTTACTGAAGTATGGGAAAAAGGTGGAGAAGGCGGAATACCTCTTGCTGAAAAAGTTTTGAATACACTTGAAAAAGGTGAAAGTAAATTTAAGTGTTTATATGAAAAAGAATTACCTATAAAAGAAAAAATGGGTATTATAGCTAAGGAAATTTATGGAGCTAATGATGTTTCATATACTAATACGGCAGAAAAGCAAATTAAAGATATTGAAAAATTAGGGTTAGATAAGTTACCTATATGTATAGCTAAAACCCAATATTCTCTTTCAGATAATCCTAAATTATTAGGAAAGCCAGAGAACTTTAGTATTAGTGTTAGAGAAGTTAAAGTGTCTAGCGGAGCAGGATTCATTGTAGTTTTAACTGGAGATGTAATGACTATGCCAGGACTACCTAAGATTCCAGCTGCAAATAGAATGGATATACTAGAAGATGGAACTATTGAGGGATTATTTTAAAGAGCAAATACAATTTTAAAATAATATGAATTATTATAAATAACGAACTTTAAAACTTAAAGTTCGTTATTTATATGAATCAATAACACATAGAAGTTTTACTTGACAAATTATCACCAATTGTTAAAATTAAATTGGTATTAAGATGGTAATATGATTTGCTAAGGGAGCAGTTGTATACTGCTCTTATAATTTTATTAAGGAGTGTATTGCAGTGATTTTTGTTTTAGATGCAGGAAATACTAATATTGTACTAGGAATTTTCAAAGACAAGAAGCTTATCATGGAATGTAGGATAGGAACTGATGCTAAAAGAACTGCTGATGAATATGGAATTCAAGTTTTAAAACTATTTTCACATAATAATATAGATCCTTCTGATATAAGAGGGGTAATAATATCTACTGTAGTTCCTAATATTATGTATTCCATTGAACATATGATAAGAAAATATTTTAAATTAGATCCTGTTGTAGTAGGTCCGGGAGTAAAGACTGGAATAAACATAAAATATGATAATCCTAAATTCGTAGGAGCAGACAGAATAGTTAATGCTGTAGCAGCACATGAAATATATAAAAGATCCTTAGTTATAATAGATTTTGGAACTGCTACAACTTTTTGTGCTGTAACAAAAAAAGGTGATTACTTGGGCGGAGCAATATGTCCAGGAGTAAAGATTTCTGCAGATGCTTTATTCGAAAAAGCAGCTAAGCTTCCAAGAATAGAGCTTGTAAAGCCTAAACATGTCATATGTAAAAGTACTGTTACAAGTATGCAGTCAGGTATAGTTTATGGATATATTGGGCAAGTTGACTACATAGTATCAAAAATGAAAAAAGAAATGATTGAAATGGGAGAAGAAGAACCATTTGTTGTAGCAACTGGAGGACTTGCAAACTTGATTGCACAAGAATCAACAACTATAGATGAGGTTAGTTCATTTTTAACATTAGAAGGACTTAGAGTAATTTATGAAAAGAATAAAGAGTAGGGATATAGATGAAAATAGGAAATTTAGAATTTCATAATAATGTATTTTTAGCACCTATGGCTGGTGTTACGGATATTTCTTTTAGAGGTCTATGTAAAGAAATGGGATGTGACCTAGTTTATACGGAGATGATAAGTGCAAAAGGACTTTATTATGGTAGCAAAAACACAAAACAATTGCTTCAAGTTAGTGAGGAAGAAAAACCTATAGCTGTACAAATATTTGGAAATGACCGGAAGGTTATGGCAAAAGCGTGTGAAATTTTTAATGAAAATAATGATATTTGTGTAATTGATATTAATATGGGTTGTCCTGTACCAAAGATAGTTAAGAATGGAGAGGGATCAGCTCTTATGAAAAGTCCTAAGTTGGCAGCAGAAATAGTAAAAGAGATGAAAAAGATTTCACAAAAACCTGTAACTGTTAAATTTAGGAAGGGTTTTGATGAGAATAATATTAATGCTGTAGACTTTGCAAAAGAAATGGAGCAGGCTGGTGCAGATGTAGTAACTGTTCATGGAAGAACACGGGCTCAAATGTATGAAGGTAAAGCAGATTGGAATATAATAAAGGAAGTAAAAGAGGCTGTAAAGATTCCGGTAATTGGAAATGGAGATGTGTTTTCAGCAGAGGATGCAATACAACTTAATAAACTTACTAATTGTGATGGAATAATGGTTGCCAGAGGATCTATGGGAAATCCTTGGATATTTAAGCAAATAACTCAAGCTTTAAAAGGTGAAGAGGTTATATATCCAAGTGATGAAGAAAAAATAGAAATGAGCATTAGACATTTAAAACTTGCTATCCATTATCATGGAGAAGCAAAGGCAGTTAGAGAAATGAGAAAGCATATTGCGTGGTATATAAAAGGTATTCGAAATTGTACGGATATTAAAAATAAAATTAATGCAGAAAAAGATAGTAAGAATGTTATGAATATTTTATTGGAGTATAAAAATATAGTAAGAGAATAAATTTTTTATAAAAAATGTAATTCATTATATATATAATTAATAAAATAAATGTATAAACAATAAATTGCAGGTAAGTTATGAATAAAGTTATATATATTGATTGTGACTTGCAAAAAATATATGATAATGACAGGGTTTGGGGAAAAATAAAAGACAAATTTTATACTAAATATGAGGGTGAGAGTTTCATAAAGAATTTAGGCATTTCTGTATTAAAGGTAAAACTTCCACCTAATTTTAATGAAAATGCTTTTAAGAGAAATGTGTTTAGTATCAATAAAAAGCTTGGAAGTAATAATTCAAGTTTGGCTATCAAAACTTTTAGAAAATTGGATTACTATTTTTATAGTGAATTACAAAAAAGAATTTTTGCATATAGCGTAGTAAAAAGTATACAACTGATTCTTATGATTAGAAAAAAGAGCATTAAGCAAAATTGTATTTTAGTATATGATGCTGCAGATGATATAAATAAACATATAATTCACGAATTAGCAGAAAAAGCAAGATGCTTTATATTATTATCGAATAATATAATGAAAACTAGGGTATTATGTGATTATATAGTATCAAATTATGGGATTTCACCTATAGTAACTAATGATTTGGAATATGCTATTGGAGATTCTGATTTTATAATTACTTCCAGACCCTTAGTTATTTCAAAAAAATGTCCTATATGGTATTTAGATAATATGTATATCCCGGAAGAATCAGAAGATATGATAATTAATGAGGTAAAATATATTACACCATGGGATATAGATGGATTAAATATAACCCCAGAATTGCTAGGAGCTTTATTTAGTAGGAATAAAATAAAAGACATTGATGAATTTATGAAAGAGAATGAAATTATTTTAGAAGAAATTAAGTTTAAAAATCATATAGTATAGGCACATAATACGTCATGGAAAAAAATTCAAAAACGTGTTGACATAAGAAAGTTCCTGTTTTATAATAACTTAAATAATTACATGTAATATAATACAGAATTTTTAAATAAATTATTATTTAAAGGGGAGTAAAAAAATGAGCGATTCAAAACAATATATTATGACCAGTGAAGGTGTAAAGAAATTAGAGGATGAATTAGAATATCTTAAAACCGTTAAAAGAAAAGAAATAACAGAGAAAATAAAGGTTGCTATTTCTTATGGGGATTTAAGTGAAAACTCTGAGTATGATGAAGCTAAAAATGAACAAGCATTTGTTGAGGGAAGAATAATACAACTTGAAAATATGCTAAGAAATGCAAATGTAGTTGATGAAAGTGAAATATCATTAGAAAGTGTAAGTGTTGGTTCTTTTGTAAAGGTAAAAGATTATGATTTTGACGAAGAAGTAGAATTCCATATAGTAGGTTCTGCAGAAGCTGATCCGATGGAGAATAAAATTTCAAATGAATCACCGGTAGGTAAAGCTCTTATAGGTAAAAAAGTTGGAGATATAGTTGATGTTCCAGTACCAGATGGAATTAGTAAATTTGAAATTTTAGAGATTAGAATATAAACTATATGTAGTAAAGTAATTACATCTGAAAGTGGAGGGATGCACCAATGGCGGAAAAGCAATTAACAAAGGAAGAAATTAAGCAAAGAAAATTAGAGGCCAAGCAAGAAGCTGAAATGAATAATCTTATTAAAGAGAGAAGACAAAAATTATCTACTTTACAAGAAGAGGGTAAAGATCCCTTTGATGTATACAAAGTAGAAAGAACTCATACAACTCAACAGATTAAAGAAAATTATGAAGAACTTGAAGATAAATATGTAACTATAGCGGGTAGACTTATGTCTAAGAGAGTACATGGAAAAGCTGGATTTTCTGATGTTCATGATAGATATGGCAAGATGCAGTTGTACATAAAGATAGATAATGTTGGAGAAGAAAAATTAAAAGAATACAAGACATTTGATATTGGTGATTTTGTATCAATAACAGGTACAGTATTTAAAACTAAAACAGAAGAAGTTACTATTCAAATAAAAGACTTCCAACTTTTAACAAAATCTTTAAAGCCACTTCCAGAAAAATTCCATGGACTAAAAGACCCGGATTTAAGATATAGACAAAGATATGTAGATTTAGTAATGAATCAGGAAGCAAGAGAAACTCTTATGAAGAGAACGGCTATAATAAAAGCTATGAGAGAGTTTTTAGATAATAGAGATTTTATAGAAGTAGAGACACCGTCACTTTCACCTATAGCTGGTGGTGCTGCTGCTAAACCATTTATAACACATCATAACGCATTAGATGTTGATATGTATTTAAGAATAGCGCCAGAGTTATATTTAAAAAGACTTATAGTAGGTGGATTTGAGAAGGTATATGAAATAGGTAAAAACTTCAGAAATGAAGGTATAGATGTAAGACATAATCCAGAGTTTACTTCTATAGAATTATATGAAGCGTATTCTGATTATAATGACATGATGGAAATTACTGAGAATATGGTAGCTTATATTTGTGAAAAAGTTAATGGAACAACTAAAGTTGTATATGAAGAAACTGAAATAGATTTTGCTCCACCATGGAGAAGACTAACTATGGTAGATGCAGTTAAGGAATATGCTGATGTTGATTTTAATGAAATAAAAACAAATGAAGAAGCTAGAGAGCTAGCTAAGGAAAAAGGTGTAGAGCTTAAAAAAGAGCTTAAGGATTGTACAAAGGGAGATATTTTAGTAGCTTTCTTTGAAGAATATGCAGAAGAAAAATTGATGCAACCTACTTTTATATGTGATTATCCAGTAGAAAATTCACCTCTTACTAAGAAAAAGAGAGGTAATGAAGAATTAACTGAGAGATTTGAAGGTTTTGTATATGGTAGAGAACTTTGCAATGCATATTCAGAATTGAATGATCCGATAGTTCAAAAGGAAAGATTCCTTCAACAACTAAGAGAAAGAGAACTTGGTGATGATGAAGCATATATGATGGATGATGATTTCATAAATGCTTTAGAAATAGGTATGCCTCCAACAGGTGGTATGGGAATGGGAATAGATAGACTTGTAATGTTCTTAACAGATTCTCATTCAATAAGAGATGTTATATTATTCCCAACAATGAAACCAACTAAATAAAAAAATGTGCAAGATATTTGTGAAAATATCTTGCATTTTTTATAAACAGGTGATATAATACATTATGTATTAAACGTTCCGCGATAGCTCAACGGTGGAGCACTCGGCTGTTAACCGATAGGTTGAAGGTTCGAATCCTTTTCGCGGAGCCATTTTTATTTTTTGTAAATATACTTGACAATTGTTTGTAATTTGGTAAAATTACTTTTAAGAATAGAATAGTTTTAAGTGCGCAATGATAAAGAAGAGTAGTAATAAATTCTTTTGTAGAGAGGCTGTGGTTGGTGAAAACAGTTAAAGAAATATTATGAAGGGAACTTTTGAGTGCAGTTATATTTGAGGAGGGCTAATGCCAAAAAGGGTGGAACCGCGGAAGTGTAAATTTCGTCCCTTGGTAGTTGGGTCTTTTTTTTATACTTTAAATTAAATTTATAGGAGGTATATAAGGATGGCTGTTGAAAAAACAATGGATAAGATAGTTGCTTTATGCAAGGGTAGAGGATTTATTTTTCAAGGCTCAGAAATATATGGAGGACTTGCAAATTCATGGGATTACGGTCCTTTAGGAGTAGAATTTAAGAATAATGTAAAAAAAGCTTGGTGGAAAAGATTCATACAAGAAAGTCCATATAATATAGGGCTTGATTCTGGTATATTAATGAACAAAGAAGTTTGGGTAGCTTCAGGACATATTGGAGGATTCTCAGATCCATTAATGGATTGTAAAGAATGTAAAGCAAGATTTAGAGCAGATAAAATAATAGAAGAGCATATGGCTGCTAATGGTACTGATGATGTTAGTGCTGATGGTTGGACTAATGAAGAATTAATGAAATACATAGATGATAACAATATAGTTTGTCCTAAATGTGGAAAGAAAAACTATACAAACATAAGAAGATTTAATCTTATGTTTAAGACTTTTCAAGGTGTAACAGAAGATTCAGCTTCAGAAATATACTTAAGACCAGAAACGGCACAAGGTATCTTCGTTAACTTTAAAAATGCACAAAGAACTTCAAGAAAGAAAGTTCCTTTTGGTATAGGACAAATAGGCAAATCTTTCAGAAATGAAATAACTCCAGGAAACTTTACTTTTAGAACTAGAGAATTTGAACAAATGGAATTAGAATTTTTCTGTGAACCAGGAACGGATATAGAATGGTTTAATTACTGGAAAGATTACTGTTGGAAGTTCTTATTGAATTTAGGAATGAAGGAAGAAAATTTAAGATTTAGAGATCACTCTCAGGATGAATTGTCTTTCTATAGTAACGCAACTTCAGACGTTGAATTCTTATTCCCGTTTGGATGGGGAGAATTATGGGGTATTGCTGATAGAACAGATTATGATTTAAAACAACATATGGAGCATTCAGGTCAAGATCTAACGTATTTAGACCCAACTACAAATAAAAAATATGTTCCATATGTTATTGAACCATCATTAGGAGCTGATAGAGTAGCTTTAGCATTCTTGGTGGATGCTTATGATGAAGAAGAACTTGATAATGGAGATGCTAGAACAGTTCTTCGTTTACATCCAGCTTTAGCTCCATTTAAGGCAGCTATATTACCTCTATCTAAGAAACTTTCAGAAAAAGCTTTAGAGGTTTATGCTAAATTAAGCAAGAAGTTTAATATTGACTATGATGAAGCTGGAAGTATAGGTAAAAGATATAGAAGAGAAGATGAAATAGGAACGCCATATTGCATTACTGTAGATTTTGATACTTTAGAGGATAATACTGTTACTGTAAGAGATAGAGATACTATGGATCAAGTAAGAATTAGTGTAGATGAATTAGAAAAATTCTTAGAAGAGAAAATGGAATTTTAGTAGAAAATTAAATATAAAAGGTTGAAGAGTGGCAATACTTTAAATAAGGCTGTTGATATTGTATATATCAACAGCCTTATTTATTATAATATGTAATTATAATTTTATAAAATTAATAAAAAAACACCGGAAATCATCCGGTGAAAATAAGGTTTATAATGGGGATATGTTATGCGTCTAATTAAATTTGGGGAATTAATTATCGATTTCTCACGACACTTTGATAGTATATCATAAGAAAATATCAAATATCAAGAGGAATATTAAAGTTTTTATTTTCTAATTATTTTGAATAGAGATTATGTGGAAAAATGTATTGGATGTATGCAATAACATAAATAAAGTGTTATAATTAAATGATGAAATAACAGTATAAATTGAAACTTGGAGGTTTTTTATGAAAAACGATTTTCAAGAATTTAAGGACTTTATAAAAAATAAAAAGGTAGCGGTAGTTGGAATAGGAATAAGTAATATTCCTTTAATTCATTTTTTGCATAAGTTAGGAGCGGAGATAACTGCTTTTGATAAAAAAGAAGAAAATGAGCTGGGAGAGGTAGGAGAAGAATTTAAAAATAAAGGAATATCCTTAGAACTTGGTGTCAATTATTTAGATAATTTAACTGGGTTTGATGTAGTGTTTAAGACACCGTCAATGAGAATAGATAATCCTGCATTAGTTAAAGCTAGAGGGGAAGGAGCATATATTACCTCAGAGATAGAAGAGTTCGTTAAATATTGTCCTGCTAAAGTATTTGGAGTTACAGGAAGTGATGGTAAAACAACAACAACTACATTAATATATAATATGTTAAAAACAGAAGGATATAAGACGTGGATTGGAGGTAATATTGGTAATCCATTATTTGCGAATATTGAAGATATAAAGCAAATAGATAAGGTGGTTCTAGAATTATCTAGTTTTCAGCTTATGACTATGAATGTGCATATAGACTGCGCCTTAATAACTAACATCACTCCAAATCATTTAGATATTCATAAAGATATGGAAGAGTATACTGAGGCAAAGAAGAATATTTTTAAATTTCAAGAAGAGAAGGATTTATTGGTTTTAAATAGAGATAATGACATAACTAATTCAGTATCAAATGAGTCAAAAGGAAAAGTAATGCAATTTAGCATAAAAGAAAAAATAGAAAATGGTGCATATTTTGAATGCAATAAACTATTTTTGAGGGAAAAAGAAATATGTAGATTAGAAGAAATAAAATTAAAAGGTATGCACAATGTAGAGAATTTATTAGGAGCTTTTTGTGCAGTTTCAGAAGATGTTAGTATAGAGAATATGAGAAAAGTTGCTACTACATTTACTGGGGTTGAACACAGATGCGAGTTTGTAAGAGAAATAGACGGAGTTAAATACTATAATGATTCAATAGCGTCAAGTCCAACTAGAACTCTTGCAGGTCTCAATGCTTTTGAAAAACCTGTTATATTAATTGCAGGTGGATATGATAAGAAAATACCTTTTGAACCTTTGGCTGAAAAAGGGTATAGTAAAATCAAGGTTTTAGTATTAGTAGGTATTACTAAAGAAAAGATAAAAGAAGCCTTTGAAAAAGTTGTTTATGACAAACAAATAAACTTACCAATATTAATGGTGGATACTTTTGAAGACGCTGTATATAAAGCTAAGGAATTAGCTTCAGAAGGAGATATAGTTACTTTATCACCAGCTTGTGCTAGTTTTGATATGTTCCCTAACTTTGAAGCGAGAGGAAATAGATTTAAAGAGATTGTTAATGAACTGTAGAATAATGTTGCGACGCAACATTATTCTAGTTTAGAGTTTACAGTGGACAGTTTACAGTTAAGGATATTTTGCTAACGCAAAATTTAAAATCAAGTATAAAAACCTAGTATAG
>JAVBWC010000068.1:0-39590 GCA_036677675.1 Clostridiaceae bacterium | reverse complement strand
GTAAGCGTAAAAAAATTGACGCCTACAATACAAAGAGTCAATAAGATAAAATAACAGGTAACAAAGTAGAAGGGGGAAACCTGTTATGAACAAAGAAAATAAAGATATAAATTGGGTTGAAATAATGGAGAAATTTTCTACACACAAAGGTAAAATAGTAGACTTCTGTAAAGAAAATAATATAAGTCCCCAGCAATTATACCGTCGTAGGAAAAAGTTAAACCAAGTAACTACTCAAACCTTTCATGCTATAGACATATCGAATGCCACAGAATCGCATAGTTATAATGAAGAAATAAAAATTGAAATAGGCAATGCTAAAATATTTATCCCGAAGGGAGACAAAGCTACGCTAATATATATATTGAAAGAGCTGTCAAGTATATGTTGAATATAAATAATGTAGATAAAGTATATTTAGCTTGCGGTGTAACAGATCTAAGAAAGAGCATTGATGGATTAGTCTTAATTGTACAAACTCAACTTAAACTGGATCCTTTTGAAAAAGCACTATTTGTATTTTGCAATAAACAAATGAATAAGTTAAAAATACTTCATTTTGACGAAGGTTTTTGGTTATATTACTACAGGCTAGAAAAAAGTAGATTTAAATGGCCAATGACTATGCAAGAAGCATTGAAAATAAATATAGATGAACTACGTTGGATTTTGAAAGGATATGAAGTTAGAACTATCTCAAAGTTTAAGCCAATAGAGGGAAAAAACTATTATTAATAATACAACATAAAACTCGCTAACCCTTGAGAAATCAAGGGTTTTGTGGTATAATGTAGCTAATAAAAATTAGTGGGGTAACAAGATGGAAGACTTAAATATTGAAGAACAATTAGATGAAAAGGTAAGATTAGTTATTTCTAGAATGGAAAAGGAAATAGCTTCTAAAGATGAAGAAATTAAAAATCTTAAGAATGAGCTAGCGTTTTTCAAAAATCAAATTCTTAATAAAAACAAGAAAATATTTGGCAAGTCTAGTGAACAGATAAATGATGCTCAATTAAATTTTTTTGATGAAGCTGAAAAATATAACGATAGCAAATTGGCGGAGCCAACTATAGAAGAAATAACTTATAAAAGAAGAAAACCATCTTCACATACTGGAAAAAAGGATAACCTTGCTAATCTAAACAGGGTTGTTATAGAACATAAATTAGATGAAGACAAAATGTATTGCGATAAATGTAACAGTAAATTAATTGCTATAGGATCTAAAACCACTAAAGAGGTTCTAAAGTATAAACCAGCGGAGCTTTATATAGAAGAGCATATAATATATAGCTACGCTTGTAAGTCTTGCGAAGAAACAGATGGAGAATCAAATATTTTATCAACTAAAGCTCCAAATACATTATTGCACAAAAGCATGGCTTCTAACGAGTTGTTAAGCCATGTCATAAATATGAAGTATCAATACGCTATGCCATTGTATAGACAAGAAACTTACTTTGACATGCTTGGCGCAAGCCTATCTAGACAAACATTGTCAAATTGGATAATTGGTGCTGCAAAGGAATTTCAACCAGTCTACGACATAATGAAAGAACAACTTTTAGAAAGTCATTATGTTCAGGCAGATGAGACAACTGTGGTTGTAGTTGATTCAAAAGGCCAAGAGTCTAAGGCTAAAAAATACATGTGGTTGTATAAAACAGGTCAATCTAAAAATCCTATAATTCTATATGACTACCAAAAAACAAGATCTAGCTCATGTGCCAAAGATTTTCTACAAGGTTTTTCTGGTATACTACAAACAGATGGGTATACAGGTTATAACCAAGTTGAAAATGTTCAGCATATCTATTGCTTAGCCCATATAAGAAGGAAATACTTTGATATTGTATCAAAGCTTAAAGATGAAGCCCTAAAAAATTCTAGAGCCATAATAGGGTTTAATTTTTGCGAGCAACTTTATAAAATAGAAAAAGAGCTAAAAGAAACATATGCAAAGGATGCTGATTATTATGAAAAACGCTATAAAATAAGACTTGAAAAGTCAGCACCTATAATTGAAGATTTTATAAAGTATGTTGATCTTGAGTTACAAAATGCTTTACCACGAAGTCCGCTAGGACAAGCTTTAGAGTATAGCAAAAAACTACTACCGAGCCTTAGAATCTTCTTAACTGATGGCTCCTTAGAAATAGATAATAATGGTGCTGAACGAGCAATAAAACCATTTGTTATAGGGCGCAAGAACTGGCTTATGTGTAATACCCCTAAAGGAGCTCAATCTAGTGCAATTATTTATAGCATAGTAGAGACGACGAAAGCCAACGGACTAATAGTAGAAAAGTATTTAGTATATTTAATGGACGTGCTTTCAAATTTAGAAATTAGAAATAAGGATACGCTATTAAAATATATGCCTTGGTCTAAGGATCTATATGAAGATGTAAGGCTCCAAAATAAAAATATTCATGGTAAAAATAATTAAAAATCAATCCAGTAGCGAGGCATCACTGCTTGCTACTGGATTTAGTTTATCAAAAAATATTTCTTTATTCCATACGGTAATTCTTTGACGCTTACCCTCATACGGCTTTACATTAGTTTAAATATACAAGTATTTTAACATATTTTTTAATAATTTTATATTGACATTTTCCTTTCTTTCAGTATATTATTTAATAATTGTGCAAAAATAGTCTTATAAAATTCTGAAGTGTTTTGATATGTGAAAAATTTGTAATTATAGCATTAATTTTAAATTTGTTTCTAAAAATCATATCATAGTTGATGTGGAAATGAAAATAGAATAATAAAAAATATAAAGCATAAAAATAGCTAGAGTAATTAAATTACTCTAGTAATGAATTTTCAATTATATCATGAATAATTTTCGATAAATTCTTTTTTTCTAACTCAGATAATGTTTCTAAATATATTGGTTTATGAATTATCATTTTCACATTATGCCCTCGTACTTTGTTACCAACTTCTAAAACTTTGTAAGTACCATCAATAGTAATAGGAATGATAGGAACATTTGCTTTAAGAGCCAGTTTCATACTTCCCCTTTTAAATTCTGCCATTTCTGATTTTAGACTTCTTGTTCCCTCAGGAAAAATAATCATAGAGTAGCCTTTTTTCAGGTTTTCTACCCCTTCATTGATAGATTTTATACCTTCTCTAATATTTTTTCTATCAATATATATAGTATGCATTGCACTTAACCAACTTCGAATCAATGGAATCTTTTTTATTTCCTTTTTTGCAATAAATCCTGTAAGTCTGTTTATGTTTGAAATTAAAAGAAAACCATCAAACATTGCCTGATGATTAGATATGAAAACACAAGGCTCATTTGGAATATTTTCTACTCCCCTTACATCAGTTTTTGTTTTAGATTTTTTTAAAACATGATCTGACATCCTTTTAACCTTTTTATAGATATATTTATCAGCCAGTTCAGTTGATTTCTTTCTTAAGAAAAATAATTTTATTCCTCCTGTTATACTGTTTAGCAAAAGATAAATTGCAAAATAAGTATACCAAAATAACTTGATCATTTCTTTATCCTCCTTTTGTCCTTGATATGCTGTCTTTACTATGCTTATGGAATAATACCTTTTATACCTTTAAGTGTTTCATGCTTTTATCATTCTTTAGTTATTCATTTTTCCATTATATCAAAACTCCTATTTACAAATATTAATTATACATCTAATGACTCATAGTTTCTATATGCCATATATCTTAATCTTCATTTTTGGGAATGTTCATTGCAGAGTATCTAAAAGAAGAATAATTAGGAGAAATAAACTCCAGCAAAACTTTAATTGTTCTGCTGGAGTTGCTCTTATCTTTTCCTAATGTTATATTCATTAAAAATTTATAAAAATATTTTAAAATTATAAATCTTCCTCCATATATTTTTTTAGTTTTTCCTTTGTTCCCACATCAGCAAAAGATGCATCTACACTGTTATAGTAAATTTGTTTATAATCTTCATAAGTAATATGAAATTCTTCAGATAATATCTTACATTCATTACTCATAGTTGTATCAGATACCGTTCTATTGTCAGTGTTAATTGTCACCTTGATTCCATCTCTGTGAAAATTATAAATTGGATGTTCGCTTAAAGTACCTACTGCCTTAGTTTGAACATTACTTTTAGGACACATTTCCAGGGCAATTCCTTTATCCTTTACAACTCTATAGGCTTCAGCACAGTTCTTAATATATACCCCATGTCCTATTCTTTCAGCACCTAAGAGCTCGATTGCTTCAAGGACATTTTTACCTATTCCAGTTTCACCAGCATGAATAGTCACCCTGTATCCATATTTTCTTGCCAATGCAATAGGTCCTATAAATCTCTCACAAAATCCTTCATCTTCACTTGAAGCTAAATCTACTGCTACAACTCCTTTTCCAAGGAATTTTTTACCCTTTTCAACTACATCAAAAGCAGCATCAACAGACATATTTCTTAGACAGGAAAGTATTAGATTTCCTTTGATATCAAATTTCTCTTCTGCTTCTTTAATGCCACTTAACACACTTTCAATTACCTCTTCAACACTTAAACCTTTTTCAATATGAAGTGCTGGAGCAAATCTTACTTCAATATATTTTACATTTTCCTTTGCTGAATCCTCAAGAAGTTCGTAAGCTATTCTTCTAAGGCTATTTTTTGACTGCATTACTGATAATGGTATTAAAAACCTCTCTAGATATTCATCTAAAGATTTACATTCCTCAGGAGCAATTAACATACTTTTTATTTGTTCAATGTCATAAGTTGGAATACTGATATTCTCATTTTTTGCTATATCAATAATTGTTTCAGGTCTGACGCTGCCATCTAGATGACAGTGTAATTCAATTTTAGGCAAAGTCGATAAATTCATAGTAACCTCCTACTTTATATTATATTTAAATAAAAAATTCCCGATTACAAAGAAAATACACATAAATGCATTTTCTTCGTAATCAGGAATTATTGATTCCTGGTAGACACCACCAAACCATATTATTGGGATTATACGAAGTTAATCTTAAGTAACTTTTTATATTATTTTAATTAATCTTATTCTAACTGTCAAGTAGGTTAATCATATTAAATTATATCCAATTACCCCAACCAAAGTGCTTATTAAAAAGATTCTATTAAAAATTGAACTAGTATATACTTCTTTTTGCTCCTATAGCTTTTCTTATTCCTATTTCCTATATTTCTATAAACTACAGTTACCTTATTTAAATTCTTTAGCCAACTTTTCAAAGGCAGAAATAGAGTTTTTAATCATATCAAAATCTACGCAGTAAGAGAGTCTAAAATATCCAGGGCATCCAAATCCACTGCCAGGTACCAAAAGTAAATTATGTTTTATTGCTCTCTTTGCAAATTCCACATCGTCATCAATAAGAGCTTTAGGAAAGAGATAAAAGGCTCCTTGAGGCTTTACACATTCAAAACCAAGCTTTGTAAGATTTTCATATAAAAAGTCCCTTCTCATTTTATACTCTTCAATTTCAACCCTAGCATCAATTGCATCTCCAACAACTTTTTGGAATAATGCAGGAGCATTTACAAATCCTAAAGTACGGTTACAGAAAGCTAAAGCATTCATAAGCATTTCTATGTCTTTAATTCTACTGCTTGCTGCAATATATCCTATTCTTTCACCAGCAAGACCTAATGATTTACTAAAGGAGTTTACTATAATAGAATTATTAAAAATAGCAAGTGTACTTGGAAGCTTAATATCATCATAAAGTATTTCACTGTATGGCTGATCTGAAATTACAAATATTGTTGTATTATATTCCTTTTCTTTTCTTGCAATAATTTCTGCGATATCTTTTAACTTTTCTTCACTATATACAACTCCAGTTGGATTGTTTGGAGTATTTATAATCATTGCTTTTGTTTTTGATGTAATGCTTTCTTCTAATGCATTCAAATCAGGCTCAAAGGTTGAAGTATTAGGAGGAACCACTACTGTTTTTCCACCATGATTGTCTGTATAAAAATTATATTCAACAAAATAAGGTGCAAATACAATAACCTCTTCTCCAGGATTAAGCAGTGCCTTTAAAACAACGTTCAATCCCCCTGCTGCACCAACTGTCATTACTATATTTTCACTTGAAAGTTTAACTCCACTTTCCTTTTCTAAAGATTTTGCAACTTTTTCACGAACCTCTGTAAAACCAGCATTGTTCATGTATCTATGTAATCCTTTTTCGTCGCTTAAAATATGATTTTTCAATGATGAAACAACTTCTGCTGGAGGTTCTGCATAAGGATTTCCAAGACTATAATCATAAACCTTATCTGCCCCATACTTTTCAGCAAGTCTTGCCCCTTCCTCAAACATTGCCCTTATCCAAGAAGACCTACTCAAATTATTTACTACTTTTTCTGAAAACATAAAATCGCCCCTTTTGTTATTTAATCTAAATACTATCAATTAAATAAACTGCATATTCCTTATTAAAATTTAATTATACAATTTACTCAATAATTTGATTAATTATTTAATATTTTACACTATACTTTTGTTTTTGTTAACATATATTTATAATATAAGACAAATTTAGTATTATTAATAAAATAAAAAGCTATAAAAATGAATTGCCCATCTTGGCAATTTTCCTATATTAGCTATCCTATCTTTTTTTTATTATAATAAAACTCACACATTTTATGCTCCTTCATATATTGATATATATATTGCCTTGTGGATAAATTAGTTGGAATATTACGGAAATAAAAAAATTATCTGTAAACTGCCATCTGTAAACTATATAGGAGGTTACTATGTATTTCTACACTTGCACCAATCCATATTTACTTCGATTTCCCTCAACTAAATACAATATCTTAATCAATACTACCGCTCGCACACTTACTTTATATAAAAACAGAAAAATATATAAAACCTATCCTGCAGCAGTTGGTAAACCATCTACTCCTACACCAAAAGGAAACTTTAGAATTGTTAACAAAGCTTTCAAGCCTGGTGGTCCTTTTGGTGCTAGATGGCTTGGGATGTCCATATCTGGCTATGGTATTCATGGAACTAATAACCCTTCTTCTATCGGAAAGGCTGTATCAAATGGATGTATCAGACTCAGTAATGCTAATGTTATTGAGCTAGCTAATTTAGTCCCAATTGGAACACCTGTAAAAATTGTATAATCTAATAAATAATGGTATAATTTTGTTAATAAAAATAAATAAGAGTTCATGATAATAATGTGATTTATTATCATGAACTCTATTTTTACTAAATATATTTGTAAGCGTCAAAGTTTTAGCACCTATTTAAGAAATTTTAACTATAACTAACGTAAAAAGCCTTTTTGTAATAAATGTAAAAAGTTGTTAACAAAATAAGTTAAGATTGTTCTTCTATTATTCTTTTGCTTAAATACTTTTCTTTTAGTATGGTATACCCATACTAAATATGATTTTTATCATATCAGTTTGTCCAAGATTAAGATATTGCCTTAAGTATATTTGCCCAAATTAATTTTTCAACAGGTATTGTTGAATATTTTTCTACTATAGCTAGAAACTCGTCTAAACCTTCTGTATCATGTACGTACTCTGTTGAAATACAAAATTCTATTCTTCCGTTACGTATCTTCATAACAGCAAATTTATCAGCTTCATCATTAGTTGCACATAGCTCTACTCTTAAATCTTTGTCCTGTGAAAGTATAGCTAATAACTCAGACATATCATCTTTATTGGTTTCAACAGATACCCATAGTATTCTATCATTTTCTACTATTGTTTTAAATGTATCTCCGTAGAATAGAATATCACATTTTCTAATTCTTTTATCTGATAGGATGCTCTCATCACAACCTGTTTTTAATATAGATATCACTTCACCTCTAAGTGTATGTATATCCTCTACACTTCCTGCTATTTTAAATAAGTTTTTACAGTCTGCTCCCATTATATTTGCTTCCTCCTTTTAATATTCTGTGAAAATACTCACATATACTGCATTGTTTTTGTCATACCCTCTAATTATACTAATGTACCATATTGGTTTGCATGGTTACATACTTTTTCTAGTTATCTTCTATGAATTTCTTTTGTCTCTTTTAGCCTTTCTAATTCTCTCTATGCTATATCAATTTATATGTTTGTAGCACCCGTAAACTTTATTATTAGTTTAGCTTCGTCTGTCAAATTAAACCCCTTCTCTCACTAACGTATATAAAGTAATATTGAGCTTTATAATTTAGTTTATATTGGAACACTGGTGAGGATAATTTAGCAGGAGTTTCGCATCTAATTCCAGTAAAAAATTCATTTTTACTGGAATTATTATTTTTTATATTACTTTCACATTTTTCGAGGTTAATATTTATATTTGTAACGTGACTATAAATTCCACACCTTCCTCAATATTTTGTGCAATTACATTACCATTATTAGCTTCTATGATTTGCTTTACAATTGCAAGTCCTAATCCCCACTGACCGGATTCATCTTTTTTATAGCGATGGAAAAGGCACATAGGGTCTTCTTGATTAAAATGTGGCCCATCATTTGCAAATTTAATTACAATTGATGGAATAGAAGCTATAATATCTTTTTTTATGCTAATACTTATAACAGATTTGGCATAACGAATCTGATTTTCTATAAGATTTTCAAATACCGTTAAAAGAGCTTCTGAGTTTCCTGTAACTTCTGCAGGACTTATATTCACATCCCATCTGATACTGGGCTTAATTATTTGAAATCTGCGAATAAGGCTATTGAGTAATCGGTCAATACGGATAGACTCTTGTTTACGTTCAATTTCTAACGCATGAGCATAGGTGTAAAGTTTAAGCAATTGACTGACACGACGTTCAAGATTTTCAGCTTCCCTTCGTATAACCTGAGCAGGAGATTCAAGTGAATCTACTAAAAGACCGTCAAGCATTGCTTGTGCATACCCTTTAATCACCATAACAGGTGTTTTCAAACTATGAGAACTTGATTGAATAAACTCTCGTTCCCTATCCTCTCTGGTTTTTAATACTTCTCTCATATGATCTAAAGAATCTGATAACTCCTGTATTTCAGTTGTATCCGAGGTAGGAGGAATTACATTCCATTTATGATTTGCAATATCTTCGGCAAAAGTTTCTAAATCATAAATCGGTTTTACAATCTTATTAGATATAATTTTCGTCACTATAAAGCTTATGATTAAAGTAATGATAAAAGCAATAATAAATGCCGAAGATATTAGTGGCTCAATTTCAGTAGAAGCAATAAATACCATGATGCCCTCAGAACCATCACCATACTCTGCATAGTAATAGTGTAGTTGATTTTTTAAAGTAATTTTACCAAGGGTATAAGATCCTTTGCTCTTTTCTTCAATGACTTTTTCACTAATGGCTTCTAATATATGACTTCGATTATCCTTATCCATATAACGACTTGATGTCTTAGGATCTGCTAAAATACTGTAATCATCTCCAGACTTGGTAATTAAAAAATGATTTACATAGGTGATTTCTTTACCACTTCTTTGAAATCTCTTTTTATCTTCTGCTGCTTCTTTCAATTGATTAAAAAGGAAATCTTCCTTTGATTTCTTAAGAATGACGGAATTTATGATAGTAATTGAAATTAGAAAAAGAAGAAGAATTCCTATGACCATACGCCAAATTCGTGAATTCATAGAATGAATCTTCTTCTTTGATGTAATCATAAGGATTCTCCTTTTAACATATATCCGTATCCATAAATTGGTTCAATTGAAAGTTCAGGCATTTTCTTTCGCAGTCTTCGGATAGTATCGTCCACCACCCTATCTGAACCGAAATAATCCATCCCCCAAACTCCATCAATCATATCATTACGACTAACAGCTTGGTTAATGTGATTAATAAGAAATTCAAGAAGGTCATATTCCTTGTTAGATAATGTCAACATTCCATCTTCTGTAGAAATTGAACGTTTTGAAGGTTCAAAGATATATGGTCCTACAATATAAGAGTTATTTTCAGTAACTGTTGAATTTTTCCGTTCTAAGATTCTATTGACGCGAATAACTAATTCTCTTGGTAAAAAAGGTTTAGGTAGATAGTCATCACTGCCCATTTCCAAACCAATTACCCTGTCAAGTTCTGCATTTCTAGCAGATGTAAAAATAACAGGTATATCTGGTGTAGACTTTTTTATTTCCTTTATCAAAGTGTAGCCGTCCATACCTGGGAGCATTATATCTAGTATCCAAAGATCTGGTGCCTCATTGATTTTAGATTTAGCTTTTAAACCGTTGTCGAAGACAACTACTGAATAACCAGCTTCTATTAAATATACACTTAATAATTGACTCAGTGATTTTTCATCTTCTACCAAATAAATCTTTTTCATACCTTCACGCCCTTAATAATATTAGTGTCTATCCAAACGTCCTCCTTCAGGTCTTTTACCATGTGAATGACCACCTTCAGGTAAATCATTTTCAATAGCTTCCACATTCTTTCCACCTGCATTTATTAACGCATTGGCAACGGCTTCTTTTATTCCCATTGAAGAGTAAGTGGCTCCGGATACCGTATCTACATCTGCTTTTTGGGAAGAAATAATCTCAGAAGCTATAGTGCTATATGCCCTATCAAACCATTTAGCATCATCTACTGTTTCGGTAACTTCAATCTTATTAATTTGTTCATCTTTTACAGTTACTTCAACAGACATTTCTCCTCTGTATCCTGTACCAGTTCCTGTATAAACTCCATCAGCTATACCAGCAGCATCCCCATATTCCATTGTACCATCTCCAGTAACAACCGTTGATTTAGTTGATTTATCAGTGAAAATACCAGATAATGTACCTATGTTTAAACTACCATAATTACTATTATTATATACAATAAACGTAAATGCTGACAAGGCACTAATAATAATTATAGGAAGAACTATTTTTCTTTTTTTGCCTCTAACCGGTACTATACCTATATTTAAAGTATTATTAACAGGACATTCCATAACACATTCCATACAGTTAATACACTGTAAAGATCTCACTTGTCCATGAGAAGACACATCTATATTCATAGGACATACCTTATTACATTTATTACAATTAACACATAAATTTTCATCTCTAATAATAGTTACAGGTCTCAAGGTACTCAATAAGCCATATTTAGCACCTTCAATACATAGATAATTGCAAAATGGTCTTTTAAAAAATAGAGATATTCCAAGAAATATTCCAATAACACTCCACCCTATTACTGTCAAGCTATTACCTGTAAGAACCACTGATAGGTTACTACGAGGGTCTAGACTCAAAAGCCTAAAAATAAAATCAATACTAATAAATGTAGTAATAAGCAATAAGACATACCTTAAACATACTAAAACTTTATTTAGACTTTTAGGAACTGTACGTTTTTTGATTCCCAGTTTATCTCCTAGCATTCCAAATAAGTCTTGTAATGTACCAAAAGGACATATCCAGCCGCAAAATACAGGACCCATAATAAAAGTAATACCTAATAAAAGTGCTTTAGCTATGGGGTAGTTTGTAAAAAGTCCAATAATTGTAAGTAGAATACCCAAAGCTTGCACAACATATCGTATTTTTCTTACCATTTTATTTTTCATATTCATCGCATTCATTCATCCCTTTCAAATATATATTTTAAACTTACATTTATTGTACTATTTTATTGAAAATCAATATACATCATTGTAGTGTGAAAACTATGTGAAAATTATGTGATTTACTTTAAATATATTAATAAAAATTTCTCCACTTAACAAAATTTTATATATTTTCTGAATTTCCAACATTTGAACCACTTCCTTCACATATTCGAATATTTTATTTAGAAATAATCATTTTTATTATTATTTAACATATAGAATAGCTATCCTTTCTCTTAAATATGCCTTCTAGAAAGTGTGTGTCAAATTTCCCCTTGTATATTTCTTTATAATATATTAAAATAAATATTGCAGGATTTGTTTCAATTTACAAGCAAAACGCATAATGATAACCAAGCTTTATTTGTTTACTTCTTAACCTTTCAATAATTCGAACAAAAATTTCAGCATTTTTCATATCACATTGAAGTTTTTGTACTTTCATTTAGTATTAAAATTCCTATAAACTTCTCTTTATATGGGAATTTTATACTTTCATTTTGTATAGAAACTCATTTACATTTTTCAGTAAAATTTCTATACTTTTCAAAGAATTTTGTATACATTCCTTATGGATATTTTCCAATGTATACAAATTAAAATCTATATTCAGTTCAATAAAACTCAAAAGGAGGAGGATATATGATCAACATTCAAAAAAGGGAGATTTCACTTAAACGAGCTAAAGAATTAAAATCTAGTATTGATGATTATCTTCAAATCAAAGACACTTTAAAGAAAGGAACTAGTGCTGAACAAAATAAGAAAATTATTGCTAAAAAAGATAGCATATTATCTTACTTTAATGCAACAGAGGATGATTGGAAGGATTGGAAGTGGCAATTAAAAAACAGAATAACCGATGTAAACACATTATTAAAACTAATAGACCTTGATGACACTGAAATCGAAAACATAAAAAAAGTAGGTGAAAAATACAGATGGGCAATATCACCTTATTATCTTTCTTTAATAGATGAAGATAAATTTAACCCTGTAAAACTTCAATCCATACCAACTGGTTTAGAACTTATTGAGGAAGGCGATGCTGATCCTATGGGAGAAGAATTTACTAACCCAGCTGGTTCAATAACAAGAAGATATCCAGATAGACTTATAATAAATGTTACAAATGAATGTGCTATGTACTGTAGACATTGTCAACGAAGAAGGAATATAAATTCTTCCGATTGTCATAAGCCTAAAGAAACACTACTGGAATCTATAGAATATATAAGAAATACCCCAGAAATCAGAGATGTATTAATTACAGGCGGCGATGCATTAGCTTTATCTGACAGCATGATTGATTGGCTGCTTTCTGAATTACGTTCAATTCCTACAGTTGAAATAATAAGACTTGGAACTAGAACATTAGTTACAATGCCCCAAAGAATCACTGATGATTTAGTAAACATTTTTAAAAAATATCATCCACTTTATATTAATACTCACTTTAACCATCCATTAGAGATAACACAAGAATCAAAAGCTGCTTGTGAAAAACTTGCAAATGCAGGTATTCCTATAGGAAATCAATGTGTCCTGCTAAATGGAATAAATAACGATAAATACGTAATGAGACTGTTAAATCAAGAATTATTAAAATGCAGAGTTAGACCTTATTATATTTTTCATGCTAAACATGTAATTGGCACAACCCATTTCAATACCTCTATAGATGATGGAATAGAAATTATGGAATATTTAAGAGGCTATACTTCTGGACTAGCTATTCCAACTTATATAGTTAATGCACCAAAAGGTAAAGGTAAAACCCCTATTTCACCTCAATATTTACTATCTAGAGGAAAAGACTCAATAAAAATTAGAACTTGGGAAGGTAATATTGTAGATTATCCAAATCATCCTTCTGTAGATTTAAAAGCTATATTATCTTAAAAGAAAAAAAGCTTTAGAACTTTAATATATAAGATTCTATGCCTTCAAAGATACAACTTCATTTAGCAGTATAGGTTTTTAATTTTGCATTAAATTTGTAAATCAATATGGTTAAGTAAAAATAATTAAAAGAGTATTTAATGTTTTAGCTATTAAACATATGGAGGCGATAAATTATGAGTAAAATTAAATGTATTCTGTTTGACTGTATGGAAACATTGATTGATGTGACAGAACTACCTACATCAAGAGATTATGCTCGTTGGGCATATGATGGATCAGGAGTTGAGGGATATTGGAATAATTTTGATGAATTCTTTGAAACTTATATTGAGGCTAAAGAAAGAATTATTAAGAGACTGCCTAAAAATAAAGAACATAACTTAATAGAACGATTTGAAGAAATAGCACTTCTAAACTTTAAAGATAACAAAGACATAAGAAGAGAAATTTCAGAAAAACTAATGAAAAACTATTGGAAAACATATACACAGAAGTGTTATATTAAAGAAGACGTTGCTAATATATTACCAATTTTAGCTAATAAATATCAACTTGGAGTTGTATCAAATTTTGTAGTAAAAGATGGTGTTGAAGAATTACTTGTTAGTCATGGTATTGGTGATTATTTTAATTCTATTATTACCTCCGTTAATGTAGGCTGGAGAAAACCTCATGAAAATATCTATAATATAGCCCTTCAGCATTTCAAAGTATCACCATGGGAGGTTTTATTTGTTGGAGATGATTATATAAATGATTATGTACAACCTAAAAAACTAGGTTTAAATGTTCTCCTTTTAGATAGGTATAATAATTTTAAGCATATAACAGAAAGAGTATGTGATTTTTATGAGTTAACAGACAATTTGAACCGATTATAGCAGAGTAAGTCCACTTTATTTTTTCATATTATATAAATCTGTAATTTTATCAAAATAAAAACTATCAAAATGTATTCATACACTTTGATAGTTTTTACTGAAAAACTTATAATACTTCTACATAAATTAAGTAATACCTAATCTTTTATAAAACTCTGTTTAAGTACTTTATCTTAAAGCTTCGGCTTTAGATTGATTTTGAAAAACTCTGGCAAACTTAATTGAGTATATATCACACATTACTAAATCATTTGTTCCAGACTCTTCAATAACAATATAACTAATTCCAACCTCTCTTAAAATACCTTCCCTATCAATAAATAAGTTAGTTCCAATTAAAAATTCAAATTTCATATACTTTCCTATTTGCGTTGCTAACCATCCTTGAGTGTATTCTATATTTTGTTGTACTGGTGGACCTGGTTCTAATGTAAAATCTGGTGCCCCTGTACTACCTGGAGGAGTTACCTGTCGTGGTTCATCAAATGGCATTTCATAATCTAACATAGGCATCATTGGCATTTGATCAAACATAGGATATCTAGGATACATTGAACTTTGATTATACATTTCTGGAATTCTCATAAACAAAATTTAACCTCCTTTAAAATTAGCTTAATGCATAAGATTTATATAAAGAGGATTCTTGACTTCAGGTGGAGTTTTGCTCCATCTGAAGATTAGAAACCCTTATCCAGGGTCGTAGCGCCGCTTAACTCTCCACCTATAGAGATGAGAGTATTAGCGGCGATAGACATCGGATAAATTATGTTTCAGCATAAAGCTCTGTAGGATTATAGAAGCAATGCTCCCCAACTCTAACTTGATATCTTCCTGTACCATTATATGGGAATGTGTATGGACAAGTGGCCACAAAAGGATTAAAATACCACAAAGCAGCACCAGTTGTATAAAGTCTATTACCGGCTAAAGCCCAATCTGCAATTTCATAATGTATTTGTTCTGGAGGGTTAGCCCATATAGTTTGTGGATTAGGTAAACCTCCTAATATAGAAGTTGCACAATCAAATTGACCTTTCTGAAATATAACTTTTCTTAAATCTCCCTGACATAATCTTCTATATTCACCATATGCCACATTAACTCTATTCATAACTACTGAGGCAACAGCCTTCATACCGTTTTCCCCTTCACCACCCGCCTCACATTTTATAATCCTAGCTAATAATTCTCTATAACCATAAGCCATTATTCTCATCTCCTTAGTTTAACTCACAATATTATAATATTCATTAAGTATATAATTGTTATTAAAAATTTATTTAAATTTCAATAATTCCAATAATATAAAAAATCAATTAACTTATCACACTTATATTACTTAAGAATAGAATAATACTGTAACTAAAACTTTTCGAGGTGAAAACATTTGAATCAATTTTTTATGCCTTATATTAATCCAATGTTTATGCCAAATTACATGCCTTTTAGCAGAAGTAATGCTAGGCCTGAATTGGCAACAGCATATATACCAATGCAGCCTTTTGTAGGAATTTTGCCTCTAGATAAGGCTTTAGAAGTAGGAACCCTATTCCCTAATATGTATGAAATTTTCCCATCATTATTTGACACCTATTATGATAAGTACGAAAGAATGGAGGAGATAGAATGAAACAAGAATTAAGACATGATGATGGGCGTACAAAGTTAATGAAAAAAATACAAGAGCTTGAATTTGCCGTTATAGACTTAAACTTATATTTAGATAATTTTCCAGATAACGAACAAGTTCTCGCCTTATATAATGACTTTTCATGCAAACTTATGAAAAATAAAGCAAAATATGAAACAGAATACGGCGTATTAACTAACTTCGGATATGCACAAAGCCAATATCCTTGGACATGGGTTAAGGAACCATGGCCATGGGAAACTGGGGAATAGGAGGAACGACTTATGTGGATTTATGAAAAAAAATTGGAGTATCCAGTTAAAATTAAAAATAAAGACATAGAAATGGCAAAATATTTAATTACTCAATATGGAGGTCCTGATGGAGAATTAGGAGCAGCAATTAGATATTTAAATCAACGTTATACAATGCCAACAGGAAAAACAAAAGCATTACTTACAGATATTGGAACAGAAGAATTAGCTCATGTTGAAATGATTGCAACAATGGTATATCAACTTTTAAAGGACGCAACTCCTGAAGAATTAAAAAAAGCTGGACTTGGTGCACATTATGCCCAGCATGACCATGCTCTTTTTCCATCGGATGCAAATGGCATTCCATGGACAGCAGCATATATCCAAGCTCTTGGTAACCCTGTTACAGATATACATGAAGATATGGCCGCTGAACAAAAAGCAAAGGCAACTTATGAGCATTTGATAGATTTAACCGATGATGCAGATGTTAAGGATGCATTAAAATTTTTATGGGCAAGAGAAATTATTCATTACCAACGCTTTGGTGAAGCTTTGAATGATGTTTACGATCATTTGAATTCAAAACGAATATTTAATATTTAATAATTAGTGTTTACCCAAACTTTAAGAATATTAATAACTCTTCAGGTTTGATATGTAAAGGATATGCAAATAAGCTTGTGAATTTACCCAAACTTGTTTCCATATCCTTTTTAATTATTCTTGCCCTTAATATCTAAATAGTGTTATAGTAAATATCATGTAATATATATATTTGTTATAAATCATTGGTTATATTTAAAAATTAACAAGTTGAAATAAAAAAAATTGCAAATAGTAATAAATAATATCTTTACATTTTCCACATAGAGTATTAAAATTAACCTTGGCTTGTTATATAAAATTAATCTATAATCTAATCTATTTTACACAACAAAATATTATATTTAATTTTATATTAAGACAATATACTCCAGTATATAAATTATGATATAAGTTTAAAATATTATTACATAATTATAACATTAGAAAGTGGTGCTATAATGAAAACATTTGAAAATCTTATTAACGAAACTTTACAAGTTAATGACTTAGATGAACTAGAATCAGCAGCAGATTTATTTGAGTTTGGTATTGAAAAAGGATATTATAATAAAAATCACGTAGCTGAATTTAATAATGCCTATTGGAAAGTAAAAAATCAGTGTTTAGCTTACAATATTGCTAAAACAGTAAAGGGAAATAAATTAGATATTCTTTCAATAGTTTCTAAAGCTCCAGATTATATAAAAAATAATGAAGCTGAACTACTTAACTATGTAAATTCACGTATAAAAGCTCTTAAGGGCAAAATAAAGGGACTTAAATAACTCCAAGCATTAATTCATCCTTTCGCTATATTATGTTTTAACTTAACGAAAGGATGAATTTTTATCTAACCTTTATTTCATCTTACATAATATACTATTATCATGTAAGATAATGTATTATTTTTTACAAAAATAATAACTATGAAAATATATGAATACCTTTTCATAGTTATCCTAATTAGTTTCCTAATAAATTGAATATATATCTGAAAATTCTATATTAATTTTTTCTACTAGGTTATCATTGATATTATAATTATCTATGTCTTTGTGTTCACCTGATAACTCTTTAACGGGAATTTTAATGAAAAATTCTGTTCCTAATCCTTCCTCACTTCTTAACCAAATTTCCCCACCTTGCTTTTCTACCAAAGATTTAACTAGGGCTAATCCTATTCCACTTCCTTCACTTTCTCTTTTAAGTGATGAATCTACTTGCATAAATCTTTCAAATATTATTTTTAATTTATCCTTAGGAATACCAATTCCAGTATCTTTTACTGAAATGGTAACAGCCTCTTCATTATCATAAATATTTACATAGATATTACCACCAGGTTTTGTATATTTTATAGAATTTGAAAGTAAATTTAACATAATCCTTTCTATATTATCAACATCACAAGCCATAATTTTTTCTTCTACTTCAGTATCAAATATAAGAGAAATCCCTTTATTTTTAGCAAATTCTGCTACGGACAAAGATATATTTTCTACAACGCTTATAATATCATGATTTCTATAATTGGTTTCAAAGTATCCTGAATCAATTTTAGTGATATCTATTAAATTATTAATAAGTCTTAGTAATCTATAACAGTTTTGTTTTGTCAAATTAATATATTCCTTTAATTTTTTAGGACTTATTCTAATTTCATCATCACTTGTACAACCATTCAATACTTGCACTGTAGCAAAAATTATATTTAATGGTGTCTTAAACTCGTGAGACATATTAGAGAAAAATTCAGTTTTTATTTTATCAATTTCCATCATTTTATCTAACAAAAGTTTATTTTGTTCCAATGTACTTTTTAAAGCTTTTTCTATTTTCTTTCGTTCAGTAATATCCCTTGCAACACTCAATACAGCAGGTTGTCCATCATCTTTAAATGTACAAAATGTAACTTCTACATCTATAGATGTTCCATCAGTGCGAATATACTTTTCTTCACTTAAAGAAAAACAATCTTTTTTATATTGGGTTGTATACATTCGTTCTTTGGCTATTTTATGATATTTAGGATGAATAACCTGAGTAATTGGAGTTTTAAATATTTGTTCTGGTTTTTCTAATCCTAACAGTCTTGCCCCTGCATCATTTGTAAATACATATTTATCATCCTTAGTTATAGTAACAGCATCTGGTAAAATTTTAACAAGTCTTTGGTAACGCTCTTCACTTGCTTGTAGTTCACTTTCCACCCCCCTGATTTTACTCATACTCTTATGTATAACTAAATAAAGTAATACGGAAGATATAATTACATAAATACTTCCTTTATATATCTCAATAATTATAATATTTGGTATTGTTATCTTAAATATACCATTTAGTACTTGTGTTATAAATTTGCCAAAAAATAAAATCCATAATTCTGATAATAAAGCATAAATAGTCACAATCATTAGTGCTGTAGATTTTTCTTTAGATGATTTTTGAAGTTTGCTTATTATTTTTCTTATTAGAAACTGCTTCGTATACCATTTTCCATTATTTTTATTTGAGTTTATAAACCATTCTTTATTCTCTTCATTCACAAAAGTGTCCTCCTGAAAAACTATTTAAATTTTTATAGTATAATCTATAATTTACTACATATATATTCATTTTCAATTATCATTTTTATTCAGTAGGTATTTGTCAGTAATCTTTTGGATAATTTCAATTTTATATTTTATAATATACCATTATAATTCAAATTAATCTATTATTTTTAATAATATAAAACCTAACAAAATATATTTAAATATTCTGATAGGTTTATCTCATAGCTAACTTTCACTTATAATTTTTTATTTCAAGTTCATAGAGTTTACCATTTTTAGGTTTTAAAAACCTATCTCCTCTAAATCCTTTTCTACGCAATATTTTCTGTATTTCATATAATGTTCCTGCATGACTTACAATTAGTATATTTTTATCTTTCTCTTGTAGTATTATATTCAGAATACTGTTTATTCTTTCTAAGGTCACTCTTCTTGTCTCTGGTTGTGATATATGATTTCTTATCCATGCAGCTCTATTTAACACAGCCCAAAGATGGTAGGGTAATGGTATTAATGTACTTATCAAGGCTTTAGATGGTATTTCTATTAATTTGTCAGTTATGATAATTGGACCATGATATACCGTTTTTGCTGTAATTATGGCTCTATTTAAAGTGCTGCAATAACACTTATCCCACTCCTTATCAATAACAATTTCATTTTTTATTACTCCTGCTACATCATATTCCTCCATATACTTATTATATTGTTTTGATGTCATAAAATCATTTTTTTTCAAATCTACTCTAAAATGTCTTATAAGTCCTATCTTCATATTTTTTTCTCCATTTCATATGATCAATATAACCAAAATAATGCTTCACCATCTAAATATAGAATTTACATAAGTAAAAATACTATTCCTTTTAAGATGAAATTTAAGCAATAATTATCATAGTAGAAATAGTCATTCCTACTTAATATTTTTATTTCTGCGTTACAAATTCCATCTCAATAGGAACTGGTAACTTGTTTGCTTTTTCATTTTCCTTTACAGCTTGAATTCCTTTAATGAATAAAGTATATTTTTTACCTTTTTCATATAAATTCTCTGGTACTACTTTGATAGCTTTATTCTTTTTATCATAGCTTACCTTTACTTTCACTTGATGATTTTGTTCATTTAGAACGTAAACATTTGATGTATTTACTGTTAATTCATCAAGCTCTTGAGAAAATTTCACATTCCAGTTTTTATCTATAGGCACATTTTCCTTTTTTTCCATATCTAAACTTACTACTTTTTCTTCCTTGGAATTTAAAATATCTTTTATAATGATAAAATTTTCCTTATTTTCTTTTATTTTTGTTTCTCCACCTACAACACATAAACAATTTTGTTTTAGCAAAGCATCTATAACAGGTGCAAGATTCCTTATATCTTCTGCCTTAGTTGCTATAATCTCTTCTCTTTCTTTTTGAATATCCTCTTGCTTAGTGTTGCTTATATAAAGTCCATCTGCTATAACTCCATCAGCAGCAGGACCCATGAACTTAGCTAACATATCATTAGCATTATCTAGTTTGCCAATAGTTCCTATTACATAATCAGTCATTTCTTCTTCACTTGCATTGAAATTTTTAAGATATTCTGGAATCTCATCAATAGTATCTAGGGTTTCCTTTAAGTTTGGATCCCTATAAGATGAGAAAATCACATTAGAGTTATCTATTGATACATTAGCACCATAGGCTCCACCTTTTATTCTTATGTTATTCCACAAATAACCACCCTGTAATATATTAGCAAGAACTTGAAGCTTTCCATTTGTTTCATAGCCTACCTTTTTCAAATCTCCACCTTTTACTACATACTGAACCTTCGAAGATGTCATTATTCCCTCATTAATATCAGAGCTATCAAAAGTATATTTTTTACTTTTAAGCTTTACATTCCTTAAGTTATTTGAGAAGTTTTTAAAGTTTTCACTAAAATTAGAGTAATCTTTCTCTTCTCCAGTATAACTTGCTATCATATCCTGCTTATTAAATACAAGATTTCTAACTTCTTCTAAGTTCTTTATTATTTCATCACCTTTACTGTTAAAATTCTTATCTAAATCACACAAGAACTTATAAAACTCTTCGTTCATATAATCATTGTATTTGCCTGACTCTGACATATAGGACAGTACCTTTTGCATTGCCATAGCATCTGCACTTGACATTAACTGAGCTTCTTTCATAATTTTCATATTACCTATTGTTTCTTTCACTCTTGCTTTATCATTTAATTTACTATCGTATATAATTTCTTTTAAAAGTTGAAAGCTCTTAGGTATTTTCTCTTTTAGTGCTAATATCTTTACTACCATCTTAGGATAATATATATTATTATCTCCACTTTTTACAAAAGTACTATTTCCTATGCTAATTCCACCTGAATTATTTAATATTTCTTCTGCTAAATCTTCCTTAGTATAATTTTTTGTATCTAAATTGCCTAAAATTCCTTCTAGTAAGTACAAATAACCTAACTTCTCCTGCGGCACTTTAGTTGTGTCAAAATATAATCTTATATAATCTACTCCATTAGTAAAGATAGAATGATAAAGTATCTTTATTCCGTTTTCTTCTTTTTCTATAGTAGTATATTCTTTAGCTTTACTGTTTATATCTTCACGAGTAAGACTTGGAAGTGTTTTTAAGGCTTCCTGTGAATTTGGAGTTTCTTGCCATGTATTAAGTTCTTTAGTTTCCTGCATAAGTTTATGTATATCTTCCTTTGAAAGAGAAGATTTAATTTGTGCTAATTTTGCCTTTAACTCTGCTTCCTTCTTCTCTTCAAGCCCATGCACAGGTTTTAAAACCACTAATGAAGAGTGTTTATTATCTAGTAAATATTTCTGTATCAATCCTTCTAAATATCCTTTTTTTATCTTGATCATATCTGAATTTATATTTAAATATAAAGTTGGATCTCCATCATATATCCAACTTCTTATTATTAGGTTGTTATACATAAGGGCAAAATCACCTTTTATAGTACGGTTAGAAAGCTCATATACATTAAGTACAGAATTTAATAAATCTTTATCAAAACCTTTCTTAACTATATCCTTAAGTGTTTCATCAATTACCTTTTGAAATTTTTCTTTTTTACTTTCATCTGTATTTTGTGCATTTATAGAAAACACTGGCTGTTGGTACTGTATATTATATTGGCAACTAATACTTTCCCCAAAACCATTTTCCTTTAATGCCTTTGAAACAGGAGAGGATGGCATTCCTGTAAGTAATGTTTGAAGCAGTACAAATCCTAACGCTGTATCTTTATTTATAATTGTATCTACTACATAGTTTGAACTTAAATAAGTTTTGTTCTCAGTGGGTATACCCTCTTGTACTGAATATTCAACTGTCTTTATTTTTCTTTCATCAAATGGCTTTTGAAACTGTATTTTAGTATTTACTTCTTTTTTATCAAAATTATTTAAATAATTTTCTCCTATAAATTTTAGTGTGTTTTCAATATTTAAATTTCCTGATAAATAAAAATAGCTATTTGCGGGAGTATAGTATTCCTTATATGTATTAACAAGCTTTTCGTAAGTTAAATTAGGAATTTCCTCAGGATATCCACCTGATTCATATTTATATGAAATGTCTCGAAAAAGGGACTGTGCAACAGCTCTATTTAATATGACTTGGGGATTAGAATAGTTTCCCTTCATTTCATTATAAACTATCCCATTATATTTTAGCTCTTCCTCAGTAGAATTTAGTTCATATCTCCACCCTTCTTCTTGAAAGATTCTTTTATCTTTGATTATGTTAGGATAGAAAACAGCATCCAAATATATACTCATTAAATTTTCAAAATCCTTATTATTTTTGCTTGATACTGGGTACATAGTGTAATCACAACCTGTTAATGCATTCAAAAAAGTATTTAGTGACCGTTTACTCATTTCTATAAAAGGGTCCTTAACAGGATAATTTTTAGAACCTTGAAGTACAGAATGCTCTATAATATGATTTATTCCTGTATCATCCTTAGCTGGAGTACGGAAAGTTACAGAAAACATTTTATCTTCATTATTATTATCCAGATATATAAGACGTGCTCCAGTTTTAGGGTGCTTATACTCATAAGCATTACATTTTAAATCCTGAATCCATTTTTTAGATACTGATTCAAATCCTCCTAAGGTATCTTTTTTCCCCACTGCTATTGCATAACAAGACTCTGAAGTTAAATCTAAAGCTTTCACTTTATTGAAACTTCCAAACACTAAAGTTTGAGAAGTCATTACTGCCGCTAGAGTTAAAACTACTGTAGATTTTAATTTTCCATTCATTAACAACTCCCCTTCTTGTAAAATTTTACTTCTGATTCATGGTATCATATAAGAAAGCTTCTTTTACAATTTTAGGAAAATATTAAGACTTACTTAAGGTTTAGTTACGAATTTATAATATATTATAAATTCCCCCTGTTTTAAACTCTTTATTCTATTTTAACTCTGGTTTTTATTAAACATTTTTAGCATTATCTTTTTTATAAATTGAATTACTGAAAAAAATAAAAATTTTCTTAATTTCATCTTAACAATAATATACTATACTAAGTATAATAAACCAGAAAAAATGCATATTTTATATAACCATCTCACATAATTAAAATGGGAGGTAAAATATTATGAAAAGTATCACATATGGAGAAGTATCTTTTGGCAGTATGTGCAAATTAATTGAAAACTATATTTCAAAGGACAAAGAGCAAGAATATAAGATAACTATCGGCACAGATTCTCAAACTTATGATATAACTAAGGTTGTAATTGTGGTGGCACTTTGGAGAGTAGGGAAAGGTGGAATATTTTTTTACGATATAAAAAAAGTACATAAGATTACAAACATACGACAGAAACTATTTTATGAAACTAGCTTAAGTATAGAAATGGCTAGAAAAATATCTTTGTATTTTAATAAAGATGATAAAAAGTACGATATTAGTGTCCATGTAGATGCTGGTGACAATGGAGCTTCCTCATCAGTAATACCTGAAATAGTAGGTTGGGTTAAAGGTTGTGGATTTAACTGTAATACTAAACCTGACTCATATGCAGCTTCTTCAATTGCAAATAGATATTCAAAATAATTCACAGAATTAATTAACGCTGTTAATCAGTAACCTTATCAGCTTATATCAAATAAGCTGATTTTTTTGTTTGATAATATTACCTATGTTATTTAAATTAAGCAATGATTTGTTCCTACTAGTAATAAATCATGCCCAAATAATAATAGAAGGTAGTAAGGAAATTTTCCATCTATAACCCACTCCCTCAAGTTGGCACATTTTTTGCTAATTTTTATTTATTGTGATATACTAATATAAATATACTAAAACACTATTGATATAAAGTAAAACTTAATTAACATTGAATTTTTACTTCATTTTAGTTTACACTCTGTGTAATCGATGAATATCAAATTACAAATTTGGATTTCCTGCTTAAGTTGAACCAATTCAGTAACTTTACAATTCTTTAATTCTTATATTCCTGTTGTAGAAGAGTAAGTATTAGAATTCTCAGTTATAATATAAAATAAAAATATATAAACTATAGTATTTTTGCCTTATGATAATAATTAATAAGCATTCAAACAATAAAATGTTTTAACTCAAAAGGAGACTAATTATAATGAAAAAAAATTATAAAATGAAAAAAACAATATCCATGAAGCGATTTATTTGGGAATTTGGTGAAAATTTCTCTAAGCATACAAAGAAAAAATTATTAGAATTAGAAGTAAGATGTGTTTTAACAAGAAACGAAGATGATTATAGACTTGATTTAAAGCACGTGGAACATACACAATATAAT
The DNA here is from genome assembly GCA_036677675.1 of Clostridiaceae bacterium. Taxonomy (GTDB): domain Bacteria; phylum Bacillota; class Clostridia; order Clostridiales; family Clostridiaceae; genus Clostridium_H. Next base: position 14,281 of record JAVBWC010000068.1, on the reverse strand, counting down.
TGTGGCTCAAGCAAATCTCAAAAAGAATATGCCTATGGTCAACTTGTAGTAATGGATGAAACTCTATACTTTTCAGAAATATGTACAGAAAGTGCTACAGTAATGGAGGCACCAATTGTAAGTACTATATATAATTCTTTAAATAGTGAAGATATGATTTCTGATTTAAATGTTAACTCAAAAAAAATAGACGATAACAATATTGACTATTTAATAGATACTATATTAACAGTATGTCCTGATGTATCAGAAGAATATTTAGCTATTACTCAAGGAATGATTTCACGTGCTGAAAATAAAAAGAAATAATACTTTATAATAAATCCTTTAATATTTTTATATTTGAGAAATGGTATAATTATTCAAAAATAATAGCAGCCAGTTTATATATAAAAACTATAACCTGGCTGCTATGCAAACCCTAATTCATTTTTGAAACCATTCTCTGTTTCCTTAATCACAAAACTTTCCTTCCTAATTACCTGTGTTACAATTGTACTTATCTGCACTTCAATTGTTATTTGGGTAAATCTAAAATTTTACTTTCTAAAATACTTACAACTTCTCTAAATTCTTAAATTCTTAAATTCTTAATTCTTAATTCTTAATTCTTAATTCTTAATTCTTAATTCTTAATTCTTAATTCTTTACTTAATATACTTCTTTACTTTAAACTAACTTTTCTTTAATAAATTAGGGTTTGCAAGAAGAATTTTTTTATTCTTCTTGTTTATATTATAACATGGCTTTAAAAAAATTAAAAGGTATTTTTCTGAATTTTCAATATTTTCTTATATTTTTATTTAAGAACATAGAACCTACTGACTCATCACATTTTACGAGTATTACTAAAACATTTTTCACTCCATATCCCCTTGCAATTTATACATTTTGTATTAATTATTAATAATTTACATTAATGTGATTTTAATATAAAATTTAATTATCAATTAATGACATCTAGTTGCAAAGCTAAGAATAATAATAGATAAAGTTTACTTATTAGAGTAAGCACTATTCAAAATTACAAGTGTACTAAACAATTTATAATTACTATAAAATTTGGAGGTGTAGAAGCCTAAATGGAAAATACTTTAATACTAAAAGGAAATATTATCTTTACAAAAATACCTGATAGATTTGAAGTGTATAAAAATAGTTATATAATATCAATTAACGGCAAGGTAGAAGGCATATATTCAATATTACCTGAAAAATATACGAATTATACTGTGAAAGATTACGGAAATAGGTTGATCATCCCAGGGTTTGTTGATTTGCATTTACATGCATCTCAATTTCTCCAATGTGGAATGGGCATGACAAAACAATTACTTGATTGGTTAAATGATTATACATTTGATTTGGAGAGACAATTTCAAGATATAGAATTTGCAAAAAAAGCTTATACACTATTTGCAGATAAACTAATAGCTAATGGTACCACTAGAGCGTGTATTTTTGCTTCTTCATCAACCAAAGGTACAGAAATATTGTTTGAAATATTAAAAACAAAAGGAATCGGTGCTTATGTAGGTAAAGTAAATATGGATAGAAATGCTCCTGATTTTATTATTGAAACTACAGAAGAATCAATAACAGGCACAAAATACCTTATAGAAAAATATAAGGACGAAAAATTAGTTAAACCAATTATAACACCAAGATTTGCACCCACAAGTACAAATCAATTGTTAAAGAAACTAAGTAAACTAGCTAAAGCATACAATTTACCTGTACAATCTCATTTAAGTGAAAACATTGATGAAATAAATTGGGTACAGCAGCTTTTCCCTAACTCAAAAAAGTATTCATATGTTTATGATAAGCACCATTTATTTGGACAACTTCCTACAGTTATGGCACATGCCATTTATTTAGATGAGGATGAAATTAATATGATAAAAAGAAATAAAGTAACATTAGCACATTGTCCTGATTCAAATGTTAATTTACGAAGTGGGATAATGCCTTTGAGAAAATATTTAAACATGGGACTTCAAATTGGATTAGGCAGCGATATAGCAGGAGGACATAAAATTGCTTTAAATGAAGCAATTGTTAGAGCTATCCAATTATCTAAATTATTAAATATGGACAAACCAGAATATAAACCTCTTAGCGTATCAGAGGGATTTTATTTAGGAACTAAAGGTGGTGGACAATTTTTTGGAAAGATTGGAAGCTTTGAAAAAGGATATTGTTTTGATGCATTAGTTATTGAGGATGATACCCTTATAGCAGATAGATATAATTTAGAAGATAGATTGGAAAGGTTCTTGTACATTGGAGATGATAGAAATATTTGTGCAAGATATGTAGAAGGTAATAAACTATAATAGCAATAGCCAGTTTATATAAAAACTATAAACTGGCTATTAAGCAACCTCTAATCCACTCTTAAACTAATTTTCCATTTCTTTAATTTCAAAATTTTCCTCTAAATTTCCATAATAATAGGAAGAATAATTGGTCTTCTTTTTGTCTTTTCATATAAAAATCTTTCTATGGCTTTTTTCATATTAGTTTTTAGTACATACCACTCAATAATTTTATTTTCCAAACATCCCTCAAGCTCTTTTATAACAATTTCTTTAACCTCATGAATCAATTCCTCTGATTCCTTTGCATATACAAATCCTCTCGTGATTATGTCTGGACCTGCTATGATACTATAAGATTCTCTTTCCAGAGTAACAACTACAGTGAGCATGCCATCTTCTGCCAAGTATTTCCTGTCTCTAAGCACTATATTTCCTACATCGCCTACTCCAAGTCCATCTACAAATACAGAACCAGCAGGAACTCTTCCACCTCTCTTAGCCTCTTCCTCTGATAACTCTAAAACCTGACCCATCTCTAAAGTAAAAATATTTTCCCCTTTCATACCTAACTTTTTTGCTAAGTCAGCATGATGTTTTAAGTGCCTATGTTCCCCATGAACCGGCATAAAATATTTAGGATGAACTAATGTGTGAATTAACTTTAATTCTTCTTGGTATGCATGACCTGATACGTGTACTTCTTGTAAATCATCGTAAATTACATCTGCACCTTTTTTAAATAATTCATTAATTACTCTAGATATAAGTTTTTCATTTCCTGGAATTGGGGATGCAGAAATAATAAATAGATCCTTTGGTTCAATTTTAAATTTTCTGTGAGTAGAAAAAGCTATTCTAGCAAGAGCTGCCATAGGTTCTCCTTGACTTCCAGTAGTTATTATAGTTATCTGTTCATTAGGATAACTTCTCACTTCATCTACACTTATAAGGTAACCTCCTGGTATATGAAGATATCCTAATTCCATAGCTACCTGTGATATATTCTCCATACTCCTTCCACTAAAGGCTATTTTCCTTCCATGCTTTACAGAAGCATTTACTATCTGCTGCATTCTATGAATGTTTGAAGCAAAAGTTGCCACAATCACTCTTCCTTCAGCATTAGAAAAAATTCTAATTAAAGTTTCTCCTATAGCTTTTTCTGAAATTGTATGCCCTGAACGTTCCACATTGGTACTATCAGCCATAAGTAACAATACGCCCTGTTTCCCTAGACTTGAAATACGCTCTAAATCCATGACTAACCCATCAATAGGTGTATAGTCTATTTTAAAATCACCTGTATGTAATATTATTCCAATAGGTGTGTGAATAGCAATAGCACAAGAGTCTGCTATGCTATGAGTAACTCTTATGAATTCAATTTTAAAATTTTGCATTTCTATTATATCTCCAGGGTTTACTACATGCAGCTCACAATGTGAAAGTATATTCTCCTCCTTTAATTTATTTTCAACTATGCCTAAGGTTAACTTTGTGCCATAAACAGGTACATTCAATTGCTTTAGAATATATGGTAACGATCCTATATGATCTTCATGTCCATGGGTTAAAAAAATACCTTTTACCTTATCTACATTATTTAATAAGTAAGTTATGTCAGGAATTACTAAATCTACACCATACATCTCTTCATCAGGAAAAGCTATGCCGCAGTCTATAACAATAATCTCATCTTTATACTCAATAGCTGTTATGTTTTTGCCAATTTCTCCAAGTCCACCTAAGGAAATAACTCTTACACAATTCTGGTTTTTCATGAAATCCTCTCCCTTATTGTTACGAATTATATTATTAATTTCACTTATTTTATTTTGCCTTATAATGTTAAATTTAATTCTTTTTATTTAGGAAATGTTCTAATTAATTTCAAAAAATAATAGCAGCCAGCTTATATATAAAAACTATAAACTGGCTGCTACGCAAACCCTAATTCCTTTTTAAACTGATTCTCTGTTTCCTTACTCACAAAACTTTCCTTCCTAATTACCTCTGCTCCAATTACATTTGCTTACACTTTAATTGATTTCTCGGTAAATCTAAAATTTTACTTTTTAAAACACTTTACACTTGTTCTTAATTCTTAATTCTTAATTCTTAATTCTTAATTCTTAATTCTTAATTCTTAATTCTTTACTGCATATACTTCTTTACTTTAAACCTAACTAACCTTTTACCTTAATCAATTAGGATTTGCAAGAAGAATTTTTTTATTCTTCTTGTTTATATTATAACATGCCTTAACAAAAATTAAAAGACATTTTTCTGAATTTTCAGTATATTTTTTAAGTTTTTTAAAAAATATATAACCTTTTATGGCATTACCTACCACTTTAGTGTGACTTTAAAATTTTTTATGTTAAAATATAGTCATAGACGGCATAGCCCACAAAAGGAGTTGTTTAAATTGGAAAAACTTTTTTATGAGAATACATACCAAAAAGAATTTACAGCTGAGATCATAAATATGCTTGAAAAAGATAATAAATATCATATTGAACTTGATAAAACCTGCTTTTACCCAGAAGGTGGAGGACAACCAAGTGATACTGGTTACATAAATTCTATTCCAGTTACTTACGTATACGAAGAAAATGGAAAAATATATCATGTAACTGAAAGAAATCCTATGAAAATTCACAGGGTTAAATGCAGCATAGATTGGGAGAAAAGATATGACCATATGCAACAACACCTTGGTCAACATATACTTTCTGCTTGTCTTATTGAATCATTTAATGCAAATACCATTGGTTTTCATCTTGGAAAAGAATCTTCAACCATTGATATTGATAAACTTATTGGAAAAGATGAAATTAAAAAGGCTGAAGAAGAAGCTAATAAAATAATTTTTGATAATATTAACGTTGAAATATTATATCCAACCAAAGCTGAGCTAAAAAAATTACGACTTAGAAAAGCTATACCAAAAACTGATGAAAAAATTAGAATAGTTAAAATCGGCGACATTGATGTAAATACATGTTGTGGCACACATCCAAATTCAACAATTGAAGTTCAATTAATTAAAATTATTAAGTTTGAGAAATACAAAAATGGTACAAGAATTCACTTTCTTTGTGGTTCAAGAGCAGTTTCCGACTATTTTTCTAAACATGAATCAATAGAAAAAATGTCAAATCTTTTGTCCTGCAGTGATAGTACTGTATTAAGTGAAATAGAAAGACTAAAAAAAGAACTTAATAAAGCTATTGCTGAAAAAAGAGATTTAAAAGAAGAGGTTGCTAGATACGAAGTTCAAAATATGCTAAATTCCTGTGAAAGCATAAATAATATCAAAATACTTAAATCTATATATGAAAATGCTGATTTAAAGTATATTACTAATTTAGCATCGAAATTAGTATCCTTTCCAAATGTTATAGTTTTATTTGCAGTAAAATCTGAAGATAAAGCACAGCTTTTATTCATGCGTTCAAAAGACTTAAATATTCTCAGCATGAATCATCTTCTAAAGGATGCTATAACCTTAATTGATGGAAAAGGCGGCGGAAGTGATTTTTCTGCACAAGGCGGTGGAAAAAATAACAATAATCTAGATTCATCAATAGAATATGCCTATAATAAAGTTAAAGATTGTATACTGTCTGATTCTAAAATTTAAAATTAGGTTTATATTTATAAAGGGCTGTCTAAAAATAGAATGAAATTTCTATTTTTAGACGAGTCCCATTATTTCTGTTATATTTGTAAATAATTCTATATCTTTTAAATAACAGCTTAATTTAACTACCTTTAATAATTAAAGCACTCTTTCCTATAGCATATTAAGCATATCTTGCTTTTCTTTTGTAAATCTATTATATACACTTTGTTTTACTTGTTCAGAACTACTTCTAAAATAAATATTAACCTTTTGACGTTCATTATATAAATCATTTATGATACTAGCATCGTCCTTATTTAAATTTAACTTTGAAAATATAGATGAAGTTCCCCCTACCCCGTGCTGAACTACCGTAGACCATAAACTTTCCTTTAAAGCATCACTTCTCTTATTTATATCAAAACCAAATTTAGATTTCAAAGTTTGTGCAGCTTTATCATAATAGGCTTGCTTTACATAATCCTGCTGAAGTTTCATAAATTTATCCTTATTAGTTAACGCTATATTAATCCATGCAGCATCAAAACTTTTGCCAAATTTATTCCCATCTTTACTCTTGGCTTCTGAAAGTTTAGAATAAAACTCCCCATTATTTTCTTTAAGCCAATTTACAAAAAAATTCAGAGAACCTGTTTTTGAAGAAAACTGCCATGCTCCATAGGACTTTCCACCATAATCCCCTGAAGTATTACTTATTGCTCCAGGATTTAAATTTGACTCATACTTAGAAGCTTTTAAACCTAAGCCACTAAGTACACCCTGTGTTCCATTGTTATAACCTTTCAAAGATGTCTGTGGATAACTAACATTTCTCATAACTGAATTATAATTGCTTAAAGTTCCCAAGGAATCATCTAAACCAAAGGAATTTTCATCCTCTAAAGCAGCTGATACAAACTCTCCCATCATTGCATTATCTGTGTTTTCTAGCATTTCATTTAACATCACTTGAAAAGCAAATTTCTGTACTTCTTTATTTAAGTCTTCATCATTTTTTTCCACATTTACATTATTATCAGTATTATTTTTCACTTGTGACACATAAGTTTTTAACAATATATTATCAAGATTACTTCCGGATAATCCCATAAACATTTCACCACTTTATATAAAATTTTTTCAATACTCTTGTTATCGTGTAATAAAAATAAAAGTTTATATTTTTCATCACTTCTAAGAATTTTTCTTAAACTATTTCAAAGGAAATTCCCAAATCAATTTCTAATTTCTATACATTCCTCAATTCTATTATCTCTTTCTCTGTAAGATTACGCCACTTGCCAATATCTATTCCATCAATGTTTATATTCATAATTCTAATACGTTTCAGTCGAACAACTGTATATCCAAAATATCTGCTCATTCTTCGAATTTGTCTATTAAGCCCTTGGGTAAGTATAATACGAAAAGTATCTTCACTGACTCTGCTTACTTTGCAAGGTTTTGTCCTGCCTCCACAAATCTCCACCCCTTTTGACATTTCTTTCATAAAAAAATCATCAAAAAGTTTATTAACAGTTACTATGTATTCCTTCTCATGTTCATTTTCTGATTTTAAAATTTTATTTGCTAAATCTCCGTCATTTGTCATTAATATTAACCCTTGAGATGCTTTATCTAACCTACCAACAGGAAAAATATATTCTGGATAATTCATGAAATCAATTATATTGCTTTCCACCTCCTTAGCTGCAGTACAAGTAATTCCTACTGGTTTATTTAATGCAATATAAATTTTATCTTTCACTGGAATAGGCTCATTATCAATAAGAATAATATCCTCCTCTTCTACCCACTGCCCAGGCTCACAAAGCCGACCATTTACTGTTATTCTATTTGACTCAATAAGTCTATTGGTTTCTTTTCTTGAACACAATCCCAAGTTGCTAAAAAGTTTATTTATTCTCATTTTAAAATTTTTATCCTTTCATTTCTATCTACTTCAACTATAAAATTATTTTACTAGCTTTAATTACTAAAAACTAGTTGTTTCACTATTAAATTTTTAAAAACTTCTTTAGTATTTCTGTATTCTATAGCCAAAAGCAAAAACTGTAGCTTATCGGTTAGCTACAGTTTTTACATGTTTCAATTATCTTAATTTTTTTTCAATAATATCTGTTACTATCTTTGGATTTGCTTTACCTTTTGTTTCTTTCATTACTTGACCTACTAAAAATCCTTTAACTTGCACTTTACCTTCTTTGAATTGTTCAACTGCTTGTGGATTTTTTTCTAAAATAGCCTCAATTATAGGTTCAATTTCATCTGTAGAGCTTATTTGAATAAGTCCCTTTTCTTTAACTATGCTCTCTGGTTCTTTACTGCTTTGCAGCATTTCTTCAAATACCGTTTTAGCCGCTGTGTTACTTATTTTGCCTTCTTCAACTAAAGAAATAAGCTTACTCATTCTAGCTACATCTATAGTAAATTCATCACAACTAATTTTTTCATCATTTAACACTCTTAATATATCTCCAAGAATCCAGTTACATGCTACTTTATAATTGCAGCCCGTTGCCACTAGCTCTTCATAGTATTTTGCAAGAGGTCTGTCTTCTATTAGAACATTAACTTCTTTAGTATTAAGTCCATATTCTTTTATAAATCTGTCTTTTTTAACTTTTGGAAGCTCTGGTATAGTTTTTTCCATTTCTTCTATAATCTCATCCTTAACAACTATAGGAATTATGTCTGGTTCTGGAAAGTATCTATAGTCATGAGCATCTTCTTTACTTCTCATTGATACAGTTTTACCCTTTGCACTATCCCATCTTCTTGTTTCCTGTACTATTTTATATTCTTCTCCAAAGGAATAGAGCTCTTTTTGTCTTTTTTCTTCTTTTTCAAGAGCTTTTTGAAGTTCTTTAAAAGAGTTTATATTTTTTATTTCTACTTTTGTATTTAATTTATCTTCTCCAACTTTTCTTAAAGATATGTTTGCATCACACCTTAAAGATCCTTGTTCCATTTTACAATCTGAAATATCTGCATATTCCAATATTCCTTTTAAGGTTTTAACAAATTCTACAGCTTCCTCAACAGAACGCATATCTGGTTCTGAAACTATTTCTATTAGTGGTACCCCCACTCTGTTGTAATCAATTAATGTATAAGGTTCATACTCCACATGAACTAATTTTCCAGCATCTTCTTCTATATGAATTCTATTAAGTCTAACTTTTTTATTTCCATTAGAAGTTTCTACTTCTACACATCCATTTTTACATATAGGTAAATCAAATTGAGATATTTGGTAAGCTTTAGGCAAATCAGGATAAAAATAATTTTTTCTATCCATTTTGTTTAATTGATTTATATCACAATTTAAAGCTTTGCCTGCTTTAACTGCAAGATTTACTACCTCTTCATTTAAAACTGGAAGAGTTCCTGGTAAACCCAAACACACTGGACATGTATGTGCATTAGGTTCTGCTCCAAACTTTGTAGAACAATTACAAAATATCTTTGTTTTAGTTTTTAACTCTGCATGTATTTCAAGACCTATAATGGTTTCATAACTCATTTATTTTGCCCCCTTATTCCATTACAGCTTTTGCCGCTTTTAATATTTGCTTCTCTCCAAAGTGAGGTCCTATTATTTGAAATCCTATTGGAAGACCTTCCTTGCTTTCTCCACATGGTACAGATATAGCCGGAACACCTGCTATATTTATGTTTACAGTATATATATCTGCTAAATACATTTCTAATGGATTATCTTTTTTCTCACCTATCTTAAATGGAAGCACTGGTGATGTAGGACTTATTATAAGATCATATTTTTCAAATACTTTTTTAAACTCATTTTTTATTTTCTTCTTGAATTTTAATGCTCTTTTGTAATAAGCATCATAATATCCTGAAGATAAAGCATAGGTTCCTAACATTATTCTTCTTTTAACTTCTTCCCCAAAACCTTCTGTTCTGCTCTTTTCCATAAGATCGTAAACATCTTCAAATTCTTCTGCTCTATATCCATATCTTATTCCGTCATATCTTGCTAGATTTGATGATGCTTCGGCTGAAGAAATTATATAATATGCTGATAAACCTTCATCTGTTATAGGAAAAGATATTTCTTCTACCTCTGCCCCTAAAGATTTAAGTTTTTCTATACCTTTTTTCACGCCCTCTTCTATTTCTTTATCAAGTCCTTCTTTAAAAAATTCTTTTGGAACTGCTATCTTCATTCCTTTTATGTCTTCTGATAAGTTATTGAAATACTCTTCTTTTTCTATATGTTTACTAGACGTATTATCCATTGGATCTTCTCCTGAAATAACTTCAAGACAAAGAGCACAATCTTCTACTGTTTTAGCAAAATGTCCTATTTGATCTAAAGAAGAACCAAAAGCAATAAGCCCATATCTTGACACTAATCCATAGGTAGGCTTTAATCCTACAACACCACAAAAGGCTGCTGGTTGTCTTATAGAACCACCTGTATCTGACCCTAAAGCAATAGGTGCAATACCAGCTCCTACGGCAGCAGCAGAACCACCAGATGATCCTCCTGGAACTCTTGTTGTGTCTACTGGATTTTTAGTTGTTTTAAAAGCTGAATTCTCAGTAGAAGACCCCATGGCAAATTCATCCATATTAGTCTTTCCTATTATTACTGCATCTTCTTCTTTAAGTTTTTTAATTACTGTGGCATCATAAGGTGGAATAAAATCATAAAGCATTTTTGATGCACAAGTAGTCTTTATTCCATCAGTACAAATATTATCTTTTATAGCTATAGGTATACCTGCAAGTTTTCCTAAAATCTCTCCTTTTGATACTTTGTCATCTATTATTTTAGCTTGCTCTAAAGCATAGTCTTCACATAAAGTAATATAGGCATTTACCTCTTTATCTACTTCTTTTATTCTTTTAAATAAGGCTTCTATAACTTCCCTGCAAGTAAATTTCTTTTCTAATATACCTTCTTTTATCTCTAATCCTGACATTTTCTCTACATTCATATGTTTAGCCCCCTATTCAATGACCTTAGGTATTTCAATACTTGTATCTCTCATGCTTTTTACATTTTGAAACAATTTCTTTTTATCTTCAAAAACCTTAACTTCGTCTTTTCTAAATTCTGTGGTTACCTCATCAAATTCATTTATATCAACATCACTAAGCTCTAAATTATCTATAGCTTCAAAATGACCTAAAATACTTTCAAATTCTAAAGTCAATTTTTCTACTTCCTCTTCTGTAAATCTCAGTTTTGCAAGTTTAGCTATATATTTAACATCATCAATTTTAACCTTCAACTTAAATTCCCCTTTCTTTCACTATGAACTTTCAATTCTAATTTTTCTATATTACTATGGCACAAGTCTTTTTATATCTCTTGGAATCATTGTAGATTCTCTTATATTTTCTAAATCTAATACTTGCATTGTTAATCTTTCAAGACCTATAGCAAATCCTCCATGTGGTGGCATTCCGTATTTAAATGTATCTGTATAAAAGCTGAAATCTTCTGGATTTAATCCAAAGCTTTTTATGTTTTCTACTAACATTCCATAATCATGTATTCTCTGTCCACCTGTAGTTATTTCTAGTCCTTTGTATATTAAATCAAAACTCTTTGTCATTCCTTCTAGTTCATAATCCGGCATTGTATACATAGGTCGTTTTGATACTGGATATTTTGTTAAAAACACAAAATCACTTTTATAAGTTTCTTTTATATACTTTGAAAATAATTTCTCTCCTTCTCCATCTAAGTTTCCTGCTGGTGATTTCTTTCCGTATTTTTCAAGCAATATATCTTGAGCATCTTTTAGAGGAATTCTTGGTATCTCTACACTATCTGGAAGGCTAACTTTTAGCATACTTAGCTCCTCACTGCAAGTTTGCTTTAAATGTTTGAATAAATAATTTATGAAGCCTTCTTCCATATCCATTATTTCATATTCATCTTCTATAAATCCCATTTCCACATCAAGACTAACATATTCTGCTAAATGCCTCCATGTATTATGAAGCTCTGCTCTGTATGCATGACCTATTTCAAAAACTCTTTCAAATCCTGCTCCTACCATCATTTGTTTGTAAAATTGCGGACTCTGAGCTAGGAAAGCTCTTCTATCAAAGAAGTTTACTGTGAACATTTCACTTCCGCCTTCTGTTCCTGAATCAATGATTTTTGGAGAGTGTATTTCTGAAAATTCTTTTGATATTAAATATTTTCTGAAAGCTTCAACTATTTCTTGTTGAACCTTAAATATAGCTCTAATTTTGGGTTTTCTAAGAGACATAGTTCTGTAATCTAATTGATGTTCTAAAGAAGCACTTATATCTCTTTTATTTATTTCAAAAGGCAATTTATCATAAGAAGCCCTTCCAACTACCCTTATTTCTTCTACATGAATTTCTATACCATTAGGTGCTTTATCATTAATTTCTTTAGTTCCTATAACTTCTATAGCACTTTCATTTCTAAGGTCTTTTATTTGTTCTTTATCAGCTACCAACTGAATTACTCCACTCTTATCTCTTAATTGAACAAAGTTAACTTGACCTAAACCATGTATTTTATGAACCCAACCTTTTAATAAAATTTTACTATCTTCACAACCTTTTACATCCTTCACATAAATTCTTTCCATGTTTTTTGCCCCCATTCTAATTTTATATAAATTTCTAAGTTTCAAAATCAAAAAGTCCCTATGCAAATTTAAATTTGCATAGGGACGATAATACGCGGTGCCACCCTAGTTAACATTTCTGTTCACTCAAATCAGTACAGACTAAAAACTTCTTAATCGATACCTAGCCCTTTTAACAGTGGACAACCGTCTAAATCTACTCTTCTTAAAAAATTTCGGTTAGCTTCTCAAAGGTGTTCTTCACTACTTACTTCATATTGGACTCTCACCATTTCCAACTCGCTTTAAATCAGTTTAGCAGTTACTCTCCTTATCATCGTCTTTTATTTTTATTATTATTTCCTTGTCATTATTATATACATATATAATAAATAAATCAATAACTTTTTTAATTATTTATTGAAAATTTATTAATAATATCGGTATATTATTATCATTATTTTATATTTTAACATATTTTATTGATTATTAATTAAATTATCATTTCTAAAATCTGTTGAAATATAGGTTATTTGATAATGTATCATCATTTTGTAATGATGCTATTACAAATTTAATAATGAATTTCATATATAACAATAATAAACTTAATAATGCACTCTGAAATTTTTAATTTTGCTCAACTGAAGTTTATTATTTACTACATGGACAAAATCTGCTGTAATTCATTAAAGCAGCTGTTGCAGCTATAGTTGTTCCGAAAAATATAACTGGCTTTTCAGTTATAAACTTTGTAATAGTATCATTTGCGGAAGTACTTCCTGTAGCTACAATAAGCTGACACCAATTTAAAACATCCTCAGTTTTAAATTCAGCATTTTCTATTTCTACTCCAAATTTCATACTTCCTATTTGTTCCTCATCCATATCAACTACTCTAACATTAAAATTTTCTGCTAATCTTTGCAGCATAGCTGGCTGGAGACCTATGAGAGCTATTTTAGGTGAACCATACATTTCCTTTATATGTTCTACAAGCTCTTTAGCACATTTTTCTGGTTCTTCATCCTTACAGTGAATGGTTCTATCTGCTATATTTAAATATTTGCATACTGCATTCAAAGTTGATATTAATACAGCTCTATCAAAATTTGTTTTTATTGGCCTATTTATTATCTCTTCAATTGTACCTGAGAATTCTGCTGGCATATTTGTAAACACTTGTCCTTTTTCTCCTCTAAATTCAGCCTGCATTAACTTTTCTCTTCCTTTTATAATGGGATAATCTTTTCTTAAAGGATTTCCTATGGCTTCTTCAGTATTAAGTGTTCTTCCTTTGATACTTATTTTTTCATTTAAAAGTCCATTTTCTTCTACAATTATTTTAAATTTACCTAACAGTTCTTTATAAAAATTACATTTATTCATGATATCCCTCCAATTAAAACATATATACTATCAAATTTTTAATTTCTTCAATAACTATTTTGAAAAATATACGTCTTCATAATAACGATCAGCTTTACTGTTACCTATTCTATTTTTAAAACTATCTTTCATACCTATAAAATTAGCGACAAAAATAGAATTTGGCTTTTTAAATATCTCTTCAGGTGTACCAACTTGAACTATAGCTCCATTATTCATTACAGCTATTCTATCCGCTAAATATAAAGCTACATTAAAATCATGGGTAACATGTATTACTGTATTTTTTCTATTTTCATGTATCTTTTTTAATGTAATAAGGAACTCAT
>JAVBWC010000067.1:0-7167 GCA_036677675.1 Clostridiaceae bacterium | reverse complement strand
TTTTCCTGGATAATATCTATATTCCAATTAGATGCAAGTAGTATTTTTCTAGCTTCTAATGTACTTATTTGCTCTAAAACAATATTTTGTACTTCCTTTATCAATTCTTTCTCTTCAGGAACATTAGGATCTTCTTCTTTTGTTGAAGCTATTTCCTCCATTGCTGTTGGAGTTTTAGAATGGGCTTTAGATTTTATAAAAAATCTAAGACTTGTTACCTTTCGTCCTGTCTTTATTTCTTCAAAATCGAAGGTTATATCAGTAAGTTTATTCAATTCTTTTTCGGCTGTTTGTATTATTTTTCTTTTTAAATCCCCATATAAAGGGTATATATCTTCAGCTTTTAAAAGTTTTCTTAATTCATCAATCTCGATCTCTATATATCCTTGTGTTTTAAATTCATTACATTTTAAAATCTCATAAATTCTAGGTGAATATTTGCTTTTCATACTTAAAATATTAACTAGTTTATATTGAGTGAATTTTTCCTTTAACTGAAGCATATAAGGTTTTAAATATGGACTAAAAGCAAGTTCAACATAACCTGTTCCTTTTTCATACCTAGCACTACTAAGCCAAGCGGTTTGAATTAGCGTATTACCTTCTTGTATCTCAAAAACTTTTTTAATAAGTTCTTTAGTTATCTTAGGGATTTTTGTGTATTTATCTTGACTATCTATTCCTAAAAGTTTAATAAAATCAGCGATTTTAAATTTATAAGATTTAAATTCTTCGTCGGTTGGTTGAACCATAGTAGCTAAAGTAAGAATTATCTTTTGTTCCTCTAAACTTAAATCATAACTACTATTCATTATGAAAAAATTAGATTTCTTTACAATAAAATTTTGATTCATTCATAGTCACCTCATGGAAATATTATCATATTAAATAAAACTATGTCAACAGTTGATGCAAGGTCATAGTTAACTACGCAAAAGTCATAGTTAATTTTAAAAAGTAGGGCATAAATTCATATAAATAGTCCTATAAACCCTTAAAATAAGCCATTCTTAATGGTGACACAAAGTTAATTTTTAGACTGACTACGCAAAAGTCATAGTTAACTACGCAAAAGTCATATTTAAATCTTTTTTCACTATGCAAAAGTCATATTTAACTACGCAAAGGTCATATTTAAATTTTTAAACCCTTGGTATGACTAGCTTAGAAGGGTGTCTAAAACATATAAAACAAAAGATTGTAAAACATATAAAACAACAACTATAAAAGATAGGTTGTTGTTTTTAAAAAAATAGCTATAATACATAAACCTATTTTACCTAAGTGTTGGGGAATAAAATCTAAAATTGGTTTAAATCCATTTTAAGAGCATTTCGAATCTAAAAAGGTACAAATATTAAAATTACATTTAAAATGCAATACAAGGCAAATTTAGAAGTTCTAGAGGCATGTCTAATCTTTGTTACTTGTTAAATTGTTAACTTATTCTATTCTAAAATTCTTTACTTCTTAAATTCTTAAGTTTTGAAAAGTTGGTCAGACATAAGAGGAAGGTATGCAAAAGCTTTAATTTTTTGTTATACATTATAAATACTCTATAATAAAATAATTAAGTAATATTAATTATTTTTATTGTTTTAAAATTAAATTTAAATTTAATATAATTTAATCTAAATTCAATTTTTAATTATTATTATAATAAATAAAATATATTTTTTAATTTTAAATTAAAACTATATCTTATTTTAATTTTAAATAATTATATAATTAAAATAAAAATTATTTTATAACTAATGTTAAATTAATATAAAATTCAATATTGTATAATAAATAATTTAGGATTACCGCAAGATAACCATAATATTAGTTTAAATGTACTTGGAATACTTTATGAATTATTAGATGAAACTCATACTATAAATGCAGTTTCTTGGAGAGATGTTCGTCGTACTAGGTAAATAGTATGAATAAAAAAAGAAGAATAAAATAGTTCCTCTACTTTTTCTTTTGAAGTGATGGGGCTAACATTCCTTATTGCTTTTTATAATCATAAAAAAGTCTAATAGCTGCATCAACTATATCATTATATTTTATATAAGGATCATCATAGATAAAAACCTTAAGCTCTTGTAACATTTTAACAGTGGAGGGTCTTAAAGTGTAGCTTCTTTTTACAGTAAGATTCTCCTCTAGGGTTTCTTTAGAATTTATATTTAATTTTACGAAGTCTTCATCTTGAACATTTATATTCAATACAGGGCTATTATTAGAATTGAAGCTGAATTGGCTTTCAACTCTGCCCTTAGATAAATCAATATCTTCACCCATTAGTACTTCAGGAGTTGATTCACTTAGTTCTTCTATGGAATTTTTATCATTATCTTTTTTATTTCCTAAATTCTTTACTTCTTCTATTTTAAAATTCTTAAATTCTTTACTTCTTAAATTCTTATTATCATTCATGAAAATACCTCCTTAAAAAAATAGTTGCCTTAGGCAACTATTTTAAATGGTTAATGCTTCTGTTTGTGTTACTACAACCTCTGCTGAGTCTTTAGATACTAAATCACCAGATGAGGCACTAAAAATGTTTTTATTAATTATAGTGTCCATAAGTGTTCCAACACTGAGAGCATCTAAAGTATCTTTAACATCTTTGATTTTTATGGAAGCCTTTTTACCTTCCGCAGTTAAAAAAGTCATTACAAGTGTTCTCATTTATTACACCTCCTAAGCCATGATTACTAAAGAATCATCTTTTCTGTGAATTTCAACACTGTCTGATATGAGTAGGGTTGCCATAGCTGA
This sequence comes from Clostridiaceae bacterium, assembly GCA_036677675.1. Classification (GTDB taxonomy): domain Bacteria; phylum Bacillota; class Clostridia; order Clostridiales; family Clostridiaceae; genus Clostridium_H. Next base: position 4,398 of record JAVBWC010000067.1, on the reverse strand, counting down.
TGCAACAGCATAAATATCGTCTGTAAGTGCACCAGTTTTTAAGCTATTAAAGCTTTGTGTAGCAGAAACATCTTTTCCATCTGAGTCTTGTCCATTTACATAAGTAAGAGATAAAGAACTTTTTAAAATTGTAGATTCAGCCATAAAAACAGCTCCTTTCAATTTAGTTTCAAATATATATATGACTATCAGCAGTAAATTTTAAAAATTAGACTAATTTGTTTTTGATATTATTACTTTTATGTCCTCTACATCTTTTTTTACATCTTCTACGATATTAAATTTCTCTGTAAGCTTTTCTATTATATTTTGGTAGTTTTTTTCACGATTTTCTTGATTTACATCTCTTTTTTCTTGAGCTTTTAGTATGTAAAAGATAAGAGCTACTGAGAGAGCTGCCCATATACCCTGTGATGAAGCAAGATTTAATAATTCATTTTCCATTGATACACCTCCTAGTAATCTTATATATGAAATTTTAGGCAATAAGGGAAACAGTTATTATATATAATTTAGGGTGGAGGGCGGGATATGAATTAATTATAGTTCTTCTTTGGACAAAACTTGCATGCCCTATAATTGCTGGAGCTTGTAATGGTTTGTTAAAGGATGGTTAGAACTATAATTTCCTATGTAATTTTTGGGGGGGTTGGGGCAGTGACCCATTTTAAATCATTCAAAGCCCAATTTAGCTAAACAATAGTTTTGCGAATTAGGCATGCCCAAAAGGGCTTGTATAGTTTGCAAAACGAGTGAGATTGTTTAGCGAAGTTGGGCAGACCCAAGAGGAATGCATGCATAAGCTTTAATTTTAGGCGCAAGCCGATTATAGATAAAAAGATACTCATGATGGGCTTTTTTCATGATGAGTATCTTTTTATTTCCTGTTTCTATATTTTAATGAGTAGCGATGAAATTATGGCTACTCATTATATTTCATTTAAATACTCTGCTATCCCAAATTACTCCTTAAATAAACCTCTTTCTTTTCATCTTCTGTTATTCCAATGTATTTTAAAGTTTCACTTTTAGATGAATGATTGAAAATGTCCATTAAAAGCTCTAGGGATACCCCCGTATTATATGCATGATAACCAAAGGTCTTTCGAAGGCTATGGGTACCTATTTCACCAGATACTATTTTTCCATTTATGTCTTTCTTAACAAGTCCTACCATTTCAGCTGCAGTATTTAATATGTGCCAGGCATGCTGGCGAGATATTGGATTATTTCCACCTTTTCTGCTTTTAAAAATGTATGTGTTTAATGATTTTGGCTTTGTTTCTTTCATATATGATTCAAGAACTTTTTGTACTATAGGTCCTATATAGAACTTTTTAGTTTTACCTGTCTTCTTTTCATTAATTAAGCAAGAGTCTTTTATGTTCCAATCAGGATCTACTAGGTCAGAAAAAGTTAGTTTTAAAATATCACTTATTCTAAGACCTACATTTATACCAAGAACAAATAGAAGTTCATTTCTTGTACTTTGTCCTTTTAATAAAGTTCTCATATTTTTTATTAATTTTACATCTCTTAATGGTTCTACAGTTTTCATTAGTTAATCCTTTCTTTTGTGTAATTTAAATTATCTTTACTTATGTACTTTATAACAGCATATATTAGTATACATTATTTTATATTAAATATTAAGGATATGTCATATTCGATATGAGATTTTTAAATTATAAAAAGATATGTGCATGAAAGTTGCATTATACCGTTATATGAATCTGACAAAAGAGGCTTTTGTCAGATTGGGTTTACTATTTAATACATATTTTCAAAGATTAACATTTCGACATTTCAAATAAATTCAATTAGTTTAAAAGTAATTTTTTTACAAAAATAAAAATACTATTCAAAATATTCAAAAATATGGTTATAATGGAATTATATAAATGTAAAAAGGTGGTGGTTACCATGGAGGAACTTATCAAAAAAGCAAAAGAGGGGGACCGGGAAGCTGTAGTACATATTATAGAGAAGTATAAGAAATTTGTATTTAAGAAAGCTGGTACTTATAATGTTCCAGGATATGACTTTGAGGATTTAGTGCAACATGGATACCTTTCTATTATAAAAGCAATAAATATGTACAAGCTTGGTAGTAATTCTTACAGTGGATATTTCATAAGGGCAATTGATTTGAATTTTGCAGCACTTCTAAAGAAAGAAATAAAACATTTCAGAGAAATTCCGGATGAAAATATATTAAACAAAGATGAAATATATGATTTTACAATAGAAGATCAGCTCATTGCTTATGAAGAAGTTAAAGAGCTTTATAAAGTAATAGATGAATTGGACCCAATAGAGAAGGAGATAATTAAAAAATATTATATTGATGAAGAGAGTTTTAAGGAAATCGCCTGTGATATTGGAGTTGGGTACGATAGGGCAACATACCTTAAAACTAGGGCACTTAAGAAGCTTAAGAATAATATATGTAAAATCTAAGGGGTTGAACTATATAAATATAAAAATAAAAGTTGATAAATGAGATAGGATAAATACTGGAGCAACCATGTTCCCATCGTTGCTCCAAAAGAATATAAAAGGAAATTAAAAAATAAGATAGAAAATGGACCTGCTTAACATCTGTATATATTAAATTATAGTTAAAATATGTGCATAACAGATATAAATCAAGTCCATTTTCAATTAATCCGCCTGTAGGCGTAAATTATACAAAGAGCTGGCAGAGCCAGCTCTTTGTTATATATGTTAGAGTATACCTATTTTTATCAAATATAATTGGATAACGGTTTAATACCTAGTATACACATATCTAAAAGTACTTAATAGTGGTTATATTAGTATATACAATAATTTAAATAGCGCTAAACACTGTCACCCAACAAACTTCATTGTTTTCCTAAGATATACTTAAGCTCTATAAGTCTTTCATATCTTCAAGCCTTCTACAGCTCAAGTATATCTATAGTTCTCCAAATTGTTCTTTTGGGTACCCGACAGAGCGCAGAGAAGGGTGGACATGCTCCTTACTTTGGTCTTCATGTACAAGTATTAAAAAGACATGTCCATATAGCCCAGGTAACAAGACATGTCCACCCTTAAGTGCTAGTGGTAGTTAATATATTTAAGGTTTGTATACAGTATGAATAAACTTATAGTACTACGTATTCTCAACTTTATCTACGTGTAAAGTTAAGGGTAATAAACAAGGTTTTATTTACCTACAGTATCTTTTTTAAATTTCGGCCATCGATTATAACCTATATTTGGATTATTAGATTGGTAAAACTTTATATACTCTATTTCTTTGGAGTTAACTTCTTTATCTGTAGCAGCTTCTGATTCCCAAAGTATTTCTTTTCTGATTGTAAAATCTCTTCTTTCTTCTCTTGTAAAGTCTTGTGCAATTAGGTTACTATTTGCACTTCCAAAATAATTAATAGAATCAGTTAAATCTTTTCCTATATAAATTTTACCGTTGGGATAAGTAATTTTATATATAATTTTCATTTTGACACATCCTCGATGATTTTAATAAAATAATAAATTTTAATCATATGCTAATAACTTCTTTAATTATAAAATATAAAGTTGCTTACCTTTGTTCTATTTATTTTCATTGACTTTACTCTTTCTTGATGTTGTAGCTATAATTAGGTTGCTTTACTGTCTTTAATTCTTCCAGTAGCTGCTTATAGTTATTAGTGAAACTATAGTTTTACCTAAAGAAACAAGTAAGAATAATAACAGTGAAACAATAGTGAAACTTTTGTATCACTAGGGGGGAAAGTACATTGGTTCAATTCCATAATAGACTCAAAGATATTGAAGATATGAAGTTTGAGTTAGAGGAAATGATGAATGGAAATAAAATATATAATAAATGGAATAGAATGAATATTAAAGGAATCATATTCCCATCCTTGCCCCAAAAGAATATAAAATGAAATTAAAAACTACTCATCATGGAAAAAACTATCATAAGTAGTTTTTAATCTATCATATCAAAGACTCCCCAGGTTATTTGATTTCCACGTTTACTTTTTATATTCTAAAAATCTTTTTTTATAAAGATTTTTAGTTACATTTATAACTCCGTTAATGTATCCATATATTCTTCCTCTTCTTTTATGTTATCCCAACCTAAAAGCTTCCGTTCTATTTCTTTAATATTGTAATTTGATTGTTTTCTATCTGTAAAGCTATTATTAGTATTCCTACCACTTTTAGGAGCTATATAGTCCTCTTTTATAGCCTTTATAAGCCAAGCAACTATATTTTTAATTCCATTAGTATTCCTTGAAATTATGTATTTTTCCTGGATAATATCTATATTCCAATTAGATGCAAGTAGTATTTTTCTAGCTTCTAATGTACTTATTTGCTCTAAAACAATATTTTGTACTTCCTTTATCAATT
>JAVBWC010000066.1:0-11589 GCA_036677675.1 Clostridiaceae bacterium | reverse complement strand
CAATGGGAATAGCTTTAAACAAATCTTCAGTGGCTGAGTTTTCTATTAAGTATATATTTTTTTGTATATTCTCAGTTATATTAAACCAAAAATTATTATTAGCTTGATCTTTAAGAGGAATGACTATAGCAGTATCTTTTCTAATTTCAACTAATTTACTCCAAAATTCATCTAAATTAATTGTCTTAGGTATTCTATATATTAATTCTTTTTTTGTTACATATTTCTTATTAAATTCATTTATTATATTTTGCATAAATTCACTCACCACCTAGTTTATATTATGCCTTAATGTTAGCAATTTATACTATTTTACTACTAATTTAATACTAATACAATCAATTATTATTTAAACTTAAAGTCCTTAATACTAATTATTCTTATTCCTTCAAAATTCCATTTATGGTATTATAATTATATAAATGGTAAGATATATAAAGATTCAAGTGATCATAAACAAATAGATGGAACTATGCAGCTATTTGATAGAGAATATTCTTTAGATTTTTTATTATCAGAAGATAATGGTTATAAAACATTTCCCATAGATAAAGAAAAAAACATGGAAAATCAACTATATTTCTCTAAAGATTTCAACTCTGTAACTATAATTTTTGACGATTCAGACAAAGATTATAGTGGTTATACAATATCGGCTACAAGTACTGAATAAACTGTTAACTGAATGATACTTAAAATACAAGCAAGTAATAATACTAATGTTATTACTTGCTTGTATTTTAAGTATCTCAATTCTCAACTAAGTATGTTTATCATAAAATCTCCTCCATCCTATACGCTGCTTTCAAATAGATTATGTAGAGATAGTTGGTGTATACCTATATTTTCTTTATTTTATAATATTTTCGATATATTTATTGTGGAAATTTATATTTTTTATTTTTTGTTTTTTGTTAAATAAAGATAGGTCCTTAAGTTTCTTTTTATTTTCAAAAAAGAAGCTATTTCAAGATAGAAAATGATTTCTATTTTGAAACAGCTCCTTTTTTACTTGTATTTCAAAACCCTAAATACAATAAATACAATCCCATAATAATCACCAAAATTCCTAAAACAATTTTAAGAATTCTTCCTGCTGCCCTAGTCTTATTAGACATGCTGAGCTGCTGAACAAGTCCTACTGAAGTTCCTGCAATAATAATTAAAACTGTAGCAACAGAAAACAGAATTCACTAACATTCATTCCATTTTCTGTAGGGTACCAATTTTTGAAAGGTGACAGGTACCTATATCAATAGATAGAGATTTTAATACTTCAATTAATTTATAAAATGCAAAAATATACAAAGTTGCATAAAGTAGTATATTAGTGTATTTATTCTAACTCTTTACTTAAAATATATTTCATTAAACTGTTGGATATTTGCAAAGCCTCTTTTCTATTAGAGGCAGGAGCGGATATCATTAGTCCATTATCTCCAATCCACTTTTTATTAGGTATATATAAATTCTGGGGTTCCATTATATTAATAGTTAATTGACTAAAATCATTATTTATGTATATTGGCCCGTATGTTACTTGTGAAAAATTTTGTGACTTATTAACAAAATAGTATTGAATATTAGCTCTATTATATTTATCAAATTTTAATTTTATTTCTTTTAATTCGTTTTCTTTAGGGAATTCTAAATCATTAATTTTTATTTTTCCTACAAACTTTTTTTCCAAATATAAAGTCATTTGATAGTTTGCCATTAATTGAAATAGTTACTTTCTCAGTAAATTGATTATTAGTTTCTCCTAATCTGTACTTTATGCCTTGAAAAGTTTTATTATATGTTCTTGGGAAAGCTATATATACATAAGCTAAAACTAAAACTACAAATAAGATTCCTAATATAGTTCTTTCACGTATTCTCTTCATGGTAAAATTATCCTTAAACTTAATTTTAATATCAAACAGAAACTTACAGTTTCTACTATGACCCCATAGGGCATAGCAATAACTGGAAGTTATTGCTATAAACACCCCTATGTTTGTGAAAATTCTATAATAGCAAGTAATTTTGGTTTTATCAGCTTTTAATAAAATTATGATTTAGCTATATTAAATTATTTATCGCCAATCTTGTTTATACGTTAAATTAAATTTCACAACCGCTTTTTGATTTTTTCCTCCTATCTTATATAGTACACTATATATTTCCTCTCTTATACTAAGTCGTTTAATCTCCAATACTTCCCCACCCATTTCCCTTATTTTAGCTCTAATTTGTTTTTCACAAACTTTAGGTCTCCACCACTTTTCATATATTCCTATTCCTATAACTAATAACAAACAAATATATTTATACATATATTCCTCCCATAAATTATTCCTTTTAAAATTAATTAAAAATTTTAGCATTGATACATATAGTAAAATAATATCATTTTTAATAATTTATTAAAATATATCATTAATAATTTTTATAATATTCTAAATTTAAATATATTTTAATTTAATCTTAAAATAACCCTTCAAAATAGATAAAATCTACTTAAAAGGGTGATTTATTATTTAAATGTATCTAGATAACAAACCTGGATATTTGAATTACATCTTCTATTTACTTCATTATAAATCCAAGTACCATTACCATAATACTGAGTATAATATTTATTTTCAGAGTGTTCTGAACATCTAACAGCTTTGTTATTTTTATCTACTGTATATAAATCCAAATAAGTAGTTAACTCCAATGCACTTGTTCGTACATATAAGTTATCTTTGTGTTGTAAAGGATTATATTTTGTGTAATAGTAATCGCGATATACTTTCTGATACGTTCTTGTTAATTTATCACCAGGATCTGCTGTTGGTAAAAAGTTAGAAGGATTTAATCCTAAAATAGTAGCTGCTTTCCATGCTTTTTGTGTATAAGTACCAATTATCAAATTCCAAGAAACATCTAACCAGTATTTCATTCCATGGTTATTCTTATTTAATGTAACAGGTCCATCTACATATAATCTAACTTTATCTATTCTCTTAATTCCATCTGGATGCGAAGAAGCAGATTTACTATAAACAGATTTTGGTTGCTTTACTTCAAATATTATCTCCTCAACTTTTTTAAATCCATCAGTTTCATCTTTAGCTTCAGCTGATTCTATTTTCTTCAAATCTTCGTTTGAAAAAACGCTGTTTTTGTCTAAAACTATAATATCGTCTTCTGAAATATTTAATTCAGATAAAGCCTGTTTTTCTCTTTCATTTAATTTAATTTTTGATTTATTTTTGGAATTTTCTTCTACAACTGTTTCTTTTGAAATATTTGTATTTGTTGATGCAAAAGTAGTTACAGTAGGTATTAAAAGCATAATCGCTGTTAATAAAGAACAAATTAATTTCTTTTTCATAAAATTATCACTTCCATATTAATATTTTCATTTTTATGATTCATTTTAAAAATCAAATTCATCTTTGTAACATTTATAAAGAAGTCGTAGACTGCTTTGAAGATGATAAATCTAAATTTATCAAGCTTTTTCAACAACATGTACAAATGAAAATATTAATTCCTCAAAGCTTTTATAATCACTACTATTCTTCAACTAGTAGACCAAGAGATTATTCTCTTTCCTCGATCCTAATAAAACTACTACTCCCTTAATTTTTTCTCTCGTCAGAGAGTTTATATATTTATATCAACACTCGAGTATTAATATCAATTATATGTAAAAGTAAATTTCTAAATATCAATAAACCTTATATTTAAACTTTACTCTACAGATATTTACATCTAACCTTAAAATATCACATTTCTTGTAAGTAAGACATATATATTCCTTGAATTGCACGTTTTTTTCTTTAAGTTGCATTTTTTATATGTTTATGTAATTCAAGGAATTTTTTGTACCATTCAAGGAATCTTCATTGACATTTTCATATTTGTTCTTTAAATTTTACTTAATATATAATAATTTTAATAAGGACGTATAAAAATGAAATATTCGGAAAAATTCAGTACTACAATATCAAATTTTATAAGTAAGACACTTCCTGATAAGACAGAAGAAGAATTAGAAATCATAGGATATGGACTAGAAGTTCTATTTATGAATTTTACTAAATTTCCTATTATTTTAGGTTTAGGGTATTTGCTAGGAGTGTTTAGGTATAGTGTTTATACCTTAATAATTTTTGGTGTTATACGAAGTTTTGCTTCAGGAATACATGCTAGAAAGAGTTATACCTGTCTTCTTTCTACGCTGATAATTATATTTGGCGTAGTATATTTATCTTTAAATTTTGAGTTCAGTATTATAACAAAGCTAATAATTTTTATGCTGAGTTTAATTATTTATTTTAAATATGCTCCAGCTGATACTGTGGAAAAACCTTACTTAGATCCTTTAATTAGAAATCAGTTAAAAGTTAAAAGTATGTTTACAGCAATTGTTTATTTTTTCATTTCTATTTCTGTGCAAGATATATTTTTTTCAAATATATTTATACATGTTTTATGGATAGAAGCACTTCTTATATCACCTATAATTTATAAATTATTTAACAGGAGGTTCAATAATTATGAATACTACGAAGAAGGTATCTAAATTTATAGCAAATAAAATTAGTAATGTATCAACAAAAATTGCTCATACATCAACAAAAAAATGTTTAGCTTTTTTTCTTGAAGAACCTAAAATGCCAAAATCATTATTAAAAAAAGCTAAGTAAATATTACTTAGCTAATATGTAAATCTTGAATAAATATACTTTTTTCAATATATGTATTTAATATTACATTAGGATATTTTTCATTCAATATTTCTTTAACATTATACAAACCTATTCCTCTATTATGGCCTTTTGAGGAATAGCCTTTTTTGTATATGTCATTTATATTAATACTTTTACCACTATAACTATTTAATATTGTTATATTCAAAGCTTCATCTCTTACAAAAGATATGCATACAGATTTTTCACTGCTATTTTTAGCTGCATCATATGCATTATCCAGAAGTATACCTATAATTCTACACAAATCTAATTCATCAATATGATATAACACTATATCATTTAAAATTTCTATAGACACATCTATGTTATCTCTAATCATCTGGTCTATTTTAGCTGAAAGTAACCCTTTTAAGCCAGAAGCTTTAACTTTTTTCAACTTAAAAATATCATGATACTTGTTTTCCTTTAATATTTCTTTTGAAAAATATTTTTTTAATCCATCACAATCATTATTTTGTAAATACCCATTCATCATGAAAATTATATTGTTGTAATCATGTTTAAATTTGCTTATATCCTCCACTAAGCTTTCAGTTATATCTGAATAAAGTTTTAATTTATTATATTCTTCTTCTTTAATTTTTAATTTTTCAGTGTTCTTATTTGATAAGTAGTTTGTATATAAAAAAGCTAAAGCAATAATCAAATAGAAAACTGATAAAATGAAAACCATAATAAATATTTTATTATTGAAATATTTATTAAAATATTTATAAGTTAAAGAATAATTGAATAACACTATAGCTGTTACACTAATCATAAATATACTTTTTATAATTGAATTATTAAAAGTAATCTGTTTTTTATTTTTTAACATTCTAATGAAAATATCTTTCACATTTAGTATTAAAATCCCAGTTAAACATATTGAAATATTAAAAATAAATAGATTACTAATATTATTTAAAGTATTTACATTAATTTTTAATAAATTAGTAAAAATAATCCCATTCAACAGCTCTGAAACTATCATTATAACTACTGTAAAAAAGCAGTTTTGAACTAATAAAATTAGATTTTCATGAATTATTTCCTTTGTAATTATCATTATAACAATAAAAGTTAATACTATTTTAAAATTATTCAATATAGTTAATTTAACTAAGTAATTATAAAGTATAGATAAAATAAATATTGTTATAAAATTTTCTTTGTTTACATTAAACCTATAATTATTTAGTCTACATACAATATATAAGCAAGTATAAAAAATTAAAAATAATAAAAATATATTTAGCATGTCCAAAGATCACTCACCACTTTCAAGCCACTTCTAGAAAGTGGGCATTGAACACCATTTTCTAATTCTACATAAACATTATTAGGACTTTTATTTATGTTCCTTATGTAATTTTTATTTACTATAGTGGTTTTATGCACTTGAATAAAATTATCATCTAAAGAATCTTTTAGTTCTTTTAATGTACTGTAAAATTCTATTCTATTATTACATGTACAAAGCATAATCTTTTTACTGTTTTTTATAGTTTCAAAATAAATTATATTTTTAATAGGTATATTAAAAATTTGAATACCAGATTTAACCTGAAGTTTCTTTTCTTTATTTTCTTGTGCATTTTTACATACTATGGTTGTTGCAATAGAAAGGCTTTCTTTCAGCTGTTTACTGAGATTATAGGTTTTATCTATAAATTCTAAAACCCGAAGCTTATATTGAAAAACTTTAAAGCTCATTTCTAAATGACTAGTGACAAAAATCATTTCACCACCATAATTATCTAATTTTCTAATTTCTCTGCCTAATAACAAGCCATTTTTTTCTTCATTCAAGTCAATATCTAGTATGTATATATTTTTTTCAATAGAATTGTTTTTAACATATGTGATAATATCCTTTGAATTATTAAAAGTTTGTACACTAAAATCTTTAAAATCAATTTCATCATAAAATTGATTTACTATGTTTTTTATAAGCTCTACTGTTCTTGAACAATCATCACAAATAAGTATGTTTATCATAAAATTCCCTCCATCCTATGCTCTGCTTTCAAATGGACTATATAGAGATAGTTGGTATATACCTATATTTTCTTTATTTTATAATATTTTTGATGTATTTATTGTCGGAATTTGTATTTTTATTCATTTATTTGTTTTTTGTTCAATAAAGAAGGTTCTTAAGTTTCTTTTTTATTTTCAAAAAAGAAGCTGTTTTTCAAGATAGAAAATGATTTCTATTTTGAAACAGCTCCTTTTTTTTACTTATATTTTAAAACCCTAAATATAATAAATACAATCCCATAATAATCACCAAAATACCTAAAACAATTTTAAGAATTCTTCCTGCTGCCCTAGTTTTATTAGACATGCTGAGCTGCTGAACAAGTCCTACTGAAGTTCCTGCAATAATAATTAAAACTAAATGCCCTATAGAGTACAGCAAAAGCATTAATCCCCCAAGAGCCACATTTCCTTTCTGTGCAACGAAAGCTAGTATTGCTGCAAGAACTGGTGTAGAGCAAGGTGAAGACAGTGCTCCTCCTAGAATTCCTAAGAAGAATGCTCCCCAAAAGCCTTTTCTTCTATTTGGCATTTTACAGGCTTTATCGTGGTTTCCTATTACTCCTAATAATTGAAGTCCTACTAGAAGCATTACAACTCCCAATAGTAAGTACCACCACTTGCCTGTTATATTCATAAACTTGCCAATCAAAGAAAAAGTAACTCCAAGTGCTGTAAAAGTAACAACCACTCCTATAGAAAAAAATACAGAATACTTGAAAGCTACCTTTTTATCCCTTGCTCCTGATTCTCCTACATAACCAATAATTAATGGAAGGGTGGATAATATACAGGGAGTAAAGGAGGACACTATCCCTGCTAAAAAGGAAACTACTAAAGCTATATATACATTATTTGAAATCAAATTTGAAAAATTGTTTAATATTTCACTCATTACTCTAATCCCATTGCTTTTAGAACCTCAGTTACTTCTTCTTCTGACATATATCCTTCCTGTCTTAAAAATAATTTGCCATTTGTATCTAAAAAAATCATGGTAGGTACAACTCTAATAGAGTATTTCTCTGCATACTCTACAGCCTTCTCTTCTATATTACTGTCATCTAAATACACAACTCCAGCTATCAATTTATATTTGTATTTTTTATTTATGCTCTCTATTACAGGGTACATCTGCACACATGTAGAACAAGTTGTAGTAGCCAATTCCATTACTACAGGCTTTTTAACTTCCCCTTTTTCTACTGCAATTATTTTATCTAAATTATTAGTTAAAGCTGCCTGTTCATTACCTTTTTTAAAGTAAACATTCTTACCATAATAAATTCCAACAACAGCCATGAACAGAACAACTATTATAGTTATTTTGGTCCATTTTTTCACATTCTAACCTCCCAATAATATTTCAATATTTTTTATTGAGCTCTGTAGATTTCAATTCCGTCTCTCTTTATTTGTTTTTCTATCTCCTCATTTAATGAGTCTAAAAATACAATATCACAAGAATAAATTCCTATTAAGTCATTTATTTCTTCTACAATAGTTCCTCTTCCTTTTTCTAAACAATCTATGCAAAAGTCTATATCAGAATTTATATTTGCAGTACCTTTTGCTCTAGAACCAAATAAAATTACCTTTCGTATTTTATTGTTGTTTTCAAAATACTTAATTAAACTTTTATATACTTTTTCATTTATTCCATACATTTTAATATCTTACCCCCTTACTTTAGTCCAGTTTTTCACTCATATTCTTTATTTCATCCTTAAGCATATTTTCAACAATATTAAGAATTTCTATAACTCTTTCATTTTTTATGCTGTACATTATTTTAAGACCATCTTTTTCTGACTTTAAATAATATTTGAAAAATCTTTCTTCATACTTGAAAAAGGATGTACTCTTGTTGAGCCATCCTTTTTCACTTTACATTATAGAATTAAATACCTATACTGTAAATACTATTCTAATATTATAATATAATCTTTTCAATGAATAATGTTAGATTATCCATCAAACTATATATAACAGGATTTCCATCTTCTAAAACTCCTATCATAGGTCTTGTAGGGAAGTTTTTATTTTGTAGCACTACAACCCCTTCCATACCATTATTCAATCTTACATATAATCCATTTGGATAACAGTACAGTGAATTAGTAAAAGTTTTATATATTTCACTATCAAATTTCTGTCCTGCTAATGCAGTTATATATTCCATTACTTCACTAGGAAGCCTAAATTTCTTTGACTCTAATAGATTAGTATATTCATTACATAATGAGATTATTTTTGAAAACTCGTGAATTTTATCTCCTTTTATTTTTTCAGGATAGCCTGTGCCATCTTCATACTCGTGATGATGTAAAATGCACATATATGAAGTTACTGGTATACGACTTCCCATTTTTACTAGATTATAGCCTGCTTTACAATGTTTTTCGTTATTTTCCAATAGTTTTCCTACATCATGAAGCAAAGCACCTATAGCTAACTTTTCTAGTCTACTTTGATCATATCTCATATTTATTCCAATCATTACTGAAAGCAAGGCTACGTTGATAGAATGACTAATTAACTTTGAATACTCATCTTTTTCTCCAAGGTTATTTAATAGAAATGAGTTTTCTGATACATCTATATTTTTAATTATCTTATCAACAATATTGGTAATTGTTTTCTCGTCAACAGTATTGTTCTTCTTTATGTTATCAAATACATTTTTCAAATCATTTGTTATTTCAATCCTTATTGGTGTTTTCAATAATTCTCTTAAGTTAACACCCTCATTTTCATCTTGAATATAAACAGTATCTATTCCTACATTTTTTAGGATTTTTATATTTTTTTCATTCAAAGTTAAACCTTTTTTTGCATAAACCATACCATTTGATAAATAAATGGACATAGCCAATTCTTTTCCTATTATTTTTTCACTTAATAAAACAAGTCTCATGTTCCCCTCTCCTTCTTTAGTATTATAAATAAAATTTTACATTATGCAATATCACTTTACAATCACTTTATCAATGAAAAAGACTATAATCTAGTTTATATAAACCAAATTATAGTCCTTCTCAGAAAGATACGCTTAAATTTATGGATTATATCTTTTTTTTACAATAATCATAAAGCTCATCACCTTTATAACAAACTATGACTCCAAATTATAATGTTGAATATATCTATACAAAGTAGCTCTACTAACTTTTAATAACTTAGCAAATTCCACTGCTGTAATTTCTTTAGAGGTCCACCTTTTATAATACTTAACAAAATCTTTAGGTAGTTGAATACCTGGTCTACCAATAGGATTACCACTCTTGGTTCCATATAACTTTGCTTTCTCAATGCCTTCACGAACTCTTTCTACAGTAATTTCTCTTTCCATTTCAGCAACAGCCCCTAATATTGTCAGCATAAATTTATACATATCACCGTCAGTATTAAAACCTTCTTTTATAAAATGTACTGTAACTTTTTTGTCTTTAAAATAACTACATAAGTACCTTAGATCATCAACATTTCTTCCAAGTTTACTTATACTCTCACAATATATGTTATCTCCACGCTTGGAATTTAACATTAATTTGTTTAACTGAGGTCTATCTTTAGTTTTTCCACTAATCTTATCTAAGTACCTTTTATCTATTTTAATATTATTAAATGCTAGTTCTTGCCGACGTTCATCTTGTTTTGATGTACTAACACGTTCATAACTATAATTCATTTCTTTGTTAAAGTCCTTTCCTAATAAATTAATATCTTTCTAAGCAACTATTATATAAAAATTCAAATATACTATCAGCTTCTCTTGTATTGTAGAATTCAACCATTAGAGTGTTGAACTGCAATCTATCCTTTACTTTTATATTGAATATTCCTTGACCATTTGATATTAAAATCATATTGGATACGAGCCTAGAAGTTCTTTTATTTCCATCATAATAAAATTGATTTAAAGCTCCCCATAAAAATATCTCAAAAGCCAACTCTGTTTTGCTTTTACATCTTTCTATTAATTTAGGCAATTCACTTTTAAAAATGATTTCTAATTCTTCAGCTCTTGGAGGAATAAATTCGGTACCAGCTATTCTAACTTGACCAGTTCTAAATGTACCACTAATTAAGGCTTCATCTTTAGCAACTATATCATTGAATTTATTGAAAATATTAACATCAATTAATACATTGTTTTGTATAACTTTATCAAATAAATAATTCCAAGCATTTCTAATGCTAAAAATTTGTTGTTCATCACTTACTTTATGACCACCTATAGTAATTCCATCAAGTAAAGTTTGTACTTCAGGGTAAGTAAATGGATTTCCTTCTAAACTAGCCATATTAAACACAACATCGGGTAATAATTTTTTAACCAACATTATTAACCTTTTAGTATCTAATGCAGGAACTACATCCTCATAAGATTTGTTTCTGTTGAATAACATAATAGGTCCTCCTTAAAATTATTTTTAAATAATAAAAATACTATAAATAAAATTATATAGTGTTTCAAAAAACCTTTCAAATATCATAAGACACTTTTGAAGCCTACAAATGGCATTGTTACTTTAAATTTCTTTAATTTTAAGCTTAAATCATACGTATTAAAAAACTATAGGTTTTTGTTACACTTTACTTTTTTTGTAAGAGCAACATCTAGCTGCTCTATGTTTCACTAAAGAACTTATTATTTATCTAAGTTCTTACACTAAATCCACTTTTAGCGAAATAAGCTAGTCATGACCACCCGTAAAACGGGTGGCATGCTCTAGCCCTATAAGGGCATGTTACTGGCTGTGTCTAAAGACACGTTGAATGGTCTGCCAACCGCATATTTTTTCAAGCTACC
>JAVBWC010000065.1:0-20199 GCA_036677675.1 Clostridiaceae bacterium | reverse complement strand
CTATACTAGGTTTTTATACTTGATTTTAAATTTTGCGTTAGCAAAATATCCTTAACTGTAAACTGTCCACTGTAAACTCTAAACTAGAATAATGTTGCGTCGCAACATTATTCTGCTACGCAATTCCTATCTTCTTAAACAAATAAGGAGCTCCTGCTGTCATCCATAACCCTATAAATATATATCTAATATAATCTGAAATTAAATACTCAGGTAATATCTTTTTCAAAGCAACTTTAATTAATAAAATTACTGAAATTCCTAAAACAAGTTTAAATACATTCCCTAATAAAGACGATTTTTCATTAAAATTAATGTAATTACTTTCAACAATATATCCAAGAAAAAATCCTACAACAGTTCCAACTGAAACATAATAATCATGACCCTTGAATACAAGTAATCCTATAATCATAGGAATTATTAAAATCAATAAAACACTCTTTTTCCCTCCCTGTTCTACAAAATCAAAAATCTTATTACCTATATAAACCCAAATTATAGAAATCACAATAGCTCCTATAATATCCACAGGTCTGTGAACCCCTAAATATATTCTAGAAAACCCAACCAATACTATGATAATTATTCCGAAAATGTAATTCCATTTTGTACTTGTATTACTCATCACAGAAATCCAGAAACTTGCTGTTCCTTGAGTATGACCGCTTGGAAAAGAATATCCGGTTGCTGTTTTTACTCTAAGTGTCCTTATTCCCTCTGTACCAAAAACACGTGGAACCTTTAAGGTCTCTTTTATACATCCATTAAGTACCATGCTTGAAATAAGTATAAACCCTAACCTATATGCAAACTTTTTATTAATACACCAAAACATAACGGCAATAATCACTATAAAAAAAGCTTCCTCTCCCAGCATAGTGATATACTCAGCACTTCTATCCAAAATTGGATTTGAAAAGCTTTGAATAGCCTTTATGATTTCTATATTAAAATCATTTGTTATAAATCCCTTCAAAATCCTTCCCCCTAATTTATAAAAATTTCATTCTTGATTTTGTACTTTAATTTCCCAACTATATGAATTTTAAAAAATTAAAATTCCACACCTTATACAATTCTATCATGCATATTTTATGTACTTATAAATTGTTATTTTTAATTATTCACATCTTATATTTTCTTTTAAAATCCATCTTAATTTATTCAAAATTTTAGTTTTTCGCTTTAGTGCAGAACCATATTTAATTCCTTCCTTAGAAGCATATTCCTTAAGCTTAATATCTGCAAAATATATGCTATAAATTAACTTCCTTTCATTTTCATTTAATTTATTTAAAGCATTCTTAACATACTTTAAATTTTGTTTTCTAATAAAATTTTCTTCTATATTTTCTTTCCATGCAATAATATCAATAATTTCTAAATTATCATCTATATTCTTATTTAAACTACTGTCGTATCTAGTTTTGCTCATTCTTCGTATTTCATAGTTAAAATTATTATTTATTGCAAAAGTTACATAAGAAACAAAATTTCCTTTATCTAAATTATACTTATCTATAGCTTTAATTATAGATATATTTCCTATTTGAATTAAATCATCTATATCATAGTTTTTTATATATATTTCTCTAGCTTTTTTTATTATATAAGGTTTAAATCTATTTAACAACTCTTCTTTTGATTTTAAATCTCCTTCCTTTGATTTTTTTACTAAAAACTCTATATCATTATTCATAATACTTATCCCTCATTTCTCTTTTTATTTAACTCCATATAGTAAATATGCATTTTACCCAAAATATGTACAAATATTTTTAAATTGATCAAGTTATAAGAATATTATGTTACATCTTGGAAAGACTATTAAATAAAATAATTTTGATAAGGGTGATAATTATATGAGAATTCCTAATCATATTGGAATTATACCTGATGGTAATAGACGTTGGTCTGTAAATAACGGATTATCTAAAGAAGATGGTTATTCCTCTGGATTACTTCCAGGCTTAGTACTGTTTAAATTATGTAAAGAAGTTGGAGTTAAAGAATTAACCTTCTATGGTTTTACTACAGACAATACTAAAAGGCCAAAAATGCAAAGAGAGGCTTTTACAAAAGCCTGTATAGAAGCTGTTAAAATGTTAAGTAAAGAAGATGCTGATTTACTAGTTGTCGGAAATAATAAATCTCCTATGTTTCCTAAGGAACTTTTACCATATACTAAAAGAAAAACCTTTGGTAAAGGCGGTATGAAGATTAACTTTCTAGTTAATTATGGTTGGGAATGGGATCTAGGAAATTTACTTCAAAACAACAGTAATAATAGAAAAAATATTACAAACTCTTTAAAAACCAATGATATATCTAGAGTAGATCTTATAATAAGATGGGGAGGCAGAAGACGTTTAAGTGGCTTTTTACCCGTTCAATCTATTTATTCTGATTTTTATGTAGTTGATGATTACTGGCCAGATTTTAATAAAGACCATTTTTATGAAGCTCTTGAATGGTATAACACTCAAGATATAACTCTTGGAGGTTAAAAATTTACTTATTTTAAAAATAAATCGGGGTAATTAATCCCCGATCTATTTGTTAATAGCCTTAATCCAAAGATACGCTAAATCCAATCTTTTATCAATTAATACTTGTATAAATTTATCTATAACCCCTACTTTTTCTAAATCTTTCATAATACTTATAGGCACAGAAACATTCTTTGTATAGGATTTTCTCGGATCTATTACCATAACTGACTCATCATCATGCACATATATATGTTGCCCTCTTATATCCTGCCTTTTAAAATTTAATTTTTTGAATTCTTCTATTAAATTAATTAAATTTACTGCCAATTTTTCTGACAGTCCATTCTTAACAATATAATCTTTAATCATTTCTCCTGAGACATATTCTCTTAAAATACATCTATTACTTGCATTTATGACTTTAGGAAAATATTTACTACCCTCTACCTTCTTCAGTATGTCATATTCCTCTTTGCAATTAGCTTTACTTTTAAATATTTTTAAAGCATATCCATCTGGTGTCAAATATACTTTTCCTTCACAACCTCCACCTAAGAATTTACATTCTTTTATATCTATCCCTAAATATTTCTTACTAATCTTAATCACCCCTTATATAATGCTAGAAAATATTCTCTACTATATTTTATTTCAAAATTTGTACAACGTTACATAAGAAAAGTGCGACGCACTTTTCTTTAGTTTACAGATGACAGTTTACAGTGAAGGAAGTTTTTCTTACAGAAAAACTAACAATAAAAAAACAAACCCTAGTGTAGCCTTTGGCTATACTAGGGTTTTATACTTCACTTTAAATTTTGCGTTAGCAAAATATCCTTAACTGTAAACTGTCCACTGTAAACTCTAAACTAGAATAATGTTGTGTCGCAACATTATTCTATGACGCAAACAATCCTCTATCACTCACCAAATCCTTATCTTTATTGCTTTCAAAAAACTTAAGTAGTTTTTCCATAGTAAGAGATTTTTTCTCTTCTCCACTTATATCTAAAATAACTTCTCCGTGATGAAGCATTATAAGCCTGTTTCCTAAATTTATAGCATGATTCAAGTTATGTGTTACCATAAGTGTTGTTATACCTTTTTCATCTACAATATTTTTTGTCAATTCAATTATCTTCTCAGATGTTTTAGGATCTAAAGCCGCTGTATGCTCATCTAAGAGTAAAAGCTCAGGATTGGACATAGCTGTCATTATAAGTGTAAGTGCCTGTCTTTGTCCACCTGATAAAAGCCCAACCTTTGTATAAAGCTTATCCTCAAGTCCAAGCTCCAGCTTTGAAAGTAATTCTTTAAAATAAGGAATGTTTTTTTTGTTAACCCCAAAGCTAAATCCAAATTTATTTCCTTTATTATATGCCATTGACATATTCTCAAGTATAGTCATAGATGGTGCTGTACCTTTTGAAGGATCTTGAAACACTCTTCCTATAAATTTAGTACACTTATGCTCAGGAAGTTTTGATATCTGATTTTCTCCTAGCATTATAGTCCCATTATCTACTGGAATTGTTCCTGATATTATATTTAATAAAGTAGATTTTCCTGCTCCATTACTGCCTATTATTGTTATAAAATCACCTTTATTTATCTGTAAATTCAACCCTGTAAATACTTTATTTTCGTTAACTGTATTTTTATTGAAGACTTTGTATAGATTCTTTACTTGCAACAACAGTCTTCACCTCTCTTTCTTCCCTACTCCTTCTATTAAAACTAAAGCTTACATTGTTAGCTCCTAACACTGCAATAACTATAATAGCAGTAATAAGCTTTAAGTCTGAAGGTGGAAGTCCAACTCCAAGTGCTCCAGCAACAGCAAGCTTGTATAATACTGCTCCTAAAAGTGCCATAGTAGTTGCTCTAACAAAGTTTAATTTTTTAAGCACTGCTTCTCCCAATATTACAGCTGCAAGACCTATAACTACAGTACCTGTGCCCATACCTACAGCAGCATACCCTTGATGCTGTGCCATTATAGAACCGCCTAATGCAACTATACCATTTGAAATCATAAGTCCAATAATTTTTATAGTATCCTTATTAACTCCTAAAGTTGTGACAAGTTGTTCATTATCTCCAACTGCCTTCAGCATAAAACCCATCTTTGTTTTTAAAAATAAATCTAATAATACCTTAACTCCAACAGCAAATATTGCAATTAAAAATACTGAATTAATGACTTCTGCTGATGTAAAAATAGTATCAAAATTGAAAAAAGATATATTTGATTTACCCATTATTCTTAAATTAACTGAATATAATCCTATCATAACCAGTATTCCAGATAGTAAATTTGTTATTTTTAGTTTAACATGTAACAAACCTGTTATCAAACCACCTAGCATACCAGCAATAACTGAATAAAAGCATGCAGCAAAAGGATTTATTCCTTTTGAAAGGCACAAAGCTGTAACTGCTGCGCCTAATGGGAATGTACCGTCTACTGATAAATCAGGGAAATCTAATATTTTATAGGTTATATATACTCCTAATGAAACTATAGCAAAAATAAGTCCCTGCTCTAATACACTTAATAAGAATCCTGACATTACTTAACCCCTCCAGTAACCTTTTCAGCTTTTGAAGCTATATCCTCTGGAATCTTAATATTTAATTTCTTTACAGCATCTTCGTTTATAACTATAGATGTTTCTTTTTGAATCTCAACTGGTATTTCTGTTGGTTTTTTTCCTTTTAAAACTTCAACTGCTTTAAGTCCTGTTTGATATCCAAGCTTGTAATAATCGATTCCATCTGTTGCTAATGCACCTGATTTTACATGAGCACTTTCTGTACCTATAACTGGTATGTTTTTAGCAAAACATTCTCTTGTGACAGTTGGCATTGCTGAAGCAACCATATTATCCTTGATAACATATAAAATATCTATTTCTTTTAATATTGATTGTAAAGCCTGTGGAATCTCATTTTCACTTGTAATCCCTTGAGCCTTTATTTCAAGTCCGTAATTTCCTGCAAGTTTTTTTGCTCCTTCTACTTGAACTTCTGAATTTACCTCACTAGTGTTATAAATTATCCCTACTTTTTTACCTGTTGGAATCAATTTTTTCATAAGCTCAAATTGTGCATCCAAAGGAGTCGAATCTGAAGTACCTGTTACATTTGTTCCAGGATTATCTAAAGATTTTACAATACCTGCTTTTACTGGATCTGTTATTGCTGTTATCAAAATAGGAATATCCTTATTAGATTTCTGGGTAGCATTATATGCTGCTTGCGCTGATGGAGTTGCAATTGCTAAAATTAAATCTGCATCATCATTAACAAATTTTTCTGCAATTGTTTGAGTTGTTGTCATATCTCCTTGTGCATTTTGAAAATCAATTTTTATATTTTGACCATCTATATAATTTTTGTCTTTAAGTGCAGCAATAAATCCTTCTCTAGCTGAATCTAAAGCAGGATGTTCAACAATTTGAGTAATGCCTATTTTTACTACATCCTTCTTTGCTTCATCAGTTGTTTTAGATGTTTTTGAATTTGAACATCCACCTAAAGCTCCTACTAATAACACTGCTGAAACTAACATTGAAATTTTTTTACCTACCATTCTACCTTCCCCCTTAAAATAAAAAAACTCTCCAATAGGAGAGTTTTATACATACTATAATTAAAGCAATATAAATACAAAATTGCATTTACATTACCTAATAATTCTATATCTCCTACCAAACTACTTTACTACTGTTTTATTATATGATATGTATCAAATAAAACTTTTAATTACCTGAATACTCTAAAGCTTTTCTACCATTTTCTACCATACTACTTTAACGTTACTGCATTTTTATAACTTCTTTTTCTTATATTAGCTTCTTTAAATGTATTATATACCACTATGCATCTATATGTTACTTTCATTTGCTTCCTTAAATTTTTTTATCTTAAAACCTACTATTCTTCAATAATTTCTTTTTATGGCTTTTTGCATTACTTTAATACATTAACCTTACTTCTTTTATGTGCACTTTTTTATTTAAATTTCTTATATTCTACATTACACCAATAAAATTGTCAACTATATTTTATCTTGATCAGGAATTGAACGATGACCAAGTCCTATAACAACCTCATTTAAATGAAGAAGTCCAATACTTGCAAAAATACATACACTTATATGTTCTCCACATCTTGCAATACCTATCTTTCCTCCTAAATTAAGCCCATTTGCCTTCACTGATACTTGAAGTATAGCTTCTCTAGCTGCACCCACTACGGCTCCATCATGTACATGACAATCTTTTATAATTCCTGTTCTTTTAGAAGCCACTAGAGCTCTTTCCATAATTTTAGAAATAGAAGCATTAAGACTTCCTCCTATATCAACAGCTGCTGTTAATATATTTCTTTCTTTAAAACACTCTTCAAGTCTTTTCTCTTCATTTCTTTCAGATGTAGCCATCTTTATTGCAGCCTTTGCCACTTCAATACTATTAGCTTTCATTACTTCACCTCTAACTGATTTCCTGCTGTAATTTTAAATATATTATAATAATTTTGTTACTTTTTTAATTTTAAGCCTTTTTCAGTTTGAATAATCTTCTCTTCTTTCAATAATCTTCCTACAGCTCTTTTAAAAGCAGCTTTACTTATCTTTAGTCTATCTTTAATTTGTTCTGGATCGCTCTTATCGTTTAATGGAAGTAACCCTCCATATAATTCTATTTTTTTTAAAATCATTTCCGCATCATTATCCATTTGTTTATAAGCAACTTCTCTTGTAGATAAGTCTAACTTCCCATCTTCTCTAACCCTAACCACTCTAGCTTCAATTTCTTGACCTACTTCTATTTTTTCAAAATACAGGCTACTAGGTACCAATCCTCTATATTTATTATCCACAGCAATTAAAGCACCAATCTCAGGATTCACTGAATATACAGTTCCTTTAACCATGTCATTCTTTTTATAAGGACTATCAGTTCTTAAAAATTTGCCTACATAAGTTGTAGCAGTTAATCTATCACTTTTATCAATATATACACCAACTAAATATTTATTTCCTGCACGCACCTGAAATTTTTGTTCTTTAAAAGGCAATAATAAATCTTTCTCAAGTCCCATATCCAAAAAAGCACCTATTCTTGTAGTCTCTTTAACTTGAAGATTAGCAAGTTCTCCTGCTTGAACTAATGGTTTTTTTCTTGTTGCAATGATTCTATCCTCTGAGTCCCTGTAGACAAATACTTCTAACTTATCTCCTTCTTTTACCTCCTCTGATAGTTGATTATTTGGAAGTAAAATATTATCCTTTGGATCACCAGTTCCTGCCTCTAAATAAGCACCAATTTTTGTAATATTACCAACTTCTAAAGTTTGAATTTTTCCCATTTCTATCATACTAATTTCACCTTCACTTTTTTATTCAATAAACTTTTTTACCTTATCCATATTATAAGGCATCTTCTATTTTAATCCACTACAGCATTTCCCGTCAACTTATATATTAAGCAA
Organism: Clostridiaceae bacterium; assembly: GCA_036677675.1. Taxonomy (GTDB): domain Bacteria; phylum Bacillota; class Clostridia; order Clostridiales; family Clostridiaceae; genus Clostridium_H. Next base: position 12,205 of record JAVBWC010000065.1, on the reverse strand, counting down.
TTGACATTATACCATTTACAATATTTGTCAACTTACTATAATGAATTCAATATCAAGTAATATTTCTATTATTCACTCTTTTATTTTTTTTAATTATACATTTATTATAAAAATGCAAAAATAGATACCTTGATGAATTTATTAACATAATCCTACTTATTTTTTTCGAATATTTGTAATAATTTTGTAATTAATGCATATAATAATACAAAGATTTTATACTCTCTTCATATTATTTTTAAGAAAGGATTTGCTTATGAAATTAATAAATTCTTTAAGTAATAAACCTTGTATATCCTCCAAAGATTATTCATCCAATGTATCATCTAATAAAACTATGAAGACAACTGACTTTAAAAGTAATCTTGAGCAAATAACATCCTCCAAATCTATTTCATCTAAAAGCTTAAATTATGATTCATGTAAAATCTCTAATATAGATACAGCTCATGCCCTCTTAAAATTTACCCAAAATCAAATTTTTATGCAAGCTTGTTTAGCTTTAGCCGCTCAATGTAATCTTCTCTCCCCAAATGCTGTTTACCTTTTAAATAATGATTCTGAAAATACCTATAAAGTTCACCCTACAAAAAAATCTAGTTATCTACCTTTTGCTAAAAAATAAAAAGTTATCCTTTCAACTTTGTGGAATTTTAATTCTTAAAATTCCACACTTATATGTTGTATATCATAATAATTTATTATATAATTGTTTTTAAAAAAATTTATACGCAAATATTTAACATATATGAATATTTATATATCATGTTCTTTAACAGAAAGGAGAGATATACATGCAGAAAACAATAGCAGCATTTTTCGATATTGATGGAACCTTATATAGAGAAGGTTTAATAACTGAAATCTTTAAGAAACTAATAAAGTCTGAAATAATTGAACCAGAACGCTGGTATAATGATGTAAGAGATTATTACATTAAATGGGATAAAAGAATTGGTAACTATGATGACTATTTAATAAAAATGGCTGATATATACATAGAGGCAGTAAAAGGTCTTCACAAAACTCAAATAGAATTTATTGCAAATAAAGTTATTAAACAAAAGGGAGACAGAGTATATACCTATACAAGAGATATGATAGCATGGCATAAATCAAAAGGTCATATTGTTCTAACTATCTCTGGAAGTCCAAAAGAACTAGTTCGAGAAATGGCCTTAAAACATGGCTTTGACGACTTTATTGGAACACAATATTTAATGGATAGTACTAATCACTATACTGGAGAAATTATCCCTATGTGGGATAGTATAAACAAAAGCAAAGCAATACAACATTTTGTAGACAAATACAATATTGATTTAAATGAGAGCTATGCTTACGGCGATACTGCTGGAGATTTTTCTATGCTAAAAACTGTTAAACATCCAACAGCAATAAATCCTACTAAAGAGCTTCTAAGTAAACTTATAGAGGATGATGAAACTAGAGAAAAGATCAAAATTATTGTTGAAAGAAAAGATGTAGTTTATAAATTAGATGCTAAATCACTTGATATATGGTGATTGGCTGCAAGGCTTCTTGACAATTACCTAGATTAGACTTTTACCAGTAAGCATGGTCCAGCTTAGCTGGACGCACCATAAAATATTAAGGGCATTGATATCTCAATACCCTTATATATATGGAACATTAAAATTAAGATCTCATATCTGTACCATAAATTATTCTATATATTTTTACACAAGTGCACTAAAACAATATTCAATAAAATTATTTAAATAGTCATTCATACAACCTGGTAAATATACAAAATTAAATTCTCTATAAAAATTAACTACATTTAATCTTTTGTTTTTTATTGGTAAGGTTTTTATAAGTCCCAGATTTATTTCTCTTTTAACTGCTGCCTTTGATATGATTGTATACCCTAAATTCGCCTCAACAAGAGCCTTTATAGCATCTATACTTCCTACTTCCATATATATATTTAAATCTTTAGCACTATACCCTTCATCCAACAGAGTATTTTCAAAGTATTTTCTTGTACCTGAACCCTCTTCTCTTAAAATAAGCTTACCCGAAAGTACATCTTCTAGTTGAGCGTATTCTTTTTTGCAAAAACTATGCTTAGGAGAAAAAGCCAGTATTAACTCATCCTCCTTTAACTTTTTATACATGAACTTCTTTCTATCAAAAGGTCCTTCTACTAATCCTAAATCTATTTCATCCCTTAATAATTTTTTCAGTATATCTTGCGTATTACTTACAGTTAGTATAATTTCTATATTGGGATATGTCTCCTTATATTCTCCTAAGATTTTAGGCAGAACATAGCCACCTATTGTCAAAGTTGCGCCTATATTGTAGGTTTTTACTATAGAGGCTTTATTTTTAAGTCTTTTATGGATTTCTCTATCCTTAATTTCTAATTCCTTAACATACTTTAAAAATTCTTCTCCTTCTTTTGTAATCTCTATATTTCTTCCATTCTTTTTTATAAACTTAACTCCATAATGTTCCTCTAAAAATTTAATATGCTGTGATACAGCAGGCTGAGTCAAATTAAGTATGTGTGCTGATTTGGTATAATTTTTAATTTTAGCAACTGTAAGAAAAGTTAATAGTCTCGTCTCTAACATATATTTCACCTAATTTTACAAAATTTTTATATACTTAATTATAGCATTAATTTTTGCTTAATAATATAAAACAAATATACCTTTACCATTATAAAGTGAAATAATATTTAGAGACTAACGATTTTCGTTCTTATTTTATATTTAACTTAATATTATGCTCTTCTGTTAATTTAATCAACTGTGTTTTATATTCCTCTGCACTACTTTGAGCCTCAGCTAATATTTTATCTGTTTCTTTCACTAACTTTCCATCCTTCTTTTCAAATCCTTCCTGCATTTGCTTAAAAGCCTTTAATCTTGTATTTGCTACTTTTGTATAAATCTCATGAATCTTTTTTACTTCTTCAGTTTTCGGTTTTATATTTTCTAATTTTTCAACAAATTCTATATATTTAGGAATAACCATTTTTTTTATTACTGCATCAGTATTGTCTTTTTCATATTTATCACCTGCAACATTCCTGTAATACTTTAGGGCATTTTCTTCTAAAATCATAGCTTCTGAAGCATTATCAACATATACCAACAAATCATTTTTTATAGGATCATCTACAGAAGCTATCTTACATCCTGCTGATAAAAATATAAACATACTAACGAAAATAATTTTCAGAATATTCTTGATATTCATCACATATCACCCCTTATATATATATTCCCTCTACTTATACATATATTCAATATTCTTATTTTTTCAATACTATGTAAATAAAAAATCAAGTAATATTTTCAATTACCAAATATCACTTGATTTCCAAACTACAATATATATTTATTTAATAATTTATTTTTCTCATTTTAATTTCAGTTATACTCTTTATGAGTTGTTCAACTACGTACTCTGCATCTTCTGTTGTAAGAGTTGAATACACTGGTAATGAAATTTCATTTACATATTGTTTATAAGCATTAGGATAATCCTTTATATTATATCCAAGATTTTTATATAAAGTAAACAATGGCAATGGCATATAGTGAACATTTGTGGCTATACCTTTATTTCCAAGATTCTGTATTAGCTCATCTCTCATTTCTTGGCTAAAGCCTTTAATTCTAAGTGGATATAGGTGATATGACGTTTCTTTAATCTCATCCTTTTCAAAAGGAAGTATTGCCCATTCTTTATCACAAAGAGCTTTATTATATGTGTGAAATATAACTTCTCTTTTTTTCAGCATTGAATCATAACGACTAAGTTGACTTAAACCAATAGCTGCATTTATATCTGTCATATTACATTTAAATCCATCTATTATAATATCATACTTCCACGCTCCCGCCTTCATTTTAGACATTGCATCCTTTGTTTGCCCATGAAGCGAAGTGATTTTTAATTCCTTTTTTAAATCATTTCTACCAAAATAATTATTGAAAGTAACAGCTCCACCTTCCGAAGTTGTTAAATTTTTTACTGCATGAAAAGAGAAAACATGGAAATCTGCTTGTCCTCCAACTTTTTCCCCCTTATATTTCGCCCCAAAAGAATGAGCAGAATCTGATATAAATATAATATCCTCACGATTTTTAGCTTTTAAAACCTCTCTTATAGAATCATAATCTACAGGTACGCCTGCAAAATCAACAGTTATAATTGCCTTTGTTTTAGGGGTAATAGCATCAAAAAGTTTTTGTTCATCTAGTAAAAAACTTTCCTCCTTTACATCTACAAATTTAGGCATAATTCCTCTATGAAGAATTATGTTAGCTGTAGCTGCATATGTGTATGGAGTAGTAATTACTTCATCTCCTTCTTTAATATTAAAAGCTTTTAAAATTAATTCCAATCCAGCAGTATTACTTGAAAGAGTTACTGCTTCATCTGTACGGCAATACTCAGCAATTTTTTCTTCAAATTCAGAAGCCTTAGGTCCCGTTGTAATCCACCCAGATTCCAAAACATCCATTACTGCTTTTTTTTCATATTCTGTTATATCTGGAGGTGAAAAAGGTATATTCTTTATTTTCATAATACTCATCCTTTCTTGTGTTTAATTATAGTTTTATATTATTTTCTAGCTTCAAAAAAGCCTGTATCCTTTGTTATATAAATACCATTATCCTTGCAAATTTTATCTTCTAAAAACTCCACAAACTGCTTTAATTTCCTCTCGTCAAAACTCTCTCTTACATTTCCAGGCATTGAAAAAATATAATCTATTAAAGGGACTGCATCTGTAACAATTAAACTATCTTCATATCTTTTTAATTTAACCTTTTTAAACCATTTTTCTACTTGTTTAAGACCATTTTCTAACTGAAAATTTTCAGTACTATCCCAACTTTTTGCACTCATTACTTCTGATTTAAATTGAAATATAAGATCTCGCATCTCATACATATGATTTTTACCTACGGTAGAAGCATAAAAATATCCATCTTTTTTTAAAATTCTAGCTATTTCTGAAAAAGCCTTTTCTATATCTTCAACATGATATAGCATGTGATTAGCTATTACTGCATCAAAACTACACTCATAAAAAGGAATCTCTTGTACATCAACTATTTTAAATTTAAAGTTCTTTGCCTTATTTTTCAAATTTCTCTTGGCATCCTCCAACATTCCTTTTGAGAAGTCACTAAGAGTAATATCCCATCCTTTTGGAATTCTATTTAAATTTTTCACCCATAAACTAGCATCTCCACAGCCTAATTCAAGAATTTTAGCATCTCTAGGAATATTTAATTGTTCAAAAAACCATTTCATCCACCCATATTTATTTATACTATATAATTCATGAATTCTTATCCTTGCTTTAAGATTAGAAGCATTCGTATACTGCTCTAATAATTTAGTGTCACTATTTAATAAACTGATTATGTTTGTAAACTTATCCCAATTCATTGTATCTTTATAATCTAACATATCTATTGTTTCATCTATAGCTTTAATAACCGCACACGTATGATGTATTTTTTCTTCCATTATTTTTTTCTGTATTTCTAAAGATTTTCTAAAATCCTGATCATTTATATCATGCTTTATTACATTTTTAATATCCTCCAGGGAAAATCCAATAAATTTGAGGGTTAAAATCTTCTGAAGTTTTGCAAAATCCTGCCTATTATACATTCTATGTCCAGTATCACTATAAGAACAGGGCTTAAGCAAATCTATACTGTCATAATACCTTAAAGTTCTTAATGTAACGCCTGCTTTTGAAGCAAACTCACCAATACTTATAAGATGGTCATCCCGCTTCACGCTTATCACCTCTTTGTAAAATATTATAATACATTACGTAACGTAAATTGCAATATTTAATTTAGTTTTCGTATATATTTGTAAATTTTATCAATATATCACAATAAAAATACCCCAGCTCAAATGAGCTAGAGTATTTTTATTTAAATTCTTCTCTTTTCTTGTTTTAACTTTTTCTTCTTAGAATGCTGGAATTATAGAGCCTTTATATTCTTCTTCAATAAACTTTCTTATTTCTTCTGAATTAATAGCTTTATCTAATGCTTTTATATAATCCTTGTCTTTATTCTCTTTCTTCACAGCAACAACATTAACGTATGGAGATTCTTTAGATTCAATTGCAAGAGCATCCTTTGTAGGATTTAATCCAGCAGCAATTGCATAATTAGTATTAATAACTGCTACATCAACCTCGTCTAATGTTCTTGGAAGCTGTGCTGCATCTAACTCTTTTATTTGAATTTTCTTAGGATTTTCTGTAATATCTAATTTAGAAATTAATTCTCCCTCTTTAAATTTCATAATTCCTTCTTTTTCTAATAACCTTAACGCTCTAGCTTCATTTGTTGGATCATTTGGAACTGCAATAGTAGCTCCATCCTTTAATTCTTTTAAATCTTTAATTTTATTAGAATATATAGCCATTGGTTCTAAATGTACCTTTGCTGTATAATCTAACTCTGTATTTTTCTCTTTATTAAATTGCTCTAAATACGGAATATGTTGGAAGAAGTTTGCATCTAACTCTCCATCCTGTACTGCTGTATTTGGAGTTACATAATCTGTAAATTCTTTTATTTCTAAAGTATATCCTTCTTTTTCAAGTATAGGCTGAACCTTTTTTAGAATTTCAGCATGAGGCTTAGGTGTTGCCCCTACAACTATCTTTTTCTTAGTTTCAGTGCCTGCTTCTTTCTTAGCTCCGCAACCAGTTAAGCTAAGTACACCAACAACTAAAGTACTTGCCAATACGATTGATAATATTTTTTTCTTCATAAAAATTGCCCCCTTAATTTAGATTAAATATTTTATTATATTTTATATTTTTAGCTTTTCACAAGCAAAGCTTCTATAACTACTCATTTTCAATTCTCAACTATATTATTTATTTGCTTTGTTATATACAACCATTCCTAAACTTTGAAGAATCTGAACTAAAACTATCAAAACTATTACTGTATACATCATAATATCTGTTTTAAATCTGTAATATCCATATTTAACAGCCACATCTCCAAGACCACCACCGCCAATTGCTCCAGCCATAGCCGAAAGTCCCACAACACTTATTATTGTAAGCGTTAATCCAGAAACTATAGACGGAAAAGCTTCTGGAAGCATCACCTTAAAAATAATCTGACTAGTACTTGCCCCAAAAGACTTAGCAGCTTCAATTACTCCTTTATCAACTTCCTTCAAAGCCCCTTCTATAATTCTTGTAACAAATGGCGCTGAACCAATTGTTAACGGAACAATTGCTGCAGTAGTGCCTATTGTTTTACCTACTATAAGTTTAGTAACAGGAAAGATAACAATCATAAGTATAATAAAAGGAAAAGATCTTAAAATATTGACAATCACATCCAATACTTTATAAATTGTTTTATTTGGATTTAATCCATTTTCATCTGTTATAACCATAATAATTGCTGGCAAAAAGCCAATTATTACAGCAAGAAAAGTAGCTACAAAAACCATATATAAAGTTTCCCCTAAAGCAGGAAGCAGAATATCATATAATTCCATCTACAACACCTCCCAGTTTACACCTTTTTTTGTGAGATAAGCACATACGCTTTCCTCTTGTTTTTCTTCAATATTGATTACCAAACTTCCTAAAACATCATCTCCAAATCTCTCAAGCCTACCCCAAACAATTGAGCAATCCATATCAAGCTCTCTAGCCATAGCAGTTATTATTGAACCCTCACTAAATTCTTTTGGGAAAAGTATCTTTATATTTACTCCTTCCTCTGGAAGAACCTCCTCTTCCCCTAAAAGCTTTTTCATATTCTCACTTGGATTTAAGAAAAGCTCTTCTACATCTCCTACATCTGTAACTTTTCCACCATCCATCAAGGCTACTTTTGTGCATGCTTCTTTAATAACCTCCATTTGGTGAGTTACTATTACTATAGTAATTCCTAATTCCTTATTTATTTTCTTTAAAAGCTGTAATATAGACTTTGTAGTGTTAGGATCTAATGCTGAGGTTGCTTCATCACAAAGAAGTATTTTAGGATTTAAAGTAAGAGCTCTCGCAATTGCAACCCTCTGCTTTTGTCCTCCACTTAATGCTTTAGGCATACTCTTTGCTTTATCTTCAAGACCTACAAGATTTAAAAGCTCTTTTACCTTCTCATCTATATCCTTTTTATCATATTTCCATGTTTCCATTGGTAGTGCAATGTTATGCCATACATCTTTTCTATTCAATAAGCTAAAATTTTGAAATATCATTCCAATATCTTTTCTAAATTCTCTTAATTCTTTTCCTTTTAACAAATTAACTTCTTTAGAATCAACTTTTATACTACCATCATCATAATCTTCTAATCTATTTATACATCTTAAAATCGTTGATTTCCCAGCTCCACTGTGACCTATAATTCCAAATATTTCACCTTTATTTATACTCAAACTTACATCTTCTAAAACTTGTTTACCTGAAAAATACTTATTTACTTTTTCAATTTGTATCAAAGCTTTCCCCCCTTGTTTCAGTTCCCCGTAACCACTCCCTCAGTTATCAACTTCAGTAATTTTTTACTGGTGATAGTGATTAGAGTTTATCTTATTTATACTTTAAAAAATCTATAGCGTATTGTGCATATAATGCAGTTCCTATTTTTAGTGCATCTTCGTCAATAGTATATCTTTCATGATGCTGAGGATATACAACACCTTTTTCTTCATTTCTAATTCCTACAAAAGCTAAAACCCCAGGTACTTTTTCAAAATATCTTCCTATATCCTCTGTTGCCGTAGATTTATCCATCAACACAACAGCATTGCTACCTGCTATTTTCTCTACAGCTCCTTTAGCTATATGAGAACATTCTCTATCATTAATAGTAATTGGCGTTGCCAAAATGTATTCAACTTCTGCCTCTGCTCTTACAGCTTCAGCAGTATTTTTACAAATTCTTTCTATAATTTTAGGAAACTTTTCTCTAGTCTTGTTATTAAAGCACCGAGTTGTTCCCTCCAACACAGCTTCATTTGCAATAACATTGAACCTTGTTCCTGCTTTCATCAGCCCCACACTTACAACAGCAGGTTCCATAGGATTTATTTCTCTACTTACAGCAGTCTGTAAATTTAATACAATTGATGAAGCTGCCACCACCGCATCTACCCCTTGATGCGGCAATGAACCATGACCTCCCTTGCCTTTAACCCTTACCCTGAAAATATCTGCACAAGCCATTCTTGCTCCCTCTTCTACAGATACTTTTCCACAATGTAGATCACTCCAAAGATGTATACCAAAAGCCCCCTCTACATCATCTAAAAATCCTTCTTCTATTATCTTTGCTGCCCCTTCTCCAACCTCTTCTGCTGGTTGAAATATAAACTTTACTGTACCATCCCATTCATGTTGAATTTCCTTTAATATTTTAGCCGCCCCTATAAGCATTGCCATGTGCCCATCATGGCCGCAAGCATGCATTATTCCTTCATTTTTAGACGTAAATTCAGCTTCTGTAGCTTCTTTAACTCTGATTGCATCCATATCTGTTCTAAGCGCTACTACTTTTCCAGGATTTTTTCCTCTAAGCACTGCTACAACCCCAGTTTTAGCAGTTGACTCAAATTCTATTCCTATTTTTTCAAGTTCTTCTTTTATACGCCTGGATGTCCTTTCTTCCTTCCAGCTTTCTTCTGGAAATCTATGAAACTCTCTTCTCAGGTTAATAACATACTCCCTATAGTTAGCTGCTAAATTTTCTATATTCATAAATTAGCCCCCTAATTCGCTCCTTATGTTCATTAAACTAAAATAATGGTACTAATACTCTTTTATATTTCTCTTTTATATTTGTCTTATATAAATCTTTTAACTATTTAGCCTTTAGGACTTATGTAGATTATATATTTGATTAATTTGTACTATCTAATAGTCCATTCCTCCTTATGCCATGCTTATCGAGTAAAAAAAATAAAGACCCAAGGATAACCTTAGGTCTTGAAAGTCCTATTTCACCCTTATCTTTCAGCATACGCTGCTGGATTTAGCACCATTGTATAAATTATAAAATACATACCGGTTGCCGGGCTTCACAGGGCCAGTCCCTCCACCACTCTTGATAAGCACTATTCAATTGTTAAATCTGTTTTAGATTATATACTTATAAATTCAAAATGTCAACAACAAAATTTTATAACTAACAAATATAAAAACACATTACCATTATATAATTATTTTTCATATATAAACAATTACTATTGAGATTATATTACTTCATTAATTAAATATAATTTCTCAGAAACAAATTTTTAGAGTACTGCAATAAGTTGACACTCTTTAATATTTGCTGTATATTAAAATGAAAATATTAAAAATTATCTTAAAATTAGTTGTACTAATTTCTATATTTAAGATTTAATAATTAAAGGGGGCTTATAAATTGAATAGTAAAGAAGTTACTCAAGGAGCTGCTCGTGCTCCTCATAGATCTTTATTCTATGCAATGGGATATTTGCCAGAAGATCTTAACAAACCATTAATCGGAGTAGTTAATGCGCATAACGAAATAATTCCCGGTCATTTTCATTTAGATGAATTAGCTCAAGCGGTAAAACTTGGGATATCTGCTGCTGGTGGAACTCCAATTGAGTTTCCTGCCATAGGAATTTGTGATGGTATTTCTATGAATCACAGCGGAATGAAATATCCACTAGCCAGTCGTGAACTTATTGCAGATTCCATAGAAGCTGTTTGTATGGGACATAAATTTGATGGATTAGTTCTTGTCGGTAGTTGCGACAAAATAGTTCCTGGTATGTTAATGGGAGCAGCAAGACTTAATATTCCTGCTATTTACATAGGCGGAGGTCCTATGCTTCCTGGAAACAGTTGTGGAAATAAACTTGACCTTGCTAAAGCCTTTGAAGGAGTAGGAGCTCATGGCGAAGGTAAAATTTCAGATGAAGAATTGCTAGAAATGGAACTAGAAGCTTGCCCTACTTGTGGAAGCTGTGCTGGCTTGTTTACTGCAAACAGTATGAATAGTTTGGCCGAAGCTTTAGGTATGACTATACCTGGAAATGGAACAATACCTGCACCTTATGGTAAGCGTAAACAACTTGCTAAAAAAGCAGGAATTGCAATAATGAATTTAGTTAAAGAAAATATAAAACCTAGAGACATTTTAACAGAGAAAGCATTTAAAAATGCCATTGCTCTTGATATGGCTATAGGTGGTTCAAGTAATACTACCCTTCACTTGCTTGCAATAGCTAATGAAGCAAAAATTGATTTATCTTTAGATGAATTTGATAGAATAAGTAAATTAGTTCCTCATATAACTAAACTAAGTCCAGCCGGCATCCACCACATGATCGATTTGGAAGAAGCAGGCGGAATTTCAGCTGTACTAAATGAACTAATAAAGGGAAATCTTATATATCCAGATACAATGACAGTTACAGGCAAAACTTTAGGAGACAATGTAAAAAATTCAAAAGTACTAGATACCTCCGTAATAAAACCTTTAGATAATCCTTACTCTAAAGAAGGTGGAATTGCAGTACTAAAAGGTAATCTTGCTTCTGAAGGATCAGTTGTAAAACAATCAGCTGTTGCACCTGAAATGATGCATCACAAGGGTCCTGCAAAAGTTTATGACTCAGAAGAAGAAGCTTTTGCAGCCATTTTAAATAAGGAAATTCAAGCAGGAGATGTTGTAGTTATTAGATACGAAGGTCCAAAAGGATGTCCTGGAATGAGAGAAATGCTTAGTCCTACAGCTGCTATCATGGGCATGGAACTTGAAAAAAGTACTGCCCTTATAACTGATGGTCGTTTTTCAGGTGCAACACGTGGACCTTGTATTGGACACATAGCACCTGAAGCATCTGAAGGTGGTCCAATAGCAATAGTTGAGAATGGTGATTTAATAGAAATAGATATTCCAAATAGAAAAATAACTTTGGATTTACCAGATGAAGAAATACAAAGAAGACTTGATAATTGGAAACAACCTCCTTCAAAAGCTCCAGAAGGAACATATTTACGCAGATACAGTAAATTAGTTACTTCTGCCAGCAGAGGAGCCGTTTTAGAATAATGTTGCGACGCAACATTATTCTAGTTTAGAGTTTACAGTGGACAGTTTACAGTTAAGGATATTTTGCTAACGCAAAATTTAAAATCAAGTATAAAAACCTAGTATAG
>JAVBWC010000064.1:0-11648 GCA_036677675.1 Clostridiaceae bacterium | reverse complement strand
CAATGGGAATAGCTTTAAACAAATCTTCAGTGGCTGAGTTTTCTATTAAGTATATATTTTTTTGTATATTCTCAGTTATATTAAACCAAAAATTATTATTAGCTTGATCTTTAAGGGGAATGACTATAGCAGTATCTTTTCTAATTTCAACTAATTTACTCCAAAATTCATCTAAATTAATTGTTTTAGGTATTCTATATGTTAATTCTTTTTTTGTTACATATTTTTTATTAAATTCATTTATTATATTTTGCATAAGTTCACTCACCACCTAGCTTATATTATGCCTTAATGTTAGCAATTTATACTATTTTACTACTAATTTAATACTAATACAATCAATTATTATTTAAGCTTAAAGTTCTTAATACTAAATTTAAAAATGGAATAAACAAGGTTTATTCCATTTTTTGTAGGGTAACTGTAAACTTTTAAAAATTAGTAACATAGTGGACAATTTTTGTTGCTACACACTTAAAAATCCCATAAACTTTCATTCTCTTTTTTGAAATCACTTAAAGAATTAAAATATTGTACTAAAGGTTTATAGTTATCCAAACTACACTCTGATAAAGCTTTTCTATATTTGTCTTCTGTATCCCATGAAATTATCATTACAGGAAGGTTATTCTCAAGTATTTGTTTTAATATTATAAATCTGCCTATGCGTCCATTCCCATCTTGGAAAGGATGTATTGTTTCAAAACGGTAATGAAATTCTGCAATTTCATCATAACCAATAGTTTCTTTTCCATAGTACCACTCTAATAGTTCATCTAATTTAGGCTCAACTTCATAAGGTTGAACTAATATTACATCTGAACCTGATATCATATTAGGTATTTTTTTGAAAACCCCTGAAAAACCTCTATTATAATCAGATGTATTGTGTTTTAGCATGCTATGAAGATATTTTAAATAGCTTTTATCTATCTTTTTATCTAAAGTTTCTACTATATAATCAAAAACATAAGATGAATTAACTGTTTCTTGAACATCATCAAGGGTATGTTTTCCCTCAACAATATTTTTATCTAATAACAATGCAAGAGAGCTTGTTGTAAATGTACTCCCTTCAATTTTATTTGAATTATATAAAAAGTTATGTCTTAATTTATAATAAAATGAGTTCTTGACATCCTTAGCTATAAGTAAGTTTTTAATAAATTTATCTTGGTTCATTTTCATCACCTCTCTATTTATCCTCTCCATCCCAATATTTTTTTCTCAAGCTCAGTGAAATCATATTGTTTACAATTTGTTCACGACCCCCGTGGAACGTTTATTCTTTATCCTTAGTTTTAACCTAAATTTTTAACCGCCCCAAATCCCCTTGAAACTGATTTTCCTAACCCTAAATAATTAGGGATTTTGAAATTAGTTTTAAAGCTTCCCACAAATCCTTTCATACTAATTCCTTTTAATTTTATATCAATTTCTTTAACATTCAGCCATACATATAGCTTATCCTCTACGGTGTAATCTAACCCTTTTGCCATAGATAAGATATTACCTATTAAAATCTTATTTAAAAACTCTTCCTTTTTAATATTATTAAGCTCTTTATATATACTGATATTCTTTTGATTTAAAGCAATCCATGGAGTTAGGAATTTATATTCTATATAATCCTCGGCTATACCAAACTGAACTGTTTTCTTTATTATTTCCTTTTGTGAAACATCAATTAGTTCATTGTCTATTAGTATTTCATCATCAACTATTCCTAATTTTGCAGCCAGTTTAGCTCCTTCATTTATGCCGCATATAACGGGCTTATCATTTATTACCTTATATTGAACCTTAGGATACTTAAATACAAACCCCTTATCTTTGTGGTTATGCATAATCTCTATTTCTTTATATTTATTCCCAAAGTAACCCCTAATTTTAGCAGCATATCTTGTACTTAATTTCAAATTTTCAAAACTAACAAGCGTATAATCGATTTCCATATGTAAATTACCACCCTTATTATTCCATATAAATATATTTGCTATAATAATACATTTCTACTTGCTTAATTAAATGAAATATTCTTTCGCTTTATCCCTCTATTTTTATCATAATCCTCAGCATTGAGAACCTTTGCACCTTTAACATCATAAGGATCTATTAATCTATCTACATAAATATCCTTCTTATTTACAGACACTCTATATTTATTCAAAGTTCTCCAAGCATTTATTATAACTTGATTCTCCTCTGTACCATATTCAATTATATCCAAACATCTTTGACTTTCCTCATTATAATTTATAATTATATCTTCTTTTTCATATTTATCCTCAATAAGCTTAAATAGTTCTCTTATCTTCTTAAAATTTAAAGTAGCTACAGCCAATCTTATTTCTTCATAATCCTCATTACATTTCCTCAAAGTAGCTTCTTTTACCTTTTGAAAATATTTTTTATTTATATCACCGATTTCATTTTCATTTATTGTTTCTCTGTGAGACAATATGTTCTCTGTTACATCTAACAAAACTTCAGAGTAAATATACCTTGAGAACTTTTTATTATTATGATTTTCATTTAATAAAGTATAAAGCTTAACTATTCCTTTCCCTTTTATAGCATTCCTATTAGCTCTTCCTGCAGTTTGATTTATGGAATCCATAGTAGATAAATCCCTGTAAACTATATCAAAATCCAAATCCACTCCCGCCTCTATAAGCTGAGTAGATACAACTACATACTTTTCATCACTCTCTTTAACCTGTTTAATAACTTCAAGTCTTCTAGCTGGATGAATTTCCGTAGATAAATAAAGCACTTTCCTGCTGCTATCTTTAACATAATCCAAAACATCTAAGGAAGCTTTAACTGTGTTTAGCACAACCAAAAAGCTTTTATCTTTATTTTCTTTAATGTCCTCTAGAACTATATCCTTAAACTCTACTAAAGTTATAGGTTCATCTATATGATTTTCTATAGTGATTCTATTTAAAGAATTAAATATATCCTCGTTGTTTGTAATAAGCTCTCTGCCTTCTAAAAACAAAGGCTTAGTTGCAGTTACAGTTATAACATACATATTGAACTTTTCACACAAAATACTAAATATCTCTTCAATTATTCTATAGTATTTAGGAGGAATAGCTTGAACTTCATCAAGTATTATAATGCTTCCTGCTAATTTGTGAAATCTGTGCATTATAGAATTTATACCGCTTTGAAATATAGTATTAAAGAGCTGAACAAAAGTTGTTGTTATAATAGTACTCTGCCAGTTCTCAACACAAAATCTAGCATCATAGTTTCTGTATTCCTTATCTTCACTAACCTTATATTCTATATTAGACATGGAATGATGCTTTAAAATCAAATCCTCATAGGTACTTATGCCGCTTTCTTTTAGAATATCAGAAAGAACATCATAGTTTTGATCTATAACGCTCATAAAAGGTATATTGTAAATTATACTTGGACGAATTATTTCACTACTTTCGTCTATAATTCTTTCCAGCAGTTTAAAAGCAGCCCCATATACAGCTATAGTCTTTCCTGTGCCTGTTGGAACATTTATAGAAAGTATACGCTCATTCTTTAAATCCAGCTTATTTATGCTATTTACAGCCTCTTCATATATATTATTCCTAACTTTAAATAATAAAGTGTCTTCTATACCTTCAAACTTTTGGGTAAGCTCTTGTCGTACATTCTCTTTATAATTAAAAGTATAATCTTCTTTCACATTTGTTTTGTTTTCATAAAATTCTCCTCTTATAAGTTGAGTTTTATCCCCTGTAAGAAGTAAGGACCATAAATACTGAATCCATATAAATTCCTCTAAATATTCCTTTGAGTTCTCAGGATTTAATTTCTTTTTTAGCTTTTTATATTTTTTTCCTCTTTTTTTATATTCATCTACTACTTCTTCAAAAAAGCTATCTTTCTTAATAAGGTTAAAAAACTCTGAAATATCTTTTCCGTATATGAAATTTAGCTCCTCTATATTTTTTTCTATGTCTGATGCTATTTTTCTAATATCTTCTTTATTATACGACTTGAAAAAATCCATATCTGGTTCTAGATTGCCATGATGTTTTTTAACACACATAAAGCCTATAAGCTTCCATTTTTCAGGAAGCATATAATAAGTAAAATAAGCTGATATTTCACCGTGATTTTTTAATTTTTCATTATACTCATCTTTCAAATAGCTCTGAAAATAAGAACTTGCCTTTCCAAAATCATGGCACATACATATAGTATCTATAACCTCATCAATTTCACCTGTAATTCCATGCATTTTTGAAGTGTTTAAAGCAATATCCCTAACCCCTTTAAGATGATCGACTAAAAGCTGATCATCTTTTGAAGAGTTATCTTTAAACACATGAGATTTTAATTTATAAGTAGTAGACATTATACTCACCTACTTTATAAGCCTCACAATTTTCAACTAGCAGTTTCTTTTCAGTAGAAAAAATAACTTTATCATACTGAATATACTCTCTATTTTTATCATTTTTAACTGGTATCCTATCAATATATAACTTAAACTCATCTTCATCACCTATTGATAAATACTGTGCTGGAAATACTGTATCTAAAAGAATTTTTTCTTCCTTTAAAGCTTTGCTATCTTCAACAGCTTCAAACTCTACTTTTGCTATATGTTCGCTGCATCCTAAATAAGGAGTAAATACATATTCATGAGATTTTAAACTTTCTGCTATAGAATTTAATTTTTCTTCATCACAACTTACAAATATTCTATACTTTACATCTCTTAAAAATTCAATTCTTGATTGAAATCTTGGCGAACCATTTCCTCCACTTTGGGGCATAAGATTAAAGGATTGCATATCCTTATATACTGGATTTAAAACTTGAACTGCTACTTTCATATCTTTTGTATATTCAAACAATTCCTTATAATCAATTCCCATAACAGCACCTATAAGCCCTTTTACAGCTAAAGGATGCATCACTAAATATGTAAGAGCTGAGGTAGTTGTATGAGAACATCTAAACCTGGCATAGTCCCCTTTTACTGTAACTATTAAAGTTTTCACATTAAACACCTCAAGTCTTATATATCTTTAACATTAAAGCTACTGCATAGGTTTATAAGCTTAACTTTTGGATGTTTATACACATTAATCTCTTTAATCAAGTCTTTCTTTATGTTATAATATTTTTCTAAGTCTGATAAATCAAAAGTGAATTCCTCTATACCTCTTAATTCTAAATCCTCTTTTTCCTTTTCTACCTTTATATAATCAAGTTCTCCATCTATATAGTTTTTATTGTAAATAACCTCTACTAAAAGTCTTGGCATTTGGTTTTTAGAAGTGCTTTTGTAATTTTTCATTCCATTTATTAATACATCTTTAAATTCTTCTAAATCCTCTTCTGAAACTTCTATATTCTGTCTTTTAGCAGTCATATCATTATAAACCATGTACGTTTTGAAAAGGGCATAAGGAGTATAGTATTTTGACCATATTGTTCCTTGTTTTGCTTCTGCCTTTCCAGTAAATACTGATGTTCCTTGAGCAAATTTAACATCAACTTCATGTAAACTTCTGCTCCACATGATTTGAAGAGGACCTGTAATATTGAACTTTGGTTCTGTTATAACAGCTCCAAACAACTTAACATCTTTATATTCTGTTTTTAATTTTTCTTCCAGCTCCTCTTTTTTTATTTTTTCCTTATCTATAACTTGTTTTGCAGCACCTTTACAATCTATAAATGCACCTTTTTCATTTGTAGTTGGTTTTACAAATACTTTCTCTCCTCTATTATCAAGTTCATCCCTATAGTATCTTTTAATCCTAACATCAGACATTTCTGCCTTTCCTGTTCTTTCATCCTGTCTTGGTCTATTCTCATTTATCATATCACCATTTGGATTTGCCATTGTAGAATCTGAAAAAAATATAAATTCTCTTGTATTTGCCATGCTTTATTCCTCCTAATTTTTAATAAAATTAAACCTTAATCCCTATTTTAAATTACTAAGTTCATTATAATAAAAAATCATTATTCATTAGCATTATCTGTGTTCTCTATGCTTTCTGCACTATCTACTGAAGCCTGTTCATCTTTTTTAAAATAACTATCCATTCCAAAAAAAAATAAATACTTAGCTTCATCAAAGGAAAGCTTTCCTTCCTTTTTAAGCATAAGTTCTTTAGCTTCAGTAAGCACTCCTTGAAAATATGGACTATCTACCCTATATTTTATGGCTTTATCACTTAACAAGTTTGAAAAATATATAAAATCATTAAAATTAAACTTCCTAGCAAAGAAAAAGTTTTTGTCTAGAGAGGTTCTATCTTGACTTTTCTCTCCCTCTATTGAATTACTTTTTTTCATATAGTAATTCATAAGATCATAGCATCTACCTATTAAATACCAAGCTTTCTTTTCATTTGAATTAAAATACTGTGGATTATCATTGAATAATTCCTCATAATTTTTATAGCTGCTCATAACATTCCATCCTCCTTTTAAGCAATCACAATCAACTAAAAAATTGTAAATTTTATTAATTGTATACATACATGCAAACTCTTTATGTTTGCCCTTTAAAAATTCATGTTTATAAACTCCCATAGCTCTTTTGAAAAATAAATTTCTGTCTATTTTTCTTCCAGTAAATACAGCATCTATAAACCTCATTTTTTCTTTTGACGTAGTTTCAACTTCCCCTAAACCTAGTTTTATTGCTGTTGCATATTTGCTAACTACGAATAATTTGAGATTATTATAATGGTGAAGCCTTTCACTTATAAAAGTAAACCTAGAGGGAAGTATACTTTTTATAACATGGTATACATTCATAGCACTGTTCTTTTCTTCATAAAATACAATATCCGTTTCAGCTTTGGATTTACATTTACCTATTTCTTTTAAAACCTCTTCTTCATTTCCCTTTATGTGATCGATAAATTTAGTATAACTACCATCTTCATTTAATTTTCTCTCTTCATATACAAAGGCTATATCATCATTATATGTATGAGGAAGAAACATAACATTTTTGTTTAGCCAATAGGAAGATAAATTATCTTTTATATATTTTGCTCCAACAATTATGTCATCCAAACATTCTCTGCATATTACTACCCCTGATTTTCCTTTTCCATCTACATTTCCGTAAACCTCTTTATCATTTGTGTAAAATTTATATCCTATGTTGTTAAATGCCTCACCTTTTGAACCACAGATATGACAGATATGCTTTCCTTTTATTTGACTATACATAGTTGAATACATTTTTTCTAAGAATTTATCTTTAAATAACGCTCTTGGAGTTTGTTCATTTATTTTTATAAGAGCAAAAGCTTTATTGCTGTGGTTATCCATATAGTTTTCTATAATAGCTTTAATTTCATCATATTTATCACTAATTTCACAAAACTCACAAGCAGCTTTAACCTTACTATCTTTATAAAAATCTAGCCTTATACCGCCGCCTAAAAATCCTCTTCCTGCTTGATAAAATAAGGCTTCTTTTAAAACACTTTTATAAAAATCCTCTTTATCTACTTCAATTTCTCTATCTTTTACATTAATAATTAACAACGTTGTTAGATCATTTGAACCTATTTCTGTTAACATACACTCTAAAGGTTCAATATCCTCTTCTTCTTTTACATATGCTCCTATATTTCTAATGCTCTCAATCATGTTTTGCCTCCTTTCTTTACTGATAGTTAAAAAACTTAGTCTTTTTTATAATACTATTTAGATAAATATATTTAATTGTAACGATATAAAATTTCATACCATTATTTTAGTATTAATACTATAATTTGTCAATGATAATAATTTTGAGTTTAATCATTTTTTATGCTATAATACCTCTGTACATAATAATAAGTATTGAAACATTGTTACGATTTATTTAATAATCCATTAAAACAAGGATTAAAAGGCACTGCATGAATGCAGTGCCTTTACTTTTCATATATCACTTATTAGCCCATTTTATATCTTTATAAAATGCAAAAGGAACCATTTCTGGTTCCTTATAAACTGCTCAGACATTTCGCCCTGCAGATTTGATAGTAGAAACAGAATTTCTCCATCATTATATATATTGCCAAATACACTTAAAATATTCTCAAAAAAACAAAAAAGCTCGCCCAGACATTTCGCCCTGCGAGGTTTGATGGGTAAGAGATTACCTCTGCCATCAAATTAATTATACTGTACAAACTCATTTCAGTCAAGTATAATTAATCAAAATCTCCTATCTAAAAAGGATAGTCTTTTATAATCTTGTATTTCCCTATATCATCAGTACAAAATATTTTAGATGAAATATTTTGTATAGGGTATATTGGTTCAAATCCAGGGATATTTATAGAGGTTAATGACTGAATTAGTTTATCTACTTCTTTTTCATAATCTTTTTTTTCATTAATCATAATATCTTTATAAAATTCTTTCCACATATCTCTAGCTACATATAATGCTATAAAATCAATTATTTCACTTCCAGCATGCGAAACTATTTCATAACCACAGCCTGTAAAACAATTGGTACACGAGGCAACCTCCTGCTTAGATATAAATTTTAGATTATCAAAAAATTCCTTAATAACTTTGCTGCTAAAATGTTTAGTACCATCAACTATACAGTGACTAAAAGCATTTCTTAAATCATTATGAAATCCAAGTTTTAAATCACCATCATATCTTATTTTAGATTTAAACCATCTTACTTCTGGGTTATTTCTTTTACCTTTAATTACTTTTTTTCTCTTTTCCATGTCGTCAATTGTAAGATAGCTAAGGTAAAAAGCCATTCTATCTAAATGTTCTTTAAATAACTGATACATTAAACTATTTACCTCTATAAACTTAGGCAGCATATAATTTTTTCCTTCAGTAAAAATTCCAGTTGCTTGTATTACAAAATCATTATCTTTTATAATATCTAATACATCAATATAAAAGTTATATAATACACTATAATCAATATCTCCCTTAGAATTTGTAAAAATATTTTTTAGATCTTCATCTACATCATTAGGGTCTTTTAATAACTTTTTTATGTCAGTAAAATGAAGATATATTCCTTGACCCACGTTATATTTTTTTCTCAACTCTTTCCAAGATTTTTCTAGTCCATTTATATAAGTATTTTTTAATGATGAAATACTCACTATTGATTTAAATGTCTTATTTTTAATATTATCATAAGCATTAACTTCATCTAAATAACTTATACACATACGTTTTTCACGTTCTTCTGTATCGTGTTTCATATTACCTTTTCTCCCTTGATATATATATTATACTTGCTGTCTCTATATTTTTTTAATTGTTACGATATAAAATAATTTACCATTATTTTAATATTTTTGATTTCATTTGTCAATTAAGTTTATCAATTATTATTTTATGTTCTAATATATCTATACATAATATCAATTAGTAAAATAACACCTTTAAAAAACTGCTTTATCAGCAGTTTTTATCTTTCACATATGTTTTTGTAACAACAGTCTATGCATCTAGCTTTGTATTTAGTAGATTTAGGATAATACCCACTCACTACTTTCTTATACTGTTCCAAAGCTTTTTGTGTTTCTTTTTTAGTTTTATCATCAAACAGTATTTCTTTAATCAAATTTTTACTTCTGGTATAAATCAAAAACATTTTATTGACTTTGCAGTTAAACTGTTCTTCTATAATCAATGAATATAATGCCATTTGAGTTTTATAAGTCAAAAATTCTTTTTCCTTATATTCAGCATATTTAAAATCCACTGGTGCATAACTTTCATCTTTTAATTTATAAATTTCATCTACAATTCCCTTTAAACCTAAATTTTTAGATATTAAATATACATTTTGAGCTTTTATATCTCCACCTATTTTTTGTCTTATATAATCTTGTCTGCTTTTATCCTCATGGACTTTTCTTCCCTTTATTACTTTATACCTTTTCTCTTCAAACTGTCTTATACTTAAACACTTCATAAAATAAGTAAACCTAGGACAATACATAAATTCTATAATTTCAGACGGTGTTATATAGACTTCATTTTCATTATATAAACTTTGAGTTAACGACATCTGCAATCAGCTCCTTATCAAAACCTTGACCTATTAATTCTGTATAATCTAAGTACTTCCTTTCTGAAGGAAATATATAAACAGAATCCGTTCTTTTATCTATTAAATCTTCCATTATAATTTTAAGCTCGTCCCTCTGATTTTTATTTAAAGTTCCTAGAAATACACTTTTCTGAACTCTATATAATCCTTTATCTTTACAAGCTTTAACTGCTCTATTTCTAATTTTATTTTCACTAATATCATACACAACCCATGCAAGCATTAAGCCCCAACCTCCTGTAATATCCTGTTAGCAATATTATGACAGTCATATTCAACTATGTTGTTAAGTTCTATGTTTCTTCCTTTGTATTTAATCTTTTGTGAAAACTTATCATTAACAGCTGCTATAAGTAATTGCTTTCCTTCTTTATTTAGCCATAATCCACCTTCTATTTCATTAAACATATCTTTTTTTACCTGTCTTTTGCTAAAAAGTTTAAAGACTATTTCATCCATATAGGCTCTATATAGTTCTATAATATCAAAAACCATTGCTGTTTTATTGTAATTGTCAGTATGCATAATTCCTACATAAGGATCAAGTCCAGATATAATACAAGCATTCTCCACATTGGAATATAGAATTCCATAAGCATAATTAAGCATACAATTAAACATATCTTTAGCTGGATTTTTACTTCTTCCTTCAAAAGTATACTGTGCAGGTACTAATTTACCTAAAGTACTAAAGTATACTCTGCCAGCACTGCCTTCATATCCTTCTATTGAATTTCTAACTTCACCTATAGGTACTTCTTTTACATTTAATATAAACTGTTTTTCTTTGATTATAGTATTTATTGCTTGTTGTATAATTTCCACCTTTTCATCACTTCTATTTAACTTTAGATTCTCTAAGTGTTGTATTTGATTGTCCAATTTTTGGGTAATCCATTCTTTGGCTAATTGTGTCCCTAAAGGTATGTCAGTAAGCTTTAATTGACACCTTCTAATGGTAGATATACTTCCAAGTTTAGAATGCCAAACTCTTGCAAAAGGTTGTCCATTATGTTCTAAAAATACCACATCTATATTGTTTTCTACGGCTAATTTTAAAGCATCTGTAGTAATTAACGCTGATGTTGTTAATAATATTTGTTCTACCTTTTTGCTAGAGTATTCTTGTTTTTTATCTCCAACTTTAATTAAAAATCTTTCATTTACTCTGCTTATATATGCACCATGGGTATTAACTATAATCTTCAAGATAAATCACCTCTACTTCTTAATATATTAGTTATTATTGACTTACTTTTTATTTTTAAACATAAAAAAATCTAGATACTTTAATATCTAGACTTCTAATCAACAAAAATTGTCCACTACATTACCAGTTTTTGAAAGGTAAAAGGTAACAAGTACCCTACAAAATATTAATGTTTTAAACTTTGAATTTCTTCTATGCTTAGTCCTGTAGCTTTTGATACCATTTCTATATCCATACCCATAACTAATAAATTTTTTGCAGTCTTAATTGTTCCTTCTTTTATTCCTTCTTGCCTTCCTTCTTCTTTAGCTCCATTTATCATATTTGCTCTTTCATGTAGAGATT
>JAVBWC010000063.1:0-20973 GCA_036677675.1 Clostridiaceae bacterium | reverse complement strand
AGCTAGTATAGCCTTGGCTATACTAGCTTTTTGTACTTCATTTTAAATTTTGCGTTAGCAAAATATCCTTAACTGTAAACTGTCCACTGTAAACTCTAAACTAGAATAATGTTGCGTCGCAACATTATTCTTTTATGTAACAGTCTTCTTTCTCCTTCAATATACTATATTAAGGCATTACTTTTCAAAGCTATTTCACTAATCCTTTTAATATATATTTTGTACATTAATCTAGTAAATTTATGATTAATGTGCATATTTTTTATATAATTAGTAATATTAATAGTATAAGTTTAAATCATAATAATTTTCTAAATTTTCAGTAATTTTATTCCTTTTTATGATATAATTTAATTAGGATTAGCAAAGCTATTTATTAATGAGAGGTGAATATATGGATAATAAAGTAATATATGTTGATTTTAACTCAACCTCCCGAAAAACTAAATCTGGACCAAAAAGTAATGAACATAAAGTTATTAAACAAAAGAAATCTTTTTTTCGTGCAATAATAGATAGATTTAAAGCCTTATTTGGTAAATCAAATAATAAGTGCTTAAAAAAGGCTAATCCACGTTATAAACATTGGCTATAACTCAAGCTGCTTTAAGCAGTTTGATTTTTTGTTGCTCTAAATATGGTTATTCTAATATAATTAATACTATAAGGTTGCATAAGCAGTAACTAGTTATTAACACAACTAGTTAATTATTATAAAACTATGCCAATGTTAAAAAACAGAATACTTAGGAGGAATATACATGAGAATAGGAATGGGATATGATGTACATAGATTAGTTGAAGATAGAAAACTTATTATAGGCGGAATAGAAATCCCCCACATTAAAGGCCTTCTTGGACATTCAGACGCTGATGTGCTTATTCACGCTGTAATGGACAGTTTACTTGGAGCAGCAGCTCTTGGAGATATTGGGAAGCACTTTCCCGATACAAATGCAAAATATAAAGGAATCTCTAGTCTTCTTCTACTAAAAAAAGTTGGGGAATTACTATCTGAAGAGGGATACAAAATTGTAAATATAGATGCAACCATAATAGCTCAAAAACCAAAAATGGCTCCTCATATACCTTCTATGATAAAAAAATTAGCAAATGCACTTGAAATCGATGACAATAGAATAAATATAAAAGCCACCACAGAAGAAGGTCTTGGCTTTACAGGTAGTGGTGAAGGAATCGCCAGCCAAAGCATCTGTTTGATTACTAAAAAATAACTATAATTTAATATTTTTGAAATATAAAATCTAATAAAATCACATAAAAAAGCTGCAGAAAATCTGCAGCTTTTTCTTATAAGCTTAATTCCTGAATAACCTTATCTTCTAGATGTGCTGAATCTTTAAATTTTATTTCTCCACTTGATGTCATAAAAATATTTTTTTCAATTATTGTGTCCATAGCAATTGATACCTCAGAAGGATCTACATCATCTTTTACACTTTTAAAACTTACAGATGTTTTTTTACCTCCTGCTGTTAAAAAATTCATTACTAAAGTTTTTCCCATACTACTACCTCCCATAAATTATTTTAAATTCTTATGCATTAGCTATTAAATTGTCATTTTGTCTAAAAACTTCAACCACAGAATCATCTAATAAGCTTGCCAATGCTCCTGCAACTGCAAAGACCTCATCATCAGTAGCCGTAGGTTTTATACTACTTAGCCTTTGATTCTTATAAAGCTCCTTCCCCTTCTCATCCTGTCCTGCATGATACTTGATTATCAATGTACTTTTAATATTTGTTGATTTTGCCATCATCATCAACCCCTTTCACATAGTAAATATGCAGATATCTTAAAATGTCTACCAAATTTTAGAATAAAATTGTGAAGTAATTTTGTTCTAGTTTAGAGTTTACAGTGGACAGTTTACAGTTAAGGATATTTTGCTAACGCAAAATTTAAAATGAAATATAAAAACCTAGTATAGCCAAAGGCTACACTAGGTTTTGTTTTTTATTGTTAGTTTTTCTGTAAGAAAAACTTCCTTCACTGTAAACTGTAAACTGTAAACTGTCATCTGTAAACTAAAGAAAATTGCTACGCAATTTTCCTAAATTCTATTTTCTAAGTCTTCATCAATTATCTCTTTTCTTTTTACCTTTATGCCTTTAAAGCTTGGCATACTAACATTTGAAGATGTAGGTTTAATAGGAGATGCTTGTACTTGTGGCTGTATTTCAGGCTGTATTTGAGGCTGTACTGGCATTGGGGTTGGTTCTAAGGCTGTTGCAGCTGTAAAACTTCCACTGTACATATATCTCATATCCAGTAAAGTATCTTCTATATCTTTTCGCCCTTCAAATATTAAACCTTTTAGTATTAAATCCTTTATTCGGTCGCTTCTATCCCCTTCAATATATTTTATTAACTCATCATCCACAATTCTATCCTTTTTCTTTCTGCGCCCTATATAAAGAGAAATCTGCATAATCTACCTCCTCTCTTAACCTACATTTTTTTCCACATCCTAATCTTTTTCTTAAAACCAGCTAATAATTTTTCATGTAATAATTCCACCTTATCATTACATCTAAACACAGGAGTTCCTACATTTTGAAATAAAATATTATTAATAACTATTAATCTATCATTCTTTTTCCTTTTACTACCTATGCAAAAGTAAAATTCCATTTTTTCCTCCTTTCTTAACCTACATTCTTCTTCCATTTTCTAACGCCCTGCTTAAATAATCCAGATGGATTTTGTGTTCTGTTTAAATAAATTCCATTCTTAAATTCTTCCTCAAGATAAGGTTTAAGTATAGAAGCTCCTCCCCCTGTAAATATAATATTATCAATGAAAGGAAAAGCATTTTCCCAAACTGTCTGTATCTCTAAAATAATTTTTCTTGCCAAGCTTCTATATGCTTTTTGAATAACTGGAGTCAAATCATATCCCTTTATTTGGCCTGCCGCTACAATATACTGTATTTGTCCATCTCCAACATTAAAATGCAGCTCCTGTTCTATGTAGTCCTTTATCCACATATAAGCTGTATACATTCCACTATTTTTAGTATCACAGAAATCTGAAAGAGGTTCTAAAGCATCAACTAAATACAAATTATGAGTTTTACCTCCTATATCAGATATGGCATTTACCTTTCTAGCCATATCTTTATTAGTTATATTTCCATTATTATCTAATATAAGATCACATAAAGTCCCATGTGGCTGTGCTTTTACAATTAAGTCTTCTACCTTTATAATTTTATTTTCAAATTCTTTTTGACCACAAAGCTTCATACCTACGGTGTGTTGTCTAATTACCTTTGCTTTCATCTTTTCAACTCTTTCTTTATCCAAACTTGCCCTTACTGGAAGTCCCATAACAAGCTTTACTCTACTCATAGGTTTTTTTGCCATTAAACCTAAGTGAGTTTTCAATAAAATATCAAAAGAAGTATCATTATGCTTGTCCGCTGCTCCATTCCACTGCATATTTCTATCTTGCTTAACAGCGCATTCTCCAACTAAATACTTTGAAGCATTTACCTCAACCTCTATTCTGCTAAGGCTATCCTTTTTTGTTTCATTCAAATCACTATCTTTATCGTAAAAGGGTCTCCACCCAGTAACATAAGACGGTGTAATAAACATACTAGAGTCTTCCGATCTAGATTTAGTATCAGCATATCCGTCATCAATAACTTGTACATTAAAAGAATCTACAATGTTGTTCTTTACCATTAAGCGTTCCTCCCTTGAATATTTCATACATTATAAAGGAATATATTATAATATATTCACTTTCCATTTTATTCCATTATAATCCATTGGAAGAAATTAGTAAATAGTTTCATGATATTTTTTTATTTTAAAACACATATAATTTAAACTTAATCTTACTCACCAGCAATTAAAATATTTTTAATCCTTTGTCCATATTTTTTCCTAACTGCATATTTACTAAATGGAGGGGATTAATATGACTAATTTTACAATGATAGAAAATGAAATTTTTAATTACAGTATAAGTGGACAAGCTTTTAAATTGTACTGCCTTTTAAAAAGCTACTGTTTTTACGGCAAAACTCTCTGCTATCCATCTCAAAAAACTTTAGCAGGCAAATTAAATAAAAGCGTGAGAACAATTCAAAGAAATTTAAGTGAACTAGTTAAGGTTGGCTTAATTAAAATAAAAAGAAGAGGATCTGTAAGTAACATATATGAGCTTATAGGAATATCAAATAGTTCATCTTCTATAGATACATCTATAAAGAAAACTTTAGAAAAAAGCAAATCTAAAAACTCTAATTGGAAAAACTACTCGAATAAAAAACAAGACCTGTTCAATAATTATGAACAGAGAAATTATGACTTCGAAAAACTGGAAAATGCACTCCTAGGCAATTCTCCAGTTCCCCAAAATATTTATGAACTTTTAAAGTAATAATCTAAAAAAATTACCAGTAAAAAATAATCCATCTAACAGAGTACTGAGTAATTAGCACTTTATCCCCAATACCTATCACCTGTTTATATGTTTACTGGTTACTGCTTACTGGCTACTGGCTACTGGCTACTAAAAATGGTCTTTTGTTTTTACAAAAACTTAAGGCTTTTTGTGCTGTGCAAAATTATTTTTTTCGTATTTTTTTTCTGAATTTTTTATAAAAATAATGGAGATATTATATATGCATATAATTTATATGCATAGTTTTACACCTATTTTTATCTATATCTTAGTCATATCATATTAATTCCTGGGTTAGTTCAACTAGAATTCATCTAAAAAAACTCCATTTGAATAAAGTTTCACTTTATGTCGCATTAGATTGGACATGTTATATTTATTTAATATGTCACCCTACTTTTTTCTAATATGTCACGGTTACAACGCAAAGAATACTAACTTAAGAAAAAACTTAAATAAAAAAATATAATAAAGTCTTTCCTAGAATAGAAGAAATTTTATTCTACTATTTTTTAATTAGTATAGTATAACACTTTGGAGATTATTTTTTAATTTTTCTACATTACCATCAAAAATAACAATATGAATTCCCATCTCTTCTGCTCTTGAAAATGTACTTCTCTTGTGAGATGGTTTAGTAGCTACAAGAATCTTTTTAACATCATCTCCTCCAAGCTGCTCTGCATATACTTGCAGTTCATTTAAGGTTCCATCATCATATTTTGATGTATCCTTGCATGAAATATATACTAACTGTGATTTTACAGATGCTAATACATCTATTTCATTTTTTACATTCCTAACTTCATTATCCCATAAAAATAATACTCCACTTTGTACATCATCAACTACTTTTATTTCTTTAACTATTTTGTAAACTAATACCTCCAGCCAAGTGCCTGTCTTTAAAAATAAAGTCTTTATTTCTGAATCATTGAAGTAAATAACTACCTGTTCATGATTTTTATATGTAAAATTAATTAAGTTTAATTCCTTGAATTTTGTCAAAAGCTTATAATATTCTTCTCTGTCTTCATTGTTTATTCCCTTTAAACTAATTATAGCCCTATTAGTCAAAGAATCATTATTTTGTGCAATATTACTTTGTATAAGGGTCATTTTAAAATCATTCCACAACTCATAACTTTTAATAATATAATCTATAAATTTTTGAACATTTGCTTTGTTAAATAAATCTGTTGACTGTAAAAGAATTTTACCACCTGTACTTTCAATAAAATCCTTAACTTTCAACTCTTTAAGTTCTATATCCAGTTTATGAATACTATTATCAGTTAAATTTAAAATGGATTCATGTTCTACATCAACGAAAATAGATGTTATTTCATATTTTTCCGCAGCTCTATAGGCAATAAGGCTCATTAGCTTACTACCTCCAGCCAAATTTATTAGAGTATCTTCCCTATTATACTCCTTTATAATTGGCTCTATATATTTTGACTTCACTTCATCAATTGGAATTCCTTCTATCTCTACCTCTCTAAGCTTATCCTTTAAATAACTCTTGATTGTCTCAAATTCTTCAAAATCCTCTTTATTGTTTTGATACAAGAAAATAACTTTTTCTGGATTTAGATTTAAAGCTGCTATAGCATTCTGCTCATTGAAATCATCAAGGAGATTGATTAAATTTTTACATTTCATATTATCACCCGTAAAATTATTGATATTTTTAGTATTTACAAAAATAAAAATATATACACTTAAATAAAAAATAAAACCCTAGAGTTGATTTTTGTACTCTAGAGTTTTGATTTTTATCTAAATTTTAAAAGATTTATCTTTGAATAATCTACATTTCCTTGTTCATCAACAAGATCTTCATTAGCATGAACATATTCAACTTTCCCTATAAACATCTCATGAGAACCTGTTTTTATTGAATCTACAACAGTGCACTCTATATTTACAGGACAATCTAATAGTAATGGTGCATTAACCTTTGTACCTTCCCCTAAATTCATTCCTAATTTAGCTAATTTATCTTCATCTCTACCACTATGACTTCCAAGATATGCATATTGCTCTCTTAATTCTTCAGGAACTAAATTAACAACAAATACTCCTGTTTCTTTAACCATGTTATATGAATGACGACTTGGAACTATACCCACCATAACCATAGGTGGATCAAAACTACAGTTACAACCATATCCAACAGCTAGTGCATTATTATTACCATCTTTATCCCTACATGATACTAATAAATCTGGCATAGGTTTCAAACAACTTTTGGCATTTCCAGCTTTCTTTTTCATTCTTAACCCTCCATTTACTGATATTATAAATTTTATTATATCACAAATCAGCAGTAAATGGCATATGCTTAAAACTTTGTGTTGAAATATTCTTCTATTTGCTGACTTTTTGACCATATATTTATTTTTTGAACAAACTTATTAATACCACTTTTTAATTTTGAAATAGCTTAACATACCAACAACTATTACAAGGCATGCTAGTACAAAAAAATAGATAGCTGAGTGAATATGAAGGCCAGGTATATATGTAAAATTCATACCGAATACCCCAGCTAAAAATGACAATGGTATAAAAATTACCGAAAAAATCGTAAGTGTCATCATTGTTTTATTCATATCATTGCTGACATTTGCCATTTGCATTTCATATAGACTGTTGACCATTTCACGATAAGCTTTTAATGAATCATTAATTTGATTTAAGTGTTCCATCACATCTGCATAATAGGGTATGATTGGATGCTTAAAATAAATATTCTCATCTTTTATAAAAGTCTGTAACGAATTTTTTATTGGTGTTATTGCATTAATTAAATAAACTAGTTCTTTCTTCAATTTATACATTTGTTCCATTTCAGAAATGTTCTCATCAATAATTTTCATTTCAATTTCATTAAAGACAGAAGAAATTCTATTGATAATTACAAAGTATTCATCCACTAACGCATCAATAAGAGAATAGTATAAGTAATCAATATCCATTAATCGAATCCTGCCAATGGAATTTATTAATCTTTCTCTAACAGCATCAAATACATCACCTGGTGTTTCTTGAAAAGTTATCAAAACATTATCTTTTAATATGATAGATATATGCTCATGAGTAATTTTTTCATTGTTTAAATAAATCATTTTAAAGACAGAAAATAAATAATGATCTTTTTTTTCTATTTTACTCCATTGTGACACATGAACTATATCTTCCAAATCCATATGATGAATATTAAATATATCACCAATCTTCTTCATCAAATCCATATTGTGAAGTCCAATAATGTTGAACCAATAGATTTTATTATTGTCAAACTGACCATCTATATCATCAAGGTGAACTTGCTCAATGCTATCTTTGTCATAAATAATTGCATCTATAGTAATATCAACGTTTCTATAAAGTCCAGTATATTCAATCGTTCCAGGAGGTCCTCCAATAAAATCTTTTTTGAAATGAATAATATTAAATGGATCATAAATACTCACAATAGACACTTCTCCTCAAATTTCTTATTTCTTTAATTCTCTATACTTCTTCTAATAAAACCGAATTTATGAATGAAATTAGTAATTCCTTATTCTCTTCACTACCGAACAGCTTTTTAAATGCAAAATCCACTTTTGGATTAATTCTGCACATTTTATTTCACTCTCCCATAACTCTATTTATTAATTATATGATAGCATAAATGATCAGATATTACCCTTTTTCTCTGAAGTTTTTATCTCTGCATTTTAATTAATCTTTAACTCTTATGAAATTTTCTCAATTTAAAAGAAGTAACTGTAATATATACCCATATCACAATTACTTCTTAAATCTTTACTTTAAATTAAACTATCCATTTTTTCATGTATCAATATATTTCTTAGTTTTTTCAAACTTCTATTTTCTCTTTTATATATAGTAGCATATTTAATTTTCTTATTCTTTGATATTTGTTTTTTAGAAATTTCATTAAAATATAAGTTGAAAATAAGCTTATATTCTGTTGATTTCAATTTCTCTAAAGCAGAAATTACTTTCTCTTTTTCTTCTTCAATTATAATCTTATTTTCTATATCAACATTTACAACCATGTTATTTAATAATTCCATTTTATCTTCTATTACTTTTTCTAGACTGATTTCATATCTTTTATTACTTGCTTTTCTAATCTCATATTTGAAGTTATTGTCTATAGAAGCTTTAACATATGCGGTAAAATTATTTCTATCAATATCGTACTTTTGTATTGCTTTTAAAACTGATATGTTTCCTATTTGTATTAAATCTTCATAATCATATGTTTTTATATATATTTCTTGTATACGTTTTCTTATCAAGGGTTGAAATCTTTTTACTAAATATTCCTTAGCATTCTCATCTCCATTCTTAGCAGATTCTACTAGCAATTCTAATTGTTCTTTTCCACTTTTTTTCATGTACTTTCTCCCCTTTTCCTTTAATCACTCCTTTTTTTTATCCTCATTTGTTATTTAAAATTTATACTTAAGTTATTCTATTAATATAATGGTTTTGTCCACTTATTTACATTATACACCAAATAAATTAATTTTCAACCATTTTTTTCATTTTTTTCATATTTATTGAATTTTATGCGCTTTTTTTGAAATCTTCTTTTCATTTTTTAAATGTATATTATACAAAAAACTGGTTAACCTACTATAGTAAATTATTACAACTTAATTAAAATTTATTAAGGAGTGGTTTATAAGTGGGCAATACAAATGCTAAAAACAGCAAGAAAATGGATAAGAGAACTTCAAAACCTGAAATTATCCATGAAGATGAAATGGAAAAACACAAATCAAAGGGTGTAATAAGAGATAAGGAGATTTAGTATGTCAAAAAACAAAATGAACCATACACAAAATAACAAAAAGGAAGATGGTAGGTTTAAGAAAAGAAACATAAAACACGGACATCCAGAAAGTGCACGAAGCGCATTTGGTTCTCCTGGTGAAAAAGATATTGATAATTTATTTGACATAGAGGATTAAATAAGAGAGGTGAAAATCTTAGGTTTTCATCTCTCTTATTTACATTTATTTGCATAAGTTCTATAATAAAAATAGATATAAATTTAAGGAAGTGATTTTATGCAGTTGTTAGTACTTGTTCTTAACAAGGTAAATAAACTTGATGATCTACTTCTATCTTTTACCAAAGCAGGTATAAAAGGTGCTACTGTTTTAGATAGTCATGGGATGGCAGAGGTTTTAATTGACCACAAGCAGGATGTACCTATCTTTGGCTCCTTAAGAATGCTTCTGAACGAAAAAAAACCTTTCAATAAAACTATCTTGACAGTTCTAAATGACAGTCAAGTCCAAGTTGCCCTTACATGTATAAGACAAGTTGTAGGTGATTTATCCAAACCTGGGGTGGGAATTGTTTTTACAGTACCAGTAAACTATGTTGAAGGCATGAGAGAGTAAATTTTCTATCAGTTTAAACCAACTCTTATAGAAGGAAGATGATTTGATGCATTTACTTTATTATTTAGGAATAATCCTATTTTCCGGAATAATCATAGGAAAAGTAGTTTCCTTTTTTAAACTGCCTAAGGTAACCGGCTATCTTGTTGCAGGGGTTTTAATTGGTCCTTCTATTTTAAATCTTGTACCCAGTGATGTCGCTGCAAAGCTTACTATTATTCCAGATGCTGCTCTTGGCTTCATAGCTTACAGCATTGGAAGTGAATTTAATTTTGAAAACCTGAAGGCTTTAGGAAAAAGAATTTTTACCATTACAATACTTGAAGCCCTAGGTGCTGTTCTACTAGTTGACATTGTTATGATTTTTATCTTTAAAATGTCTATACCTTTCAGCATAACACTCGGTTCTATCGCCGCTGCCACAGCTCCAGCAGCTACTTTAATGGTAATTAAACAGTATAAGGCTAAAGGTCCTGTTGTAAACACCCTTCTCCCTGTAGTTGCTATGGATGATGCAGTTGGAATTATAATTTTTGGTATTTCAACTACCATTGCTGGTGCTCTTATTAATAACAATTCTAACTTTTCAGTAGCTAAAGCCATATTTGTTCCCATATTGGAAATAATTTATGCACTTTTTCTTGGACTTATTGTTGGATTTGTACTTTCAATTATTTCTAAAAAAACTGAAGGAGAAGACCAGCTTTTATGTATAACCATTGCAGCCCTATTTTTCACTATAGGAATTTCAACCAGCTTAAACATATCTCCACTTTTATCCTGTATGATGGTAGGAGCTACTATAACAAATATTGCTCCAACAAATTCTCGAACTTTATCAGTTATTGACAGATTTACCCCACCAGTTTTTATAGCTTTTTTCACCATTGCTGGTATAGAGCTTAATTTAGCCATGTTAACAAAGGTTGGATTTGTTGGAGTAGGATATATAATAGCCCGTTTGATAGGAAAGATTTTTGGAGCAGGTATAGGTTCTAAGCTGTCCAATTGTCCCAAAACTGTTCAAAAATATCTTGGATTAACCTTAGTTCCTCAGGCAGGAGTTGCTATCGGACTTGCAATGATGGCAGAAACCTTAATGCCTGAATTTGGGTCTTCAATTAGAACCATAATTCTATCTGCAACAGTTATCTACGAGCTTATAGGACCTATTTTGACTAAAACTGTTCTTATTAAAGCTGGAGAAATAAGCTTATGTAATAACCTTACTTGTGGAAAACTAAATAAAAATCTCTAAGAATTCTTAGAGATTTTTATATTTATATCTGGAATTTATTAACTAAGCCTTCAAGCCCTTCTGCAAGCACATTCAGCTTTTCAGCAGATGCTGTGATTTCCTGAAGCCCAGCTGCTTGCTCTTCTGAGGATGCACTTACCTCTTCAGCTGTAGCCGCTGCTTCCTCTGAAACTGCTGAAGCCTCAGAAATATTTATAACAACTAAGTCCTTATCCTCTTTTATTTCAATTAATGAATAACTAACCTTTTCAATATTCTCTTCAAGAGTTCTAAGACCATCTTTTATATTTGTAAAACTTTCATTTGTAATTTTTATGTTTTCTCCAGTCTTTTCATTGAGCTCCATAGACAGTTTTAACTTTTCAAATACCTCATTAACACTTGTCTTGACTTCTCCTATTACCTTTTCTATTTGTGATGCTGAGTTTGCTGACTCCTCTGCAAGCTTTCTAACCTCATCAGCAACTACCGCAAATCCACGTCCTGCTTCTCCTGCTCTTGCCGCTTCTATCGAAGCATTCAATGCTAACAGATTAGTCTGCTCTGTAATACTCTTTATGGCATCTGTAATAGCACCTATCTGATTTGATTTTTCTGCTAGAGTTTCTACTTTTTGTACTACCTGAAGATTTGCTGCATGATTTTCCTGAAATGCTTCTGTCAAGCTGAGTATTGAATTTGCTCCTTCTTCACCAGCTTTTTCTACTTGCACTGCTGCCTTAACCATACCATCAGAATTTACCATAGATTCATCAACTTTTATACCAAGTCTATCTGCTATGTCTGAACTTTCATTTAATTTCTCTGATTGATGAGCTGCCCCATCAGCTATCTGTTGTACAGCTCTTGCAACCTCATCTCCCACAGAAGTTGATTCCTCTGTTACAGATACAAGTGCTTCTGAGCTTTCCTTCAATTCATCTGATGCTTTAAGTATGTTTTTTAGAATTTCTGCTACTTCATCAGTTGTGTTATTAAGCTCATTAATAATTATTTCTATTTCATTTGCAAGTCCCTTTTCTTTTTTAACTCTCGCTGTAAAATTACCTTTAGTTAACTCTCCTAATGTTTGTACAATTTTTTCAATAGGTTTAATTATAGTGTTTCTAACAAATACATTTCCAACTAATACTGCTAATATTAATGCACCTACTGCCACTAAAATATTTAATTTAGCTGCAGTAACTATCTTATTTGCGAACTCTGATTTAGGTATAAGCCCTGCAATAATATATCCAGTAACCTCTTCTTTCTGTTTAAACACCATGTAATTTACGCCATCTATCTCTTTTTCAAAAACTTCTTCTTTTGAATCTAATATATTCTTTATACCTTCGTCTTCATTAACTGTAGCACCTATTTTTTCACTCTGTTTATGAGCTATTATTGTACCTTCATTATCCAAAACTACTGAAAAACCATTTTCTCCAAGAGTTGTTTCTTGAACACTTTTGCTTAAATTCCCTAAGGTTAAATCAATGCCTATTACTGCAACTACATTTCCAGCTTCATCTTCAACAGCCTTTGCAAAGGTAACAACATATAGCTTATCATTATTTGCATCTTTATAGGGAGCTGTTCTTATAACTTTCCCCTTGTTTTTAAGTGCTTCTTTATACCACCCTCTTGCCGTTGGATCATATCCATCAGGCATTTTCTGTTCAGGGTATATGATCATTTTTTTATCTGCAGTTCCCATATACACATTTAATACATCCTTGTGGGATTTTATAAATGAATCAAGGCTTTTTCTAAACCATATCTCACAAGCTGGATTTTCCTTAATTGATTTAGCATTAGGATCCATTGAAAGCATTTCTGCAGATTCTTTATTAACTTTATCTGTACTCTCTATAATTTCAATAATTTTGTCTACACTTTTGCTTGTCACCTCTATAAACTCTTTCTCCATAGTACTATTTAAAGTATAATAGCTAATTGCAGATACCAATATTACAGGTACTAATATAGCAACAATCATAAGTCCTATAATACGAGTATATAAACTGTTTTTTCGTCCACTTTTCTTGCTGTTTTTCATCCTTTTTCACACCTTTCTGCTAATAATTATACATTATACTAATCTACGCTGTATTTTTTACGTACTTTTTATTATATCGTTATACTTTTGCACATCTTTAATTGATTTTTTTCCCATATATACCCCAAAAAAATCTCTAAGAAAATTTCTTAGAGATTTTTGATACTATATTTTAAACTTGTCTATTTCATTTTTAAGATTATCTGCAAGGTCTTTTGAAGTTTGAGCATGTTCTGCAATTCTTTCTATTGAAGCTAATTGTTCTTCTGTGGATGCAGATATTTCTTCTGTACTTGATGATGTTTCTTCTGTTATGGCTGATATGTTAGCTATAGCATTTATTATTTCATCTTTACTCTCTTCCATATCCTCAGCATAATTTTTAACCTGATTCATCTTATCGACTAAAATTTTAAGAGCTTTTGATGTCTTTTTGAATATGTTACTTGTATTTTCAATTGATTCGTTTTGTTCTCCAGATATAATTTTTATCTCTTCCATTGCACTAACTGCATTATTTGCCTTTTCTTGTATATTTTTAATTAATTCCTTTATATCATTAGTTGCTGCTGCTGTTCCCTCTGACAATTTCCTTATTTCAGCAGCTACTACTGCAAAGCCTTTTCCAGCCTCTCCTGCTCTTGCTGCTTCTATACTTGCATTTAATGCTAATAGATTAGTTTGACTTGATATATTGTCTATTAAGCCTGTTATAGACTCTGCATTATTTGCATATTTGCTTACATCTAATATAACATGATTTATATCTGCTGATTTATTTATACTCTCTATTGTCTTTTCATCTAATGCCTTAATTATATCTAATCCTTCTTCACTTAATTTATTTGTATCATTAGAAATGTTGTGTACTTCTATAATTAATTCATTAGTATTTTCTATTCTAACACCTAAATCTTCACTCTTATTAACCATTATTTCAGTATCCTTAGCTTGATCACAAGAACTAATAGCAATCTGATTAATAGCTTCTGCTACATCACTAGATATTTTAGATGAATTATTAGCAACTTCTAATAGCTCACTAGAAGACTCATTAACAGTATCAGCTGATTCTTTTATATTACTTATTAAAGCTTTCATATCATCCTGCATCTTAGAAACGGCTTTTCCAAGTTCTCCAAATTCATCTGTTCTCTTAATAAGCTTTTCTGATACTTCTTTTGTAAAATCTCCTGTTGCAATAGTCTTTAAGTGCTCTGTTGACTCAACTATCGGATCTGTAATTATTTTTGAAATGTACGTAGCCAACCCAATTACACTTATTAGTATTCCAAGTACTATAACTAGTATAGTCCTTAACATACTATTAGCCTGTTTTTTTACATCACTACTAGGAAGTGTTATCAGTAAAGTCCAATTTGGTGTATTAGGTATAGAAGCATATAACCCTACCACATCTTCTCCAGTAGGTCTATTATAATGCCCTTTTCCACTCTTGCCAGATACCATTTCCTCTGCTAACTGGTCTAAGCCCTTATATCCCTCTTCAGATGATTTTAACAAATTTAATTTCATTATAACGTTATCATCAGGATGAGCCATGATAAGTCCACTACCATCTACCACAGAACCAAAAGCAGTACCTACTTTGATTTTTCCTGATATATCAGTTAATGTATCTAATAAAACCGTAGCTCCCAAAACTCCTACTACTTGTCCATCTTTTTCTATTTTATGTACAATTATAAATATATTTTTCTTTGTAGTTACAGAAACTACAGCATCAGTAATTACAGAGTCCTTTTTGCCACTAATTATTTCTTTAAAATAGTCACGATTTGAAATGTTAAGTTCTATACCCAACGTATTCCACATATCACCATTCTTATCGGCTACAAAATACATTTCTACATCTTCTTTATGTGATTTCATTTGCTTCAAAAAGGGTTCTATAGATTTTTTATCCATAGATTTTACAAGATCGGTATTAGCTAAAAACTCCATTTCTTTAGAATTTGACTTTACCCACTCACCTA
Organism: Clostridiaceae bacterium; assembly: GCA_036677675.1. Classification (GTDB taxonomy): domain Bacteria; phylum Bacillota; class Clostridia; order Clostridiales; family Clostridiaceae; genus Clostridium_H. The sequence goes on along the minus strand of JAVBWC010000063.1, from coordinate 5,796 downwards.
TCTGTCCACTACTAGCCTTAACAATTTCATTGCTCATCTCTTCGGTTAAAGGTATAATAGTATTGTTTGTTTTCACATAAATCGAAGCCCCTAAAATAATTAATAATACCATAATTGATAATGCCAACCAGGCTATTATTTTTGTACGTATTGATTTCATAACTTTCCTCCATATTTAATTTTTTTTATAGTATAATTTACTATATAATTCAACTCTACATTTTGTTATATAATTTTACCATATAATTTATATTATTTGTATATTTTACTTTATTTTCTTTTAATTTTTTCAGAATACAAAAATAAACTCGTATATTGTATTAGTTTTAATTTATTTTTACAAATTAAAACTAATACAAGCTAAAAAAGAAGTAATTTCATTAAAAATCACTCCTTTTTTTATTATCACTATTAAACTTATTTTCCTAAATTCTCTAAACTCAGCGTAGTGGCTACTCTCCCTAAACTTCTTTTCTAAAGCGTTGCCACCATAACAGCCTTTATAGTATGCATTCTATTTTCAGCTTCATCAAAAACTATAGAATATTTGCTTTCAAATACTTCATCAGTTACTTCCAGTGCATCCATACCATATTTTTCGTATATATCTCTACCAACCTTTGTTCCTAAATCATGAAAAGAAGGTAGGCAGTGCATAAACTTAACATCATTATTTTCTGTTTTCTTTATAACATCCATGTTAATCTGATAAGGCTTCAATATATTCAATCTCTTTTGCCATTCTTCTTCTGGTTCTCCCATAGACACCCATACATCTGTATATAATACATCTGCATTTTTAACTCCACTATCAACATCTTCTGTAAGAGTAATTTTTCCTCCAGTTTCTTCAGCTACTGATTTACACTTATCCACCAAGCTTTCTTCTGGAAATAATTCCTTTGGAGATACAATTCTAAAGTCCATACCCATCTTTGCTGCACCAATCATAAGAGCATTTGCCATATTATTTCTTCCATCTCCAAGATATGCAAAGGATATTTTATTTAAAGGCTTATCAAAATGTTCTTTTATAGTTAAAAAATCTGCTAATATTTGAGTTGGGTGATCTTCATTGGTAAGTCCATTCCACACTGGCACTCCAGAATATTCTGCTAAAGTTTCAACAACTTCCTGTCCAAAGCCTCTGTACTCTATTCCATCATACATTCTTCCAAGAACTCTTGCTGTATCTTTAGTTGATTCCTTTTTACCTATTTGACTTCCTGCAGGTCCAAGATACGTTACATGTGCTCCTTGATCATAAGCAGCAACCTCAAAAGCGCATCTTGTTCTTGTAGAATCCTTTTCAAAAATCAATACTATATTTTTTCCCTGAAGATTTTTAGTCTCTGTTCCAGCATATTTAGCTTTCTTAAGCTCTGCCGCTAAATCTAATAAAAAATTTATTTCCTTTGGTGTAAAATCCATCAAAGTTAAAAAACTTCTGTTTTTCAAATTAAACATACGAATACCCCCTTTAAAATAGTAGCCAGTAGCCAGTAGCCAGTAGCCAGTAGCCAAACGAGTTTATAACATTTAGCGTTTAATTACAATTAATAAATATATTAGATCATACTGCATAATTGACTTATTCCAATATGATAATTAAATTTACGTTGAAAAGAATACCTTGTGTATATTTATACAAAATTATACATCCTAATTGGTGTTTTGTCTATACATTTCTATATTTATACCTTTTATTATTATAAATATTCACAATATGTTTAATTTTTCTTTTTTACTTCTGTTCTCTACACTTCATTGTAAATTTATAAAACTCATCACTTCATTTTCCTATACATATTTTCCCCAATTAGCCTTTAAAATCACACTGTTTTTTAAATTTTATAAATATTTTCTAAAAAAAACAAGCATCACAACTTCTGATGCTTGTTTTTGGTTAAATTTTACTTATTTGTAAAATCATTCAATGCAGTAGATAAAGCATTAATACTTATCGTAAGATTTTCTAATTTGCTTTCTATTCTAACTAAAAGATAAATAGAAACAGCAATTGGAAAACCTACATTTCCTATTAAAGTCACTAAAGCATCCACTCATATCACCTACCTTCATAGATTAAATATGCATGGATGCTTCTTTTATTCACAATAACTATTCACAGTGAATTATATTATTTTCTTTCTATATATTCATCTACAATTTTCTTAGCTAATTTCTTTGTAGCACTTGCTTGAGCTATTAAGCTCATTACAACCAAGAAAACTAGTATTCTTTCTTCATCCTCTTGATTAAGATTGCTACCAGTTATAAACTTCTTAAGCTTTTCTTCATTAAATGTATCAATATTTATAAAATTTTCAAAACTTTCATCCTGAATTTTATCAAAAATTTTATATGCTTTTTCCCAAGAAATTATATCGTCACTTCTATCATTTATTTCATTAAATGCAAGACCAAAAACTTTTTTAATTTCTTCTGTAGTAAGAATAGGTCTCATATAGCTCAAAAGAACTAACTGTGCTAAATGTAGCTTTGTATATCCTCTTTTTTTACCATCCTCTGGCTTAGATATAACCTCATTCTTAATATAGTTTTGAACAATATTATTTGTATATTTTTCTTCTTCAAATCTATCATTTAAATAGTCAATAACCTGTGATAAAAATAAATCATATTGAGGTAAATCATCATAAGAAACTAAACTATTTTGAGAGATTTCTTTTGCTAACTTATTTATATCTTCTAAAGCAAAGCATCTTTTATCCACTTATATACCTCCAACTTTCCATGCTAATAATACTTCATTTATAAATAAAATTTATCCATTTTTTATAGTATTATTTATCTATTCATTCTTATAATATATTATAAGGTATTTATAACCTTATTACAAGTTCAATTATCCCCTTATATTACTTTTTATACCACTTGTTTTAATACGACATTAGTGTTACTTTTTTAAAGTTTTAATCATTTGAAATAAAACTTTCAAAATTACTCTTTGTTGATGTTTTAAAAAGTTATTCACATTTTCGTACAAGTTATTCACATTTTTTGTGGATAACTTATTTTCTCCACTATACTATTAATTTTATTGAAATTGAAAATTTAGCAGATAATTTATCCACATTATCCACATCCACCTGTTGATAACTTGTTAAAATTTTGTGGAATAAATCGAGTTAATTTTTGTCTTAGACTTCATTTTTTATATAATTCTGTAGTTTTGTGTCTATCAGCGTAGCTTTAATTTTACACATTATGTAAATTTTTCTTATAATGTTTCATGATATATTAAATTTTTCATATAGGAACACATTAAGAAAGCTTTTTATATTTTATTTAATATTATAGACCACTCCTTATGCTCTTAATCATTTTAACAGCATCTTCTTTACTTTTGATTTCCCCATAATAGGTGAATCTGTCTAACTCTTCTAAAATGTATTTAATCTCTTCTCCTTCAGCTCCTATAAGCTCAATTATTTCTTTACCATTCAAAAATCTGTTATCTTTTATTTTTCTAAATAAGCTATATTCTTTAAATAATCTTTCTAAATATGCTATAAACTCCTCTTCTTCATTGTCAGGATCATATAACATCTTTGTTGCATGTATATCACAGTAAGAAAGAGTTAATATATATGGTATATATTCATTATACCTAGAAAACAATTTGTAAAAGCTCTTTTTGTAATTCTTAACTCTATTCTTGCAAAGCCCTAATGGATACATATGTGCTTCTGTTAGTTTTTCAACAAATTTCTGTGCCCGTTTTGGAAATCCAAGTTCTCCACAAACTTCTCCTATAATTCTTGCACCTTCCTTATCATGTCCAATAAAACTTACCTTGTCTCCATTTTTAACATAACATTTAACCTTTCCAATATCATGAGAAAAAGCTGCAAAAGCCATATAATTTTTAATAGGAATTTCTCCCAGTTTTTCATCAAATATATTTAAATCTAATCCATCTATATACAGCTTTCCATTAAGAATTTCAATAAAGTTCCTATATACTAAATTCATATGAGTAAAGGCATCTTCTATATGGTATCTACACTTTCCAATAGTTTTTAATTCTTCAATATACGGCATCAAATACTTCAGCACACCATACTTTTCTAAATCTCCAAAAGCTTTACCCCTTTTATCCTCTTCTAAAATTCGTATAAACTCATTAAAAATTCTTTCTTTTGGATAATCTTTTATGTATTTACTTTCTTCTATAATATGCTCCTCACAAGATTTACTTAAATGGAAACCATATTTTATAGCTAGTCTTTCAGCTCTAAGTATTCTTATTCTATCATTTTTTATACTATCTTCACTTACTTCATGAATCACCCTATTTTCAATGTGATTTCTCCCTTTATAAGGATCTATTATTTCATTGTTTATAAGCTCTAGTGCTATTGCATTAATAGTAAAATCCCTGTAGCTTAAATCCTCTTCTATGCTATTCCCTTTAAGTTTGGCTATATCTAAAATTTTCTCTTCTATTATAGCTCTATATATTCCCATTTCTTGTTTAAGCTGAAATACACCATAACCTTTTTGTCTTAACTCTTCAATAAATATTTCTATGTCCCCATCATAAACAATATCTATATCCTTTGAAGTATCTATAGCTTTTATAAGCTTATCTCTAACATATCCTCCTACTATATAAGCAGTTCCCTTAATTTTCTTTAAAATTTTCTTTACATCATCTATTATAAAATTCATAAATTCACCTACTTTTCTAATATAACACTCTTAATTATATCATATCCATTAACCTAATAACTATTTGACAGCTTATATGTAAATCCTTAAATTTAAAATTTCATATAATTAAAAATCCTTACAAAATAGTTACTAATATGGGTAAGCATCTCAAACTAAATTTTTCTTGTTTTTTACATTTGAAAAAGTATTGCAATCTTATTTGCATGTTTTTCTAAGTTTTAGAAAATTATAACACTAAACAAACTAAAAATACTTGTCTTATCAACATATTACGAAAACTAAATAACTAGTTCGCAAAATATTTTCGACAACAACTTGTCCATTATCCATTAAATTACTATTTTATTCCGCAATACTACAGCCCTTGATTTTTCCTATATTTTACTGTATAACATTACCTTTTAAGCTTGTACCGATTGTATCCCTTGATATATCTAATTTATAGCCTATAGTAAAAATTTGTATTTTAATTCCAAAAAGCCATTGACATTTGAATAATTTGGTAGTATATTAACTTTAGATGGAAGTTAATAAGAAATTTGTAACTTAATCAAAAAAAAATCAATTTATATATTGACTTCATTTGTCAGATTTGCTATTATTTAAATATAAAGTTGTCGAAGAATGTAAAATGTTAATAATTTTAAGGAGGAATAAATATATGAAATCAACAGGAGTAGTAAGAAGAGTAGACGAATTAGGAAGAATCGTTATCCCTATAGAATTAAGAAGAACTTTAGATATAGCTGAAAAAGATGCTTTAGAAATTTATGTAGATGGTGAACAAATCATACTAAAGAAATATGAGCCAGCTTGTATTTTCTGCGGAGATGCTAGAAACGTTATAAACTACAAAGGTAAAAACATCTGCAAAAGCTGCCTAGATACTCTTAAAGAAGAAGTTAAATAGTATAATTGTTTGGAATATGAACCTTCAAGTATAATCTTGGAGGTTTTTCGTTATCGAATAATGTTGCGATGCAACATTATTCTAGTTTAGAGTTTACAGTGGACAGTTTACAGTTAAGGATATTTTGCTAACGCAAAATTTAAAATGAAGTACAAAAAGCTAGTATAGCCAAGGCTATACTAGCT
>JAVBWC010000062.1:0-27201 GCA_036677675.1 Clostridiaceae bacterium | reverse complement strand
GTTATCATCTCCACCAACTCCTCTTAGAATAACTTTCCATAAGAGGATTTATTTTATGCAAGGAGGAAGATTTTTTAGATATAATTATGGCCTAGTATTAGTATGTAAAAAACATCTATATTATGTTTTTGAAAAAATTGTTGTAAAACAACTAAATCTTCCAAGTCATTTTTCATGTTCATTGCTAATTCGTCTAACCCACCTTTTTCATAGAAAATATTAGATGGTATAAACTCTAAATTTTCATCAATTGATTTTATTAACGTATCTCTATTAAACTTATATTCTATATTAGGGTATTCCTTTAATTGAAACCACATATCATAGACATAATTAAGACATTCATTAGGTTTCAACTGGTCTAATCCATTATACTCCCTAACACATATTTCGCTTAATGAACACTGAGGATCTAAATCAATTAATAATACCTTTTTACCTTTTAATACCATATGGTGTGCAATTTGATAGATACTTGTTGTTTTTCCTAAAATAAATTGCATTAATTAGATCACCTAAAATAATAAAAGACCTTATTTAGAAATTTTTATTTTAAAATTCCTAATAAGGTCTTTGTAATGACTTTAGTTATTTCCTAAAAGTTTATTATAAATTGTCTTAATCTAAATTATTCATTACAGTATTGTATATTTTTTCAGCTATACTTATGCATTCATCAGCTTCTTCATCTGTTACAACAAGAGGAATATCTGCTGGATATCTTGTTTCAATATAATATTGGTTTACAAATGCACAATCTTTTAAATATTTTTTAAATGTATCTTTTACCTTTGAAGATTCTTTACATAAATATATTAAGCTGTGTCCTTCAACAACATTTCCAAACTTTCTTAGCAAAAAACCTTTTAATGATTTCTCAATACATTGTTGACAGTGAAAAGCCACAATGTCATTACCACAATCATTATCTTTTAAAATTTTTGCAGACTTTAAGTCTCTTTCACTTTTATCAATCCAATCTTTATATCTCAAACTGTCAACCATAAATACAAACTCCTTTTTTATTTATTAAATATGCAAAACTAGTACTGTCCTGTATACAATCATTCCATTCTAATTCAGTATATAGCAAAATATCTATAGGCACACTACTTTCAATATTTAAATACATATCAGTCAAAAGACCTCTTTTATTTTCTGTATTTTTAATGATACAAAGATCAATATCACTTTTTCTTGTTGCTGTTCCTTTTACTTGAGATCCAAAAATTATTACCTTTAAAGGGAAATATTTCTCTACTAGCTGATTTTTTATATTTTCTATTTCCTTTTCTATAGTAACATTCATTTACTATCCCTCTCTACACTTTATTTTTTCATATTAAAGCTATCTATTATAATTTTAACATATGTTAATGCTCTAATCCACATCTACATCTATAACCCGATTATAAACCTTATTGTACTTTAATCCTTTAATTTCCAATTCAAATTCCTTTCCTTTACCCTTAAAGCGAAGAGTTCTAGTATGACTGCTAGTTCCATCTACGTTTTTATTTTTTTCACTTGAAATAGTTTCTCGTAGTTCTACCTTTTTACCATCCATTATCATGTATAACTTTGAAAGAACTACATCTTCCTTAGTAGTAATAGTTACATAGGTTTCTCCTTTTGACTCATATACTTTATTGATTTCTATTTTTTCACCTAAAATTTCAATAGTCTTATTCTCCTCATTCTTTTTAAGCTCCACTTGTTCATTAACTCTATGGTCAACTTCAAAGCTTGCAAGCTTAATTTGCAGAGTCTTAATATCTGATGGAAGAACATCATATTCTTTACTGAAGGTTATTCCATCCATGTTGGTACTTTTTAAAGTTTTTAAATTATTTACTTTCTTTAATGTTTGCATTAGTAAATTCAAGCACATCTATACTGCTGCTCTCTGTTTTGTTATAAGCAAATGTAACAGCATCCCCTTCTCTAGTCAAAGGAAGTTGTGAAGAAATAGCCGCAGATACTGTAAATATAGTATCTGGTTTTTCTTTTATTATAAAATTGTAATAGGTTGTGCCATCTATATTAAATGCTCCTATTCTACTTATTGTTCCCTTCAGTTCCTTCTTTTCTCCTGTAACTTTTAATGTTATATTACCTTTATTTTTTAAGCCTTTAACATAATTTGATTTTGCATCTTTTATTGTTTCTCCAACTCCAACTATACTGTAATCTTCTACGCTAACCATTGCATATTGCTTAATTAACCCCTTCTTATCCTTTAAACTCGTGAAATAAGTAGGAATGTTTTCAACATTTATCAATATAGGGAAGGTAGCCTCATATTGAAGATTCTGTACTTTACCTTCTGCTGACTGCATTGCAGCTGTTTCTGTAGAACCTGAAACTTTATAAAAGGTTGAAGTCATTGTTTTTGTATTTGTAAGATTGAATCCTACTATAGCTTCATCTGCTCCAACAGATGTTATTCCAGTATAGTAGTAACATTCTCCATTATTGTACACCATGTTCATTCCATCTGTGGAGGTAAGCATGTCCTTTTTACTAAAATTAAAGAACCCATGAACAAGTTCTCCCCACCAGTCAATTCTATCTCTTATAAAGAAATCCGGTGTTACTCTGTCTACCCAAACAGGTATATTGTTCATATCATATTCCACAATTTCTCCACTTTCAGCATCCACAGCTATAACTCCAAGTATCTTTTCACCAGAAAATCCTATTGAATTTGTGTACTTTGTAATAACCCAGTAAGGTTTGCCATTATCATCTAGTTCAAAGCTAAAGTCTGTAAGCCCTGCTGTTCTTTCTGCCTTCATGTATATATGTCTTTTTAAATCTGTTCCAAAATAAGCATTTGGCTGATATTTTATTTTCAGTGGCTTGCCATTTAATTTATCAACAAATTTTACATCCTTTGTATCAGTAGCACTTACCATGATATATCCTGTTGTTCCTTCTTTGTTATTCATCCATTTAAAGAATCCACTATGAAGAAGAGGGGCTACCCAATAAAGCTGTCCATTTACATTTTGCTTAGTAAACTCACCAAGAGTAACTTGACTTCCAAGCCCTACATAGGTTCCTAACTTTTTATCTCCTAAATTTTGTGCAAGCTCCTCATCAACTATTGGAAGCTGTGTTAAATCAATTGGATGTATTTCCTTTGTAAATTCTTTTTCTTCAACCTTTCCAATTAAATTTCTATATTCACCAGCTCTGAACATAGCTGAATTTATTACTCCATATACAATAATAGCTATTACCAATATCCCTGAAATTATAAAGCCTGTTTTTGTTTTTTTACCAGCTGTACCTTTTTCCGAAATTAATGCTGCTAAATTTAGAACTACACAATTAATTACTACAAATATTGTTACTATAATTGTTGTTCCTAAAAATTTTAAATTCAACGGTAACAATAAAAAGTAGTTAAGAATAAATAATAACACTGCTGAACATAATACCAATGCCATTTCTTTATTACCTTTTTTCATTTGTATCCCCCCAATATTGTGTCTTCCTTCTCATTAAATAGTTAATTTGATTATATAATAAGTTTCAAAATACCATTTGAATTATTATAATACATTTACTAATGTTTTTCAATAATATTTGAATAAAACATTAGGGCTTACTAATAAAGAAACAATACAAATCAATACTACTGCTGAAAGCCTTATTCTCAATTTGTTTTTTAATTTCATGTTCATCATTTCCTTTCTCTATATCAAATTAAAATTACTTCCTACTTTCTTTATATGTTGTAACATGCATTATCACTAGATTATATCATGTAATATATTATTACAAAATAATATATATTTACCAATTAAAATAACCCTAAGCACCTGACACCTAGAGTTATTTTTCATCTAATCTATAATATAGTTTTTCCCATTCCACTGCTAGTGTTTAATATAAACTACTACTTATGTTTATTTCACTTAATTTTGCTGTTGTATCTTAACAGCTTGAATAATTTTCAGCTTTTTGTATCATCATTTAAATAAAGGAGATGATTAGGTTGAATGATAACAATATAAAGGGTAAAAGATTAAACTTATCTGTTTTAATTGGATAATTTCATTAATTGTTCAGCTAAAATCGTAACATCCTGCATAGTTACATTAAGTTCTTCAAGTGCTGCAGATTGTTGTTCAGTAGTTTTCAATGTTGCGTTTGATTTCTCAACAGTCTTGTCTACAGAATCTTGTATTTCATTAGTAAGTTTTGATATTTTTAAAGCTGTATTCTTTGAATTTTCTGATAACTTTCTTATTTCTGTTGCAACCACTCCAAAGCCTCTTCCTGCCTCACCAGCCCTTGCCGCTTCAATAGCAGCATTCAGTCCAAGCATTTTGGTTTGATCAGCTATACTTTTTATTGAGTCTAATATCGAATTAATTTCTATTGATATTTCCTTAACATTAATAATTTCTTCACTTAAATCCTGTTGATTGTTTGTGACATCAACTGAGGATGCTGACAATTCTTCCATTGTTGCTGAAATCTGATTAAAATTTTCAGAAAGCATTTGTGATGCTTTTTTAAGCTTTAGTTCCTCATATCCTATTCTTGAAAGTGAATTTGCCACAATATACAAAACTTCAGCTGCCGCCTTTATATTTTTTTCTGTTGTAGTCTTAACTTTATTTACTGCATTTACATATGCATCTTCATTAACTCCTATTTCATTTGCAGTCTTTCTATATTTTGATACTTCTGGAGTAGATGTTAAAACTTGTCCACCCAAAATTGTTCCAATTTGCTTTCCATCTACTATAATAGGTGCAGCAAAATCTACAAGACCAGCATGACAAGTATAAACATACGGTTTTCCTGTTCTTGCTGCTTCCTCCCCACCTCTTTTATGTGATTGGGCACATCTGTCAGCACCAATTTTAGTAGGATGAGTAAAGTCCATACAAAAACTTGTATATAAACTTGGCTTAGTTACAGGATTTCCATTGATATCTACAGTTATACTGGCAATATCCATACTTTCAGCAAAGTTATCTTGAAACTTCTGAAGTAAATCAATATCAATAACATCGTTTATTTCTAATGAGTCTAGATTAATATTATTTGAGTCTAAATTGCTACCATTAATTACTTTTACCATAAATCTTCCCTCCTAGAGTATTATTGCCCATTTGAAAATATCGTTTACACATATGTTGCTTTGTATATTAATTGGTATTATATCAAAGAATATGAGATCCTGCCATAAATAAATTATCGTATTATTTTTGAAATTTAACAATATCGCGTAGTTGTTGGGTTAGAACCTTCTGGCTTATAGATCCTAATGATTTCTTTAGTTCACCAAATCGTTTAGTACCATCAATAAGATCTTAGGAGATGTTAAATATGAATGAAGTTGTAAAGTTTTTAAATGAAAATCCAGTGCAGTATTTAGCAACAGTTGGTAGTGATGGTAAATAGAATTTACTAACATTTATTCTATTTTATGAAAGGTAGCTGTTAATTTTCAAAAAGTGATAACAAAGTGGACATTTTTGTTGCTACCGGTATTGAATCTTCATAGTTTCTTAAATTCTATTTTTTACCTTACCATGAATAAGTTGTATAATCGTAACTAAAACCACAGAAAAACCTATAATACTAACCAAAGTATCATATTTATGATACTGATATGTTAATGCCTGTTGCATTGACATAAACCATAAAAATAATGGTATCAATAGCAATAGAATGTTCATTTGAATATGTTTTGTCTTTCTTATATAGAAACTATAAATTATCAACGATATAACTAATAAACTGGATATTGATACAAAATCATAGAAAGATATCTCTACAGGTATATCACTTGCAACAATCATTTCATATACCCAAAGCATAAATATAAAAAAATTTGATACTAAACCAATCACAATATCTATTGCTTTGCTCATTATTATCTAAATACCCCCTAAATAAAATATAATCTTTTCCTTATAATATCCAATAATAATACATATCCAATCACATTATATTTAACATTAAAAAATATATAATATTAAATAAGGACTAGTACCCCTATTAAATTGATTTTTAAAGAGATAATTAAAACCCTAAAAATGATCTCATTGAAGTGCATCCCCTTACTTTTTGATTATATTATAAACTATTTAATTTCAACTGCATCATCATACTTAACCTTAATATATTCTCCTTTTTTCATAACTATATGACCAGATTCATAAGGATTATTATCTATAGTTAATATAACTTTTTCTGAGTTGTAGTATTTACCAAAGGTGTTTGCAATACTTTGAAGAATCATACTTTCATAGCCTGAACCAGCATTCATTTCAGTTACAAAGTCTTTATTTAAGTCAATATAAACCATATTATCTTTATTTAAATATAGACTGTTTATCTTTGTATTTGTGGAAAATACTTTTCCTAAATTATTACCTATTGGTTCTTTGTAAGCTGATTCTAAAACTTGTCTAGTTATATCATTAGTCTTAAAGCTTATATCTTTATCCTTATAATAAATTTTGTCATCATTCACATTAGGATAAAAGAAGCTAATTTTTTGAATTAATGAAACATTTTCTTCAATTTTACTTAGTGAAGAGGTAATTTCAGTTTCTCCAGATATAAATACTGATTTTACTAAACCAACATTTTTAGCATAGTAATCAATGGTTTTATCATTTGAACCCTCAGTAACAACTTCAATAGCTTTATAATTACCAGCTGGGGTTGTTATATCAACTGAAGTGCCAGTTATTGTTCTTATTCTTGAATCCTGAAGTTTCCAAGTTGTGCCCTTTATCAGAGGTTCCATTAAAAGCACTTCCTCTTCGTTACCCTTTGTTTCTAAAAGATTTTCTCTATAATATGCTTCTCCTCTTGATAATAACCTTGTAATCTTCCCATTCTTTAATTCAACAATCTTAGCCATAATAGTTCCACCATTATCCACTCTTTGTTGAACCTTATCTTCTGAAGTATAATCTATATATACACTATAGGATGCATATTCATTTCCCTTACCATCATAAACATATTTTATATTTTCTTTTATTGGATAATAATCTTCTATTTTTAATAACTGAGGTGTCGAATCTTGATTATTACTATTATTAGTATTACTATCATTAGTATTAATATTATTACCACTATTTTTATCATTAATAAAATTTGTGCAACCAAATAAAAAAGTTAGTAATAAAACAAAACTAAATAATACAATATTTTTTTTCATTTTTAACATCACCTTCCACTTATATCTAATGTAATATACCCTTCGCATACTGATTTTATTGTCTTAATACACATACTACTATTTATTTTCTATATAGAAATATACTCCTAAAAACACTCCAACAATAGCACATATTATAATAACAACCATACATTACCCCCCATTATCTACTTAATCATATTATACAATTATGTTCTAATACATTTATGCCTGTTACTACACATTATCTTTATATTATGATGCAAATGGTAGTCCTATAGTATTGTAAATCAGCCCTAGTAAAAGAAAAATAAAAAGAATAATACCTATCGGTATGGACAGATAAACTAAAATTGAGCGCTCACCTTTTTTAATAACCGCTATTAATGCAATGATAGAAGCAATTATAGGTACTAAAAACATAAGATAAAGAACTGTTCCCAATAATGGACTATTGATAGGATTGGGAAATTCAATAGTGTTCTTCTGGATTTTGCCAATAAAATATCCTGCTATCCATAATGCAATGGAAGCAATAAACAAAATAACTGACCAATTTCCAGCACGCTTTTTAGGCAGAAGTGTGATTTTCATAATATACACCTTCTTTCATACAAACTGTTTTATAATATAATTATATCAATCTATGAAACACAACAGTATAATTATTTCATAATAATATATGTAAATTATACGATATTTAACATTAAAATATATATTATGTGGAAATAGGATCACTCCCCCTGCTTAATTGATTTTTAAAGAGATAATTAACAACCTAAAAAGGAGCCATCAGGCCCCTGTAATCTTATTATTGGAATTGATTCGTTGTATTCTTATATTGTTTATCAATTACTTGTACTATTTTACCCTAAATCACCTTTCCAATACTTTGTTTTCAAACAAACTTACAAGAAAATAAAAACTATAAAAGTATTTTCCTTATTAGAAAATTGTGTTAAAATTGTATGGATTATTTTTTCTCCTCTTAACAACTAATATAGGAAATGTTTTAAATATAGCAATTTAAAGGGGGACTGTAAATATGCAAAATAATGCTAATGATTTATCTAAAAAAGCTTACCAAATTATTAATGGCAAAGCAAGTTCAAATGTTACAATTCAAGGATTAAGCGGAATTTTGGGATTCCCATTTACTTTAATCGCGGACGGTGCGGTTGTCTTTACTCACTATGGGGCAATGCTGAATGAAATCAGGTCCTTATATGGAAGAAATCCTGTAAACGAGGATGTAGTAACACCAATTATTAAAGGTATTTCAAGTGAAATACTGTTCGATATTGTTGCAGATAAAATATTAGGACAAGTACCCATAGTAGGAATATATTTCAATGTAATTTGTGCAAAAGCAATGACATGGAGATTAGGTATTCTTTTCTCAATGCTTGCAAGCAGGGGTGAAGAAATTGATGGTAAGCGAGTTAAAGAAGCAACTCAGCTTATAAGAAAGGTTTTCCCTCAAGAAAGTACTTTTAAATTCAAACAGCCAAATTACGAAACTTTTGAAAAATTAGTTGTGTCTGTGTACGAAAATACAATGGATGAATTTAATAGCAAAATAGATAGGGCATTATCTGCTTTTGATTAAAAAAGAAGTTTATTGTGAACTCTCCCCACTTACTAAAAAATATTTTAGTAAGTGGGGCTTTATATATAAGATTGATAGTCTAAGCTGTCTTTATTCTAATAGGTATATCCACAAAATAATTATCTTTTAATATATATTTATCTTAATAACCCTAAAATTTTATTAGGCTCTTGATTTGCTTGTTTAAACAATGTTAAAATATTTCTTTATAATCCTTTAATATTTTTAGCAATAAAATAACTCTAAGCGTGTAATGCCTAGAGTTACTTTTTACCTCATTTAAAATACTATATTTTTGTTTCTCTCATTGTAAATTACAAATCTCTTTTTTGGAATTTTCTAAGAGCTAAAATAACTATAACTATAATATAAACAATAACATACCCCATCATAAAAGAACTTGGTTGAATATCTCCCCCTACCATATTCTCTAAATTAAGGTTTAGCCCTGATTTAGTTGTAAATAAAATAGAAGATACCTTTCTATATATTACATCTGACGGCATTATAAGACTTGTTACAATCCCTATATTGCTCATAACAGATTTTGCTACTTGCTGCGTAATAAAAAGGCTTATTTTTTCTAAAAATCCCCCTATCATAGCACAAAAATATAAGATAACCAATATAACTCCTGATGCCATAGTTGACATGGAGCAACTTAAAAATATTCCAATTGAAGTTAATACTATAGGTAAAAGATAAATAGTTAATAAAGATTTCACTATTGCTTCAAAAGCAAAATTAACAACCACACCTTGCCCAAAGAAAACATTTAACCCTATAATACTTAAATATAAAAAAGTTACATAAGGAATAAGTATCAGTAAAATACCTATAAAACGTCCTAAAACTATTTCATATCTTGCTATTGGTTTTGACAAAACAGCATCATAAGTACCACTTTCAATTTCTGATGAAATTGCACCACAACTTGAAAAAATAGCTAAAAAAGCTATTATAAATCCTGCCACATATAGTCCCATAGATAAAAACTGACTTAAAACCCCTACTCTAACAACCATATTATCAGTAGGTAAAGATTTATATGCATAATTTGCTGCAGTTCCATAAAGGCCAAGGAAGATTATAGTAAATCCCAGTGTAAGGTATAAAATTTTCTTTTTTTTCATTTCAAGAAATGTAAGCCTTATTATAGTTCTCATCTTTCGTCCTCCTCACCTACAGTTTTAATAAATAGCTCCTCAAGTACATTTTCCTTTTTCTTCATCATGTATAGAAGTCCTTCATTTTTTATTATACATTCTGCAATTTTAGGAAGGAGCTCATCATTGGCTACATGCATTTCAATTTCATTTTCAACTTTTGCCAAGGAGGGATCAAAACTTTTTAATTCATTGATTATTTTTTCACTGCAGTTTTCTATTGAAAGAAGTATTGGAGAACGCATAAGTTCATTAATAGTTCCAACTTTTTTAATTTTACCTTTATCTAAAATAGCAACTCTATCAGATACTAACTCTACTTCGCTTAACAAATGAGTATTTAGGAAAATAGTTTTTTGCTGATTTTTTAATTTTAAAATAATATCACGAACATGTTTTCTACCAACAGGATCTAATGCACTTGTTGGTTCATCTAAAAAAAGAAGCTCTGGATCTGATAGGATGGCACAACCTAAACCTATTCTCTGCTTCATACCCTTGCTATACTGTTTTACCTTTTTATTCTCATGTCCTTTCAGTCCAACTATTTCAAGTACTTCTTCAATTCTTTTTTTAATATCTTTTTTGTTCATTTTATATAGAAGACCGTGATGAAATAAAAGCTCGTATCCTGTAAGCCAGTTGTGATACTGAAATAATTCCGGTAAATATCCTATTTTCTTCCTAGTTTCCACATCACCTATAGGCTTTCCCAATATCAACCCATTACCAGAGGTTGGATAAAGTATTCCAAGAAGAGTTCTAATAAAAGTACTTTTTCCTGCACCATTCTTACCTAAAAAGCTGAATACTTCCCCCTCCTTAACAGAGAGGGAAATATTTTGGAAGCCTCCTTTTCCATCAAATTGTTTTGTTAAATCATAAGTTTCAATAACCATATACTATTTCATCTCCTCAATAAAAGACACCATTTCATCTGATGTACAGTTACCATTTACAATATATAACTTATCTTTTCCTTGCAAATAAATATTCACGTAATTTGAATCTTTATCCTTAATTATTATAGCCTTTTGTCCATTAATATTTCTCTCTTCCTTAGTTTGATGTTCAACATCATAAGGTACTGGAATTGTAGATGTCAAATCATCTATTTTCATAAATTGATTCTTTAAATTTTCTGGTAAAAAGCTCATAGAAAATAAAGATTTTATTAATTGTTTTTCATCTACATCATTTGGAATTTCCACTGTAGGTGTATTCATTTCCATTACATTAATATATTTTCTTTCACCCTCTTTATTTCCAGTTTTTTCTCCAAAATTATAAGATACCATCTCATTAAAATGAATAACAAAAGGCTTTTGATCTAAAGATTTAGGAAGTTTAGTTTTTTCACCTAAATAATTTAAAAGATCATTAGTTTTGTCTATATCTAATTTTATAGTTACATCTGCTTTTGGTGCTTTACCCACATGTTCGTAAACAAATCCATTTGGTGCTTTAATTACTTTGTCTATAGATAATTTTTCTTTAATGTCAACCTCTCCTTTGGGAGCTTCTATAAAAGATTCCTTATCTTTGGAAGTAACATCTATTTTCATAATATCTCCTATATTTTTAGACCCACTACCATTACTAAATATCTTATCAATTTCACTAATGTCTTTTTGACTAATAGCGATGCTGGTAATTTCCTGCATACGAAATATTTTCAATAAATCCGCTGCCTTTGTACGAACAGGTTCTACCAGTAATAATCCTCCACACAAACCAATTCCTGCCGCTACTGCAGACCATTTTTTAGTTTTCTTACTCATATTAAAAATCCTCCTTTTATTTTTCTCCTTAAAATCAACTGTATAAACATTAATAGTAGGACGAGGTGGTATTATAATATCCATTTGAAGAACACTCTCTATAAGCTTATCCTGCTGCTTTAGCTTCTGAAATTTTTCTCTGCATTTAGGACAAGCTTTTATATGTGCTAATACCTGATTTACATCCCCTTCATAGGTATTGTCAATTATCTGTTGAAGCTCCTCTAATTCATAGCACATTTATTTCACCTTCCTTTTGATATAATTGTAAAAATTTCTGTTTACCCCGTGCGATAAGCTGTCCTATGCTATTTTGAGGAATATTTGTTGCCTTATGAATTTCTTCATAAGAATACCCCGAAAATTTTAAAATTAAACATATTCTTTGTTTCTCTGGTATATCAGCCAAAATATTTCTCACTTCTTTAATTTGTTCATTTCTAAATATTTCATCTTCCATTGAAAAAATATTATTTACTTCTTCTAAAATACTTTCTTCTCTTTTTATTCTTCTTTTTTCTCCTCTCAAATAGTTAAAAGCTGTGTTGGCTGCCACCTTTGAAAGCCATGAACCTAAAAACTCAAATTCTTCCTTTGAATTATAATATTTTATAAAAACTTCTTGAGTTAAATCTTCTGCTAATTCATTACTTCCAACTAAGTAATATAGCTGCTTATAAACTATTGGATAATATTTTTCATAATTTATCTGAAACTGCTCTTCTTTCACTTTTCTGCGCTTTGGGATCCCAAAAATATTAATCCCTCCTTTCATCTTTCAATAATATAAACACCACGGTATGAAAAAAAATGACACTAATAAAAAAAATTAAAAATTCCTCTCATCTAAAAAGATAAAAAGGAATTTATGATATACTAATACTTATAATTACTGATTTAATCTATGCTACTAGCTGTCTCCTTACAGGATAACGAAACATAATATTCTAGAGCTAATTTCTCAAAAGCTTCTTCTACCGATAGAGGTTTACTAAAGTAATATCCTTGAATTTTATCACAATTTTGTTTTCTCAAAATATCATATTGTTCTTTAACTTCAATCCCTTCTGCTACCACCTCAAGATTTATTTTTTGAGCCAGTGATATAATGGACTCCATAATTAATTCTTTTTTAGGATTTCTAGTAATATCATCAACAAAACATTTGTCTATTTTTAATATATCTATAGGTAAATTCATAATATAACTTAGTGAAGAATATCCTTTTCCAAAATCATCTAATGCAATTTTAACTCCTAATTCTTTTAATTCTTCTAATTTCTTTATATTAGCTTCTAAAGATTTTATAAGTATACTCTCTGTAATTTCAAGTGTAAGATATTGAGGATTTAGTCCAGTTTCATCTAGTACTTTTTTAACTATACTAACAAAATTTTTCTGATTTAACTGAATCACAGATACATTTACTGAAATAGATAGCTTAGTTTTTGATAAATAATTCCATTTCCTATTTTTATCACAGGCGGTTCTTAATACAAACTCACTTATTGGCAGTATAAGCCCACTCTCTTCTGCTATTGGAATAAATTCCTTAGGTGAAATTATTCCTTCTTCTGGATTTATCCATCTTACTAAAGCTTCCATACCACTAATCTTACCTGTTCTTATATCTACTTGTGGCTGATAATACACCATAAAAGACTTATTTTTAACAGCTTCCTTTAATTTTTTTTGTATATGCATCTTCCGATTTAATTCTTCATTCATATACTTTTTAAAAAATTTACATTGATTTTTTCCCTTGCTTTTAGCTTCATACATTGCTATATCAGATTTTTTCAAAAGTTCGTCTACTCCACAAGCATCATCAGGATATAGAATAACACCTATACTTGCAGTAATATCGAACTCATAATTATCAACAACCACTGGAGTTTTAAATTTGTCCAATATTTTATTTACAAGTTTTTTTGCATCATCAATACCTTTAATATTCTTTTGTAGTATATTAAATTCATCTCCTCCAAATCTTGCTATAATATCATCTTTACTAATACATTCCTTTAATTTTTTACTAATACTTTTTAAAAATTCATCTCCATAATCATGTCCTAATGTATCGTTAACAATTTTAAAATTATCAAAATCAATGCAAAATACTGCACACTTCCTATTGTGTTTTTTAGATTCCTTTATTTCAATGTTTAATTTATTTATAAATGTTTTTTTATTAAAAAATCCTGTTAAAGCATCATGATAAGCAAGGTATTTAAATTCACTTTTCAACTTCTCATAATGAATTAAAATAAAACCTACCCCAATTACTAAAATCGAAATTATAGAAATAAAACTCCATATATCCCATATAGTATCTGATTCTTTTGCCATGGAAACCATCTTAGATAAACTACCAACAACGATATATGAATTGCCAATAGTATATCTTTTCAATTCTTTTCGCTTCCAATTTCCAAAAATAATCAGTATACATGAACTAATTATACTAGAGAAAATACATGAATTTAATATTACTTTTTCAAATAAAATCATGCCAACTATAAAAAATATTAATATGTTAATTATATAAAAACTCAACATATATTTATGAAAATTTAACAGCCTAGTTTTTATAAAAGTATACATTGCTTTTATTAATAAAAGGCAGGCTATATAATTTAACATATCAATTATTAATAAAGCTTTTGTATCTAATAATATGGCTTCATTTATAAAATACATAAGGAAAATGCCTGAGCAGCAATACCATACAAAACTCAATTCTAATAAATATTTTAAACCACTGTCTTTATATAAATATGTAAATAAATATCCCATAAATATATAACTTATAATACCAAAACCAAGCATTATCATAGTTTCATTCATTTAAATTACACCTTCTTATTTAACTAATGGAAAATTAACACCACAAATTATAATATTATCTGTTTAATATATACTATCTATTAATTAATATATACTCTCATTTTAACATAATATTAAACATTTTCATATTATTTCAATTAATAGAAATTAAAGTTCCAAATTTAAAAAACTTCTTAAGAATTTTACAATAAAAATTCTTAAGAAGTTTTTTATTTATATATTATCCTTGTAACAATGGTTCTCTTGAAAGTTTTTCAACTACCTTATCAATATCCTCATATGCTCTTCTCATAGCCTCTTCTCTACCCACATCCTGCATATCAACACCTTCAACAAGTATTTTTTCAAACTTGTTCATTCCTAGAAATTTGAATATATCATGAAAATAATCAACACCATGATTGAATTTTCCACCAAAAAGCTTTGGATAAACTCCACCGGAAGATTGAATATAAATCATATTTCTTTCCTTGTCATTGAGAAGTCCTTTAACCTCTTCCGATGATATCTTGATTACTTTATTATTCAATATAATGCAGTCCACATATCTTTTAAGTCTTGAAGGAAAGCTTACACTCCACATTGGTGCAGCAATTACATAGGTATCTGCACTTAAAAACTGGTTACATAGAGCATTAACTCTGTCTACCGCTCTTTTATCAGACTCTGATAACGCATCATATTCAGCCCCTGAAACAGTTTCTGCTCTAGATTTGAATATTACATGATTTACCTCTGGTATATCTTCATTGTAAAGATCAAGTTCCTCTACAATATAATCTGAATTTTTAGCAAGAAAGCGATTTACAAATTCTCTTCCTACAGTCTTGCTGGTAGACATTTCTTCTGGTTTTGAATTCACTGGTATATATAATAGTTTTTTCAAATTAAACACCTCCAAAATCTATAGTTATTTTAAGCCTAATGTTTTAATTTATACAAAAATCTTATTAGTTAAAAATTCCATAAAATTAAGTTTCACTTTATATTCTATCAATTTTTATATGTATTTTGGGCAACATAATAATATAAAATGAAAGGAGGTTTTTTTATGCACAATTTTAAATTAGATGACTTAAAAGAAATTCATGTAGGTAATGTACCTGCTGCTAAAATGGGAATTATAGATAGTCTATCTGGAGAGGATTCTCACAAAAATCAAATAGATACTAAGCATATGGCTTCTTATAGACAAGGGCATGAAATAGGAAGTCAAATAGAGAATCTGCTAAATGGAGATCAAAGTAGAAGATCCTATAAGGTAGAAGATTAATCTTATTAGAAAAAGAAACCTTAATTGGTTTCTTTTTCTAATTAATTTCTCCGTTTAAGCTTTATTTTTAAATATTGATTATATACTTACAAGCTTTTACATATCATTACTTAACTGCGTATAAGTTCTTCCATTGTAATCATCAACTATTACTTCTATTTTTTCAACACTATTTTCTGTACTGTCATACTGAATATTTCCATAAAATTCTACACTTTCTAATTTTATTTCTTTATTTCCCCTAAAAGGTTCTGTATAAAAAGCCCCCTCATATACTATTTTTCCATTCTTAAATATATCAAATTCTTTTTTTACTTTATTATTACTATAAATTTTCACCTTAATGTTCTTCAACTTTAACAAATTATTATCCACAAGGTTACCTAAATTTTCATCTATCAAGTCGTATCTATTCTCTACATTAATTGAAAAATTTAAATTAACATGGCTATTTGAAATACGTTTTGATTGAGGAGTAGCCACTATTTTAATTCTATCATTTAGTTTAGAGAGAAAATCTATTTTCATCATTTCTCCACTTTTTATACTTTTATAATTTTTAGCAACCACCTTAAACTGATAATTCTTTTTATAGGGTAGGGTCAGTTGTGCTTTGTAGTTTAAATTTTCAATATCCTCTGCAAGCACTTCCTCCCATCTGGTTACTTGATTACTATTTTCCTCTTCTTCTCCGTATAAAAGATATACCTCTGAATATTTATCCAAATCACGGAGACTCCATTTTAATGTGAAAGTTACATTTTCCAAATCCTTTGTTATGTCTAATATAGAATAATCTGAATTATAAATCCATTTATTTTCGTTATATATTTTGTCCATGGTGTTTATAACATCAGAATGTATATTATCAACTTTTGTACTTACATTTTCTATGCGGTCATTATTTGTGTCTAATCTGTTTATAATTCTATCCATACGAAAGTATATTGTTATATTTAAAAAAAGTATTGTTGCTAAAAATCCCCACAAAAGCTTATCTTTCATTTTAATCTCCCCCTAAGATTTAAAATTTTGAAGTTAAACTTCTAAATAGTCTGCATTAAGAATTGTTTATCTTATTAAAGCTTTAGAGTCCATTTACTATAACAATATATGCAAAAGAGGCTATGTTTGCATACATAGCCTATGTTTGTATATAATTTAATTTTCTTTCATACATAAAGAAACACCTTTACTCAAGTATCATTGTTCCTACACCTTCATTTGAAAAAACTTCAAGAAGTATAGAATGAGGTATTCTTCCATCAATTATATGAGTTCTTTTTACTTCACCTTGTATAGCTTCTACACAACATTGTACCTTAGGTATCATGCCTCCATCTATTACATTATTCTCAATAAGTTCAGGTACATCATTAAGATTCACTACTGAAATTAAACTGTCTAGGTCATTAGTATCTCTTAAAATTCCTGGTACATCAGTTAATAAAATTAGCTTTTCAGCATTAAGCTTCACACTAATCTTAGCTGCTGCATAATCTGCATTTATATTATATACTTTACCATCTTCTTCACCTAAAGCTACTGTTGAAATTACAGGTATATAACCTGAATCTAAAGTATTCTTTATAACTTCTTCATTGATTTCTGTTATTTCACCTACATACCCAAGATCTACTCCATTTGTTTCCTGAAGCTTCCTTGCTTTTAGCATATTGCCATCTATACCGCATAAACCTACTGCATTTCCACCACTTTCAAGAATTAAAGAAACTATATCTTTATTAACCTTACCTGCAAGTACCATCTGAACCATTTCAATAGTCTCTTCATCTGTTATTCTTAATCCGTTAATAAACTCACTTTGTTTTCCTATTTTTTTCAATAATTTATTTATTTCTGGACCTCCCCCATGAACAACTACAACTCGAATTCCCACACAGCTTAATAAAATTATATCTCTAATAACCGCTTCTTTTAATTCTTCATTTATCATGGCATTGCCACCATATTTAATAACAAAAGTCTTGCCATTATACTTTTGAATGTAAGGCAAAGCTTGAATAAGTATATTTGCTCTTTCCATATTTGTACTTGCATATCTTCTAAACATCCCACATCACCCTCACAATTTTATATATCTCAACATTTTAATTTGTTTATATTTATACATTGATTTGTAATTTTATTCATAAATATACCCATAGTATACCCCTAAATTAATTAGATGTAAAGTATAAATATGCATCTTTGTTTTTTTACAAAATAAAAACTTCCCAAGAAGTTTTATTAAAAACCATTGAGAAGCTTTACATAATAATATGATAAGTTTAACTTTTCTAAATTTAATATATGTTGATTAATATTATTTGGTTGCATTTTTCTGTATTTGTGCATTACTAGACATATTACCTTTAACTCCTGGTCCATTATGTTTATTTTTATGGCCAGGTAGTATTTTTCTTACTTCTTTCCCTTGTGCTTCTGTAATTGTTCCATTATCTACAAGAGTTTTTATAGGATCTTTATAACTATCCTTTCTGCTTTCCATATATTTATGTCTTTGTTCCTCAGTCATATTTTTAGTCTTTTCAAAATCAGCTTTTCTAGCATCATTTTCAGCCTTTATAGCTGCTGCTATTTTGTCTGCCTGCCCTTGAGTTAAGGTTTTGTTTCCTACAAGTTTAATTAAACCTTCATTTAATTTTGCCTCTCTTAATGCCTGATTCTTCTCATGAATTTTTTCTCTTAGTATATCAGCCTTTTCTTGAGTTAATATGCCATCACTAACCAACCCTGCCCAAAATCCTCCTTTGCCTTCTTTACCTATTCCTTTATCCTTTGATGATTTATTTTCTTCCCTTTGTTGATCTTTTTTATCTTTATATGCTTTTATTTTATTACTTTCCTCTTGTGTAATTTTCTTTGAAGCTACAGCTTCATTTAAAACCTCTTGAAGAATTGTATTCATCTCAGCCATTCTTTCTTCATGAAATTTACTTCTATCCATAGGTACTTTATATTCTATTTTTGAATTTTCAGTAGAATTTGAAGCATTTTCGCTTGCAGCAAAAGCTGAACTTCCTGCTGATAGAATCACCCCTCCTGCTAATACTCCACATAATATTTTAGCTTTTAAAGATACTTTACTTGATTTCATTTTTATTGCTCCCTTCATTTTTTATTTGGTTACTTCATGGTTTTAGTATGAACATTTAGTGTGACAGTTTTGTGACAAAATATTGAAATATTTGTGAAGAGATATACTAAATTTTAAAACATGTATATTTCATTGTTTATCTTTTACTCATAATTTATTCACGTAATATTTTAATTTATTTACATAATATTTTTATTTATTGCTAAAAATATGCTTAGGAGGTGAAGTTATCATGCCAATACAACTTAGTCAAAAGGAAAGAATGTTTTTGGAAGATGGGAAAATTCAAGAGGATATGTGTGTTCAAAAATATAACAACTATGCTCAGCAGGCTCAAGACCCTCAATTGAAGCAGCTTTTCACAAAACTTGCTGGTGAAGAACAGCATCACTATGATACTATTAACCAACTGCTTCAAGGCCAACAGCCAAACCTAAGTCAAAATCAACAAGCTCAACCTCAAGCTCAACCAACTCAAATGCAAAATAATTTACAAGGAGCTATGAATAATCAAAGTGACAAGATGCTTTGTGTTGATTTATTATCTACAGAAAAATATGTTTCAAATACTTATGACCTTGATGTTTTCGAATCTGCTAATCCAGTAGTTAGGCAGGCTATGCAGCATATTCAACAAGAAGAACAAAAACATGGTGAAGAATTATTCAATTACATGAACAGCCATGGAATGTATACTGTACAATAAAATTTTACAGCATGCATAAATTAAGATAAGTTTAATGGAAGACATTGAACTTATCTTTTATTAAAATTTATGTAAAAGGTGATTTTATGAACATACATGCTATTTTTTTTGAAGCAGAAAAATTAGGCATATTAGAATTATTTATTAGAACATCTATTTTATATTTTATGTTGTTTACTTCTACTAAATTAATGGGATTTCGCCAAGTAGGTATAATAACTCCATATAACTTCTTAATGGCAGCTGGTATGAGTCACATTGCAGCTGCTCGTATGGTAAACCCAAAATCCAGATTAGTAGATGCAATAACTATAATTATATTATATACTTTAATTAACCTCTTTATATCATATCTGTATTTTAAAGCTCCATCTATAGTTTCTCAAAAACCAATTATACTAATTAAAAAGGGAACCTTAATAAAAAATAACATTTCAAAAGCAAAACTAACAATTGATAATTTATTTTCAATAATGAGACAAAAGGATGCACCTAATCTTGAAAAATTGGATTATTTAATTGCTGAAGCTACAGGAGATTTTAGTGTAGCCTCTAATAGTAATAGTCTTCCTATAACTAAATTAGATATGGGAATAAAAATATCACTAGATACTTTACCTGAGATTATTGTTTATGAAGGAAAGCTAGATGCAAAAGTTCTTAAAAAAAATGGACTAAATTATGCTTGGGTTCAAAATGAACTTAAATCTAATAATATAGATAATATAAATGAGGTTTATTTAGGAATTTTAACTTCAGATAAAAAATTATATATAAATCTCTAGGAGGAATCTTATGCCGAAGTTTTTAGGCGTTGTAAAAGATATTTCATTATTAGGATATATACTAAGAACGTTTTTAGTAGGGATTCTAGCTTTTTTAGTTGGAAAATATATGTCCAAAAGAGCTGTAAACCAACTTACTACATACGATTTCGCATTAACCTGGATACTTGGAGCTATTACAGTAGCACCATTACTAGATGGAGAGATTTCCTTTAAATATATAGTGGTCCCATTACTAACTTTGTTTTTTTGGCATTTTATCTTTACTTTAATATCCTTAAAAAATAGAAAAGCATCTTTATTTTTTAATGGAAAACCTGTTATTTTAATAGATAACGGTAAGATAATACGAAAAAATCTAAAAAAACATTTCATAAATATTGATTTGCTTATGAGTGAACTAAGACTTAGAAATATTTTTGATATTTCAGAAGTTAAATATGTAGTTCTAGAGCCTAATGGTCATTTTAGTGTTATAAAAAAAGAAGCTCATAGACCAGTTACCCCAGCAGATTATAATTTGTTTGCTAAACCTGTGGAACTGCCTTTAGTTATTATCAATGATGGTAAATTATTTGAGGAAAATTTAATTAAATCTGGAGTAAATAAAGAATGGCTTATGAATAATCTAGCTATGTATGATGTAGATAATATAAAAAATATTTATCTTGCTACTATAGATAGTTCTAAAAAATTATATGTCTCTAAGTTAGATGATTTGCATATAAAAAAATAAAGTTTTAGCCGTATGATTTCAATGATATTTCATACGACTAAAACTTTATTTTTAATTTTTAACAAAATTCCTCATTCCATCTTCTAATTATTGTTAACATTAATATTACTAATGATTTCAGAAATAATATCAATTCTTTTAAAAGGTGTAATAAGATAATAACCATCTACATAAGGATATATTTCTTTTGCAATTTCAGTAGATATTTTAATTGCAAGTTTACTGGCTTCTTCCTTTGAAAGCTCCTTATATTGTTCAATAATTTTCTCTGAAACATTTATTCCTGAAATTTCATTATTCATGAAACAAGCATTTCTATAGCTTACAATTGGAATAATTCCCCCTAAAATTTTGGCAGGTAATTCTTTACGTGCTAGTTTTAAATTCTCTAAAGCCTGTTCTGTTAAAATGGGCTGTGTTAAAAACATAGTTACACCATTCTCTATTTTCTTTTTTGCATGGGCTAGTTGATTATTAAAATTTCTCACATTTAAATTCAAAGCACCACAAATATTAAAAGGTGATGAAAAAGTTGTATCATTTAAATTTGTAATATAGTTTGCCAATATGGCAGAATTAAAACTAAACATTCCCTTAATTTCATCACGTTGTGCTGAAGGTATGGGGTCACCTGTTACCACTAAAACGTTATTTACCCCCTCAATATTTAAACCTAGAAGTAATGCTTTTGTGGCATTAATATTTCTATCTCTACAAGTCATATGTGGAATAGTAGTAATATCCAGTTCTCTTTTTACCTTGCAAGCTAGTAAGCTACTATCTACTCTTGCTCTTGCAATAGGACAATCTGCAATGGTTATTGCGTCAACACCTTGCTCTTTAAGGCTTTTAGCACTATTCATAAAAAAGTCTATTTCTGTATCAATTGGTGGATCTAATTCTACAGCAATAATTTTTTTACCATTATTAATTTTATCCAAAAGAAGATTTTTAGCAATTGGATTTTTAATGTGTGTTTTTTCAATCCTTTTATTAGGAACAATTTCATCTCTAGATAAACCTTTTAGTTTTGCAACAGTTTCCATAATAAATTCTGGAGTTGTACCACAACAACCACCTAGAATAGCTACTCCTTGTTTTGCTATTTCTAGCATCTGTGTAGCAAAATATTCTTTAGTATTATCGAAAAATGTACGATTATTTATTATCGTTGGATACCCAGAGTTAGGCATAACAGAGATTATTTTATTTTCAATATTAATACTTTTGATATATTGCAGTAAGTGATATGGTCCAGAAAAACAATTAAATCCACAGGCATCAATTGTTGGTGTATTGAAAACTTTTTCTATAAGTTTTTTACCTGATTTACCAAGTCTCGTGTACCCTTCTGGAGAAACCGCAAATTCCACTAAAATATATGCCTGTGGATTTTTTTCCTTAATATATTGGGAAAGCTCCACTAAATATTCATCACTGCTAAAGGTTTCGAATATAAAATTTGTTGCTCCTAGTTCTAAAAATAAATCTACTATTTCTTTATATGCTTCCCATAAATCTACCTCTTCTAGAAATGGAATTGGTCCAATATCAGCAAAAACTAAAACTTCAGTGCCCTTTGTGGCTTCTAGTGCAATTTCATAACCTTTTACAATAACCTGTTTCACTGTACTAAAATCACTTTCAAGACTAATTTTATTTGCTGCAAAGGTATTAGTTTTAATTGCTTGGCAACCTGCATTTATGTACTCTTTATGTATATTTAATATGGTATCTCTGTCATAAATATTTGCGAGCTCACATTTTGGTAATGGATTTTCACAAACACTTGCATAATATGTTCCCATTGCACCATCGAAAATTAATGGTTTTTCTTTAATATTCATCTGTTTCCTCCCGTGGTAAAAATAAACGTCTTAGATTTCATAATTTTCACAAACACTCTATACTAAAGCAATAAATAATTACATTGAGCTATCACAAAAATTCTAATCTTTAAAATTTTATGAAACTGCTCAATGTAATTATATT
Source organism: Clostridiaceae bacterium (assembly GCA_036677675.1). Taxonomy (GTDB): domain Bacteria; phylum Bacillota; class Clostridia; order Clostridiales; family Clostridiaceae; genus Clostridium_H. Next base: position 4,002 of record JAVBWC010000062.1, on the reverse strand, counting down.
ATTATTTTTTATTTATTACAATGTATCTCTTACTTTTTTAGTTGCTTCCACAAGGTTTCTAAGACTAGGAATAGTTTCCTCATTACCACGAGTTTTTAAACCACAATCTGGATTAATCCATAGCTTTTCTATACTAATTTTCTCCAGCATTGAGTTAGTTACATCAACAATCTCTTCTACACTTGGAACTCTAGGAGAGTGAATATCATATACACCTGGGCCAACTGCTGTAATGAAATTATTTTTGTTTAACGCTTCAATAATTGATAAATTTGAACGTGATGCTTCAAAGGAAATTATATCAGCATCCATAGCATCAATCGACTTCACTATTTCCTCAAATTCGCTGTAACACATATGAGTATGAATTTGTGTAGTAGCTTTAACACCACTGTGAACTAGTCTAAATGAAGGAATTGCCCAATCTAAATATTCATTATCCCAATCAGCTCTTCTAATTGGAAGTTTTTCCTTTAATGCAGCCTCATCTACTTGAATTACATTAATACCATTTGCTTCAAGATCTAAAACCTCTTCTCTAATAGCTAAGCCTATTTGGAAAGCCATTTCTCTTAAGGAAATATCTTCACGAGAAAATGACCAGTTTATAATAGTTACTGGACCTGTAAGCATACCCTTTACAGGCTTTGATGTAAGACTTTGAGCATATTTTGAATATTCAACAGTAAAAGGTTTTGTTCTAGAAACGTCTCCCCATATTATAGGAGGTTTAACACAACGTGTACCATAAGACTGAACCCATGCCTTTTGTGTAAATAAGAATCCATTGAAATTTTCTCCAAAATACTCTACCATGTCATTTCGTTCAAATTCACCATGAACTAAAACATCAATACCAAGTTCTTCTTGAAGCTCTATACACTCTGCAATTTTCTTTTTCACATTTTCTTTGTACTGCTCTTCAGTAATTTGACCTTTTTTGAATTTTGCTCTGTTTGATCTTATATCAGCTGTTTGTGGAAAAGATCCAATTGTTGTAGTTGGTAGTATTGGCAGTTTTAAAAATTCCTTTTGAACTTCTACTCTCTCATTAAATTCTGGTAATCTTGTAAAATCTTTTTCTGTTAAGCTATCAACCTTTTTCTTGACCTCAAGGTCAATGTTACTTGCCTTTGCTTTGAATAATGAAATATTGTCATTATATTTTTTACTAGTTACATAATTGTTATCACTGAAAAGTTCTTTTAATTCAGCCAATTCTATCAATTTTTCTTCTGCAAAAGCAAAATGAGCCTTGTAATTTTCTGATAGCTTTTCTTCATTCTTTAAAGTATATGGAACATGTAGAAGAGAGCAGGAAGTATTTATTACTATACTATTTTTTTCAACATATTTTGAAATGTCATTCAAAATTCCTAAAGACTTCTCATAACTATTTTTCCATATGTTTTTACCATTGACTATACCAGCAAAAAGTGTAACATTCTTAGGAAATCCCTTTTCTTTAACTAATTCTAGAGATTTCTTGCCCTCTACAAAATCCAATCCTATTCCATCAAAATCAAGAGAAGTGACTTCATTATAGCAATCTCTAATATCTCCAAAATATGTTTGAATTAATATTTTTAGATTACCTTTGCTTTTTAATAACTCTGTATAAATCTTTGTAAAGATTTCTATGTCAGTTTGATTTAAATCGGTAACTAAAATTGGTTCGTCAATTTGTACCCATTCCACCGCTAATTCATTTAGCTTTGAAAAAATATCCTTATATGTTTTAACTACATCTTCAACAAAATCCTCAAGTTTTTTCTCCCCATTATAGGCTGCTAATTTAAGGAAAGTAAATCCACCAATAACTACTGGTTTTGTTTTAATTCCAGTAGCAAGTGCTTCACTATAATGTTTAAAAATTTTATCACCATTTAATTTAATTTCTGTGGTATCCTCAATTACAGGCTCCATGTAGTGATAATTTGTGTTAAACCATTTTTTCATGGCAAGTGCCTTAACATCACCTTTTTCTCCTTGATATCCCCTAGCCATTGCAAAATAAGTATCTAATTCCTTAAGTTCTAAAGCCTTGTGGCTATTAGGTATTGCATTTAAAAGAAATGTAGTATCAAGCATTCCATCATAGAAAGAAAAATCATTTGATGGTATAAAATCAAGTCCACTATTGACTAATAGTGTCCACTGTTCCTTTCTAAGCCTCTTAGCATTCTTTTGTAGCTCTTCTAAGGATAAATTTCCTTTGAAATAATCCTCTATCCAAAATTTTAATTCACGTAGTCCACCTATTCGTGGATATCCAATAATTGAGTTCCTCATATCACTATTTCCTTTCATCGAAAATTTATGCTAATCATAGCACAAATTTTCAATTATAGTGTAACTTCAAAAAACTATTGCTTGTTATAGTTTAAAACTATAACAAGCAATTGAAATTTATACATATGCTATATTAATTTTAAAATTATCTCATTTAGTTTATTAATATAAATGTTTGCAAGTTGACTAAGTGTAATACTCTTATGCCAAATACAACCTACTGTTATTTCTTCCTTAATATCTAAGGGCACAGAAATAATATTATTTCCATTTAAATCGGAACTTAAGATTCCTGTTGAGATGGTGTATCCATTTAATCCGATTAATAAGTTAAAAAGAGTTGCTCTATCACTAACTCTGATATTTCTTTTATGAGAAAGAGTACTTAGAATCTCCTCAGAAAAGTGAAAAGAATTATATTCTCCTTGCTCAAAGGATAAATAAGGATACTTTTCTAAATCCTTAATGGTTACTACTTTTTGTTTTGAAAGAGGATTTTTTGTACTAATAAAAACATGGGGTTTTGCTACAAATAGCTTTGTGAATTTTAAATTATTTTCCTTAAAGAGTTTGTTTAGGACTTTTGAATTAAACTCATTTAAGTACAAAATTCCTATTTCGCTTCGAAGATTTTTTACATCCTCAATAATTTCATAGGTTTTTGTTTCTCTTAGACTAAACTCATATTCATCATTTCTATATTCTTTTATTAAGTCAACAAATGCATTAACTGCAAAAGCATAGTGTTGAGTAGATACTGAAAAATGCTGTGCTGAAGGTTTCGCATTAAAATATCGCTTTTCTAATAATTCTGTTTGTTCAATCACTTGTCTTGCATAACCTAAAAATTCTGCACCGTCAACAGTAAGGCTAATTCCTCTATTTGTACGCTGAAAGATGGTTATATTAAGTTCAATCTCAAGCTCCCTAATTGCATTGGAAAGGCTAGGTTGAGTAATAAAAAGCTTTTTTGCAGCAATATTAATTGATCCACAGTTTGCAATTTCAATTGCATATTTTAGTTGCTGTAATGTCATTATTAACCTCCATTAGAAAGTTTTTGTGTTTTGCTTTTAGAGTTAATTTTTTATTTATTTTTCATTATAACATGACGCAACTATTTAAAATATGCTTATTCTGATATATCTCTGTGTCAAATAAAAATTAATTTTTTTACTTAAGCTTCATACCTTGCTTAACAGCTTTAACTATATCATCAGCAGTTAATCCATAAGCTTTTAATAATTCATCTGGTTTTCCACTTTCTCCAAAAACATCCTTAATTCCAACTCTTATCACTGGTACAGGACAATTTTCACTTAAGGCTTCGCATACTGCTGAACCTAATCCTCCAAGTATGCTGTGTTCTTCTGCAGTAATCACCACTCCTGTTTCTCTTGCAGCCTTTACTATAGCATCAACATCTAGCGGTTTAATAGTATGTATGTTAATAACCTTAACTTTTATTCCCTCTTCAGCAAGAGTATTGTATGCTTCAAGAGCAGCATCTACCATAATTCCCGTTGCAATTATTGTAGCATCCTTTCCTTCTCTTAAAGTTATAGCTTTTCCTAATTCAAATTTGTATTCTGGATTATCATTTATAACTGGAACACCCAATCTTCCAAGTCTTACATAGCATGGTCCATTTAATTCAGCAACAGCTCTTATAGCTGCTTCAGTTTCAACAGCATCACTTGGATTTATTAC
>JAVBWC010000061.1:0-99898 GCA_036677675.1 Clostridiaceae bacterium | reverse complement strand
AGTTTAGAGTTTACAGTGGACAGTTTACAGTTAAGGATATTTTGCTAACGCAAAATTTAAAATGAAGTATAAAACCCTAGTATAGCCAAAGGCTACACTAGGGTTTGTTTTTTTTGTTGTTAGTTTTTCTGTAAGAAAAACTTCCTTCACTGTAAACTGTAAACTGTCATCTGTAAACTAAAGAAAAGTGCGTCGCACTTTTCTTATGGGTTGACAAAAGATTATTATAGAATTATAATCATAGTAAACCAATAGGAATTATAAGAAAAGGAGGCTGAGTATGAAAATTTCCACTAAGGGAAGATATGGATTAAGGGCAATGGTGGATCTTGCTGTAAATTCTAGTGGAGAAGAGCCAGTTCCATTAAAGAGTATAGCTGATAGGCAAAGTTTATCTGAAAGATATTTGGAACAAATATTTTCAGCCCTAAAGAAAAATGGATTAGTAAATAGCATAAAAGGACCACAAGGGGGATATATAATTTCAAAAGATATACATGAAATATTAGTAGGAGATATACTAAGGGCTCTTGAAGGAAATTTACATATAGTAAATTCAGAAGATGTTATAAATGATAAAATTGAAGAATGTATAAAAAATAATATATGGAATAAGCTTAATGAAAGTATTGATAAAGTAGTGAATTCAATTACTTTAGAAGATTTAGTTTTTGAATATAATAAATCTGTTTCAGGTGGATACATGTATTATATATAGTTAGTGAAAAATTTTTTTAATACAAAACCTATAAAAACTATAGGAATAATAAATTAAAATTTGGGAGGAATTAAAAAATGAAAATTGTGAAAAATTTAATTGAATTAATAGGAAATACGCCTTTAGTAGAGCTAGCTAACTATAAGAAGGATAATAAATTACAAGCAAATTTAATTGCTAAAGTAGAATATTTTAATCCAGCAGGTAGTGTTAAAGATAGAGTAGGGCTTGCTATGTTAGAAGAAGCTGAAAAAAATGGAATAATAAATAAAGACACTGTAATTATAGAGCCTACAAGCGGTAATACTGGAGTAGGATTAGCTTTGGCGGCAGGTATAAAAGGATATAAGTTATTAATAACTATGCCAGAATCTATGAGTATAGAAAGAAGAAAAATGCTAAAAGCATATGGAGCAGAATTGGTATTAACTCCAGCTGCACAAGGCATGAAAGGAGCAATTGAAAAGGCTGAGGAACTAAATAAAGAAATAGAGAATTCTTTTATTCCACAGCAATTTAATAATCCAGCAAATGCAGATGCTCATGAGAAGACAACTGCAGAAGAAATTTGGAGAGATACAGATGGCAAAGTGGATATTTTTGTTGCTGGAGTTGGAACAGGTGGAACTATAACAGGAGTTGGTAGAGGATTAAAAAAGAAAAACCCTAATATAAAAATTATAGCTATTGAGCCTAAGGATTCAGCAGTATTATCAGGAGGACAAGCAGGACCTCATAAAATTCAAGGAATAGGTGCGGGCTTTATACCAGGTGTTTTAGATACTAATATAATAGATGAAATAGTTAAAGTAAGTAATGATGATTCCTATGAAGCTGCTAGGGAAGTAGCCAAAACTGAAGGCTTATTAGTTGGAATTTCTTCCGGAGCAGCACTTTATGCAGCAAAGGAAATTGCTAAAAAAGAAGAAAATAAAGATAAGAATATAGTTGTATTGTTACCTGATACGGGATCAAGATATTTATCAACTGACTTATTTGAAGAATAAAAGGGAATAATAATGGGAGAAAGGAATAATAAAAGATATCCTTTCTTCCATATTATTTTTTTATAAATATCAATTTAGATATAAGAAAGGGGAGACGGAAGGTTGCAAATATATGCAACCTTTATAAATAAAATGAAAAAGAATATATATATAGATTATGCTGCTACAACTTATATAAAAGATGAGGTTTTCCAGGAAATGCTCCCTTATTTAAAAGAAGAGTTTGCAAATCCATCTGCTCTATACAGGATATCAAGAAAGTCCAAAAAAGTTATAGGTAAATCTAAATTGAGAATTGCAGAATTTATAAATGCACTTGAGGAGGAAATATTTTTCACATCAGGAGGTTCTGAATCAAATAACTGGGCAATAAAGGGAATAGCTTTTGCTAATAAGGATAAGGGAAATCATATTATTACTACTAAGATAGAGCATGATGCTGTATTAAATACCTGCGAGTATTTGGAAAATCAGGGGTTTGAAATTACTTACTTATCTGTAGATAAAGAAGGTATGATAAGTTTAGAAGAATTTAAAAATGCAATTAAGGAGAATACTATTTTAGTTTCTATAATGTTTGCCAATAATGAAATTGGAAGTATTCAGCCCATAAAAGAAATAGGAAAAATTTGCAGAGAAAAAAATGTGGTGTTTCATACAGATGCAGTGCAGGTAGTTGGTCATGTACCAATAAATGTTCAGGATATGAATATAGATTTATTATCTATGTCTGCTCACAAATTCTATGGACCAAAGGGGGTTGGAGCTCTTTATATAAGAAAAGGAATAAAGATACATAATCTGATTCATGGTGGAAGTCAGGAAAGAGGTAAAAGAAGCGGTACAGAAAATGTGGCTGGCATTGTAGGCATGGGAAAAGCAATAAAATTAGCTTCAGAAAATTTAGATAAAGAAATGAATAGATTAAGTTATTTAAGAGATAAATTAACAAATGGATTTTTAAAAATACCTTATACTAAATTAAATGGACCTGTAGGAGACAGACGATTACCTAGCAATGTAAATGTAAGCTTTAAATTTGTAGATGCAGAAGCTCTTTTTATAACTCTAGACAGTATAGGCATATATACCTCCAGTGGAAGTGCATGTTCAGCTGGAGCGGTTGAACCATCTCATGTGCTTACTGCAATAGGAGTACCTGAAGATATGTTAAAAAGTTCTGTAAGGTTTTCAATGGGTGAAAAAACTACAGAGGAAGAGATAGATTATCTACTTGAAGAAATACCAAATATAATTGAAAGAATCAGAAAACTAAGTTCAGAATGGGAAGCGTTAAATAAATAGAGATGAAAAAAGTGAGTAAAAAAGTAGTAGTTGGTATGAGTGGAGGAATTGATAGGATAGTTTCAATTTAATGTTTATAGATACAAAATAAGTACCAAAAATATAATTTGGTACTTATTTTATATCTAGTTTTAGCATGTGATAATACTTTCATAAGCTTTTTGAGTTTTTTCAGCAGTTTTTATCCAGTTAAAATGAGAGCTTCTTAGTAAAGATTTTTTTATTAATTGATTTTCTAAATTTTTATTTTCAATTATATGATACATAGCATTACTTAGTTCTTCTATGTCATAAGGATTTATAAGCATAGCTGCATCCCCTACTACTTCGGGGATAGATGTAAGATTAGAGGCTATTATTGGTACACCACAAGCCATAGCTTCAATTGGAGGTAAGCCAAAGCCTTCATATAGAGAAGGGTAAACAAAAATTTTTGAGGCGTTATATAGAAGCGGCATATGTTCTAGGGGGATAAAACCAGGAAAAATAACATTGTTTTGTATACTAAAATCTTCCGCTGTTTTTTTATATATGCTGTAGGATTTCCCTTTTGAACCTGCAATAACTAGTTTAATTTTGGTGTTTTTTAGTTTAGAAATAAGTTTACTAAAGGCTTCAATTAAACCTACAATATTTTTACGTGGGCTAAATCCTCCTACGTATAGAATATAATCATCCTCTATGCCATAAGTTTTTTTTATGAATTCTTTACATGTATCTTTATTTAATGGTTTATAAATATCTTCATTAGCCAAATGAGTTACAAAGATTTTTTCAGGTGGAAAATTAAAATAGTTAACAATATCCTGTTTAGAATAGTGAGAGACTGTTATAATGCCATCACACATAGGAATTATCCTTGGAATTTCTTCAGTAAATATCTTTATATATCGATCACCAACTGTTTCAGGCATTTTATATGGGATAATATCATGTAAAGTAATTACAAAGGGGCATACTTTTGTTTGGGGTAAACCAATGCCATTTTGAGGAACATGGTATAAGTCTATATCTTTAGTTTTAAGGATATTGGGAATGTTAACTTCGTCCCAAAAGTTACTGCACATATTCTGGCTAATATTTTTAATAATAAAATTTTTCTTGAATTTTATAGAAAGGTTATTATTTTCAGGCATAAAAAGTAAATATTCATTATGGGAATCTATTTTATTTAGTGAATTAATAATCTGGTATGAATAGGTGCCAATACCTGTTCCTCTATACCATTTTGCAGCTCTAGAATCTATTCCTATTTTCATATTGCATCCCTTCAAAAAAGTGATAGTTTATTATAATTTCATTATATTGATGCTTCATAAAAAATGTTAATTAGTTATAAAAATAAAAATATATTCTAAATAAATTTTTATTTACATATAAATTTTATAGGGGAGGCGGTAAAAAAATGATGAGGGAATTTGAAATAGAGAGACAATTTGATATTAGAATTGAAAATATTAAGCCTAATAAAGGAGTATATTTTTTAAAAACTAATAAAGGAATGAAGTGCTTAAAAAGAATTAATTATGGAGTTCAAAAATTATATTTTGTATATGCTGCTAAAGAGCATTTAATAAACAATGGTTTTAAATATGTAGATAAGTATGATTTAAATATTGAAGGAGAACCATATGCTCTTGTAAATGAGGATGTATATACTTTATCCCAGTGGCTTGAAGGGAGAGAATGTGATTTTCATGACAATAATGATATAATAATGGCGGCTAAAGCCCTTGCACATATGCATATGGCTTCTAAAGGATATGATCCTCCTGAAAATAGTAAATTAAAAACAGATTTAGGAAGATGGCCGCATCTAATGGAAAAAAGAGTTAGAGCTTTAGATAAAATGAGAGATATGTCTAGGAAAAGAAGTAGAAAAGGTGACTTTGATTTTAATTATGTAAAGAGTGTTGAATTTTATAAAAAATTAGGTAAAAGGGCGTTAAATGTTTTGAATGATTCAGATTATTTAGATATATGTAAAGTTACAGAAGAAGAAAAGAGTTTTTGTCATCATGATTATACTTATCATAATATAATTATGGATAAAAGTAATCAGGTAAATATAATAGATTTTGACTATTGTAAAAGAGAAGTAAGAGTATATGATATATCTAATTTTATGGTAAAGGTATTGAAGAGAAGAGAGTGGAATATACAATGTGCAAATATAATTATTGATGCATATAATGAGGTTAGTCCATTAACTAAAGAAGAATATAGAGTATTATTTGCATTTTTGTTATTCCCTCAACGATTCTGGAGATTAGGCAATAGATATTATTATAATGAAGTAAGTTGGGCTACTAATACTTTTAATAAAAAAATCCAAAGTTTAATTTCTGAGCAAGAACAGTATATGAAGTTTATTGAAGATTTTAAAGAAGCTTATGGACAACAAGAATGAGCTATAATGGAACCATGTAAGTTATAAAGGTACTTACATGGCTCTATTATTTTTAATCCCATATTGTGTATAAATGTAAAATATATTAGTATAGTACTTATAACTAAGTTTTATTCAATGAATTAAGTTTCACTTTATAACTTATAGATAAAATATAAAATGTTGGGAGGGAAGCTCAACACTAAAGTATTTAGTGGTTAGAGCAGTATAATGACAATAGGTAAAAAGAGTATAAGGGAGCTAAGAAGCCAAGCGCTTGAAAAACTTAGAGGAAATTGGGGAAGAGCTATTCTAGTATGTTTTATTGCTTCGATGGTTACTGGGGTTTTTTCCTATACAGCAAACATGAGAAACATATTTGATTTTATTTTAAATGGTAATTATACTTCAGAATTGAGTTGGAAGCAGCTAGGAGAAGGTACGGGAACTACATCTATATTATCTAACATAGGAATGCTTATTAACTTATTAATAGGAGGAAGCATTTCTTATGGAATATATAGATTTTTTATGAATTTAATTAGAGGAAATAATTACCAAACTGAAAATTTGTTTTCAGGCTTTAAGTATTTTGGAAAGAATTTCTTGGTTCAATTGATTATAGGAATTTTTACTTTTATGTGGTCAATTGCTGTTTATATTCCAGCAGTAATACTTATGACTATTATCCTTATTATAGGAACTTCTGGCAGCCAAACGTCTCATTCCTATATACCATCATTACAATGGAATATAGGAATTGTTGTGTTGGTGGTTATTATTTTGCTAGTATGTGCTGCAATCATTTATATTATTACAGCACGTTATTCTATGACTTTTTTAATTTTAAATGATAATGAGAATTTTGCTGTTATGGAGGCCATAGAAGCCAGTAAAACAATGATGGAAGGACATAAGGTAAGATATTTTTTATTAAACATAAGTTTTATAGGATGGGATATTTTATCCCTAATTACATTAGGTATAGGTTATTTGTGGCTAAGACCGTATAAGTATGCAGCTAGAACTAGCTTTTATGTCGATTTAATTGGTAATGAAAAGTCAAAAAAAATAGGTCTAGAAAATCAGATTAATTTTAACAATGAAATTGTAGTAATAGATGATGAATTTACTGAAAATTAATTTAAAAAATAGAGTGAAGAGAAGTATTGAATTTACATACTTCTCTTACTTTTTTAAAACTTATTTTTAAGTAGTTTCACTTATTTAAAGTATTTTTCATACAATGAAGTAGGATTGATTAAGATGGAGTTGATAGATTGAAAATAGGTGATATTGTAGTAAGGAAATCCTATGGAAAAGATATAACTTTTAAGATTATAGATATAAAACAGGGGGAGCAAGGGGATATCTATGTGCTTAAAGGAATTAATCTGAGAATAATTGCAGATTCTCCAGAGGGTGATTTGGAGTTTGCCACTAAGGAATGCATGGGTAGAGAAAATGCTGTGTTTAATAAAAAGGTTAATGAAAATATTAAAAAAATTCTGGTAAGTAGAATGAAAGGAAAAAATTATAGAACAGCTAAAGAAATCAAAAACAATAAAGGTACAAAAGACATTATTAATAATGAATCTATGCTGTTTGGAAGACCGGGAAGGATTCTGCATATAGATGGAGATCCAGAATATCTTGATGTATGCATGAAAACATATAAACAATTAGGTATGGCAGCAGTTGGGCATGTAGTAGCTGAAAAAGAACAGCCTAATACAGTATTGCAATTTGTTAAACAGTTAAAACCAGATATAGTTGTTTTAACAGGACATGATGCCATAATTAAGGGTACAAAAGATTACATGAATCTGGATAATTATAAAAACTCTAAATATTTTGTAGATACTGTGACAGGGCTTAGAAATTATGAACCTAATTATGATGATTTAGTTATATTTGCTGGGGCGTGTCAATCTTGTTATGAGGCTATATTAGATGCGGGTGCTAATTTTGCAAGTTCGCCAAATAGAGTTTTAATTCATTGTTTAGATCCAGTTTTTATTTCAGAAAAGATTGCGTATACTAATATTGAAAAAATAGTGGCTATTCAAGAAGTTATTCAAAGCACTATTACAGGTATGCAGGGTATAGGCGGACTTCAAACAAGAGGTAAATATAGAGAAGGATTTCCTAAGTCAAAATACTCATAAAAATAAGTTTTTTAATATATTTATGCATATTAATGGAAAAAGTGAGAATACTAATAATATATTAGCTAAGGTTGGTTTAATTAGCTTCAAGCTAAAAATAATGCTTGAGGCTTGATTTGTTTACAGAAAATTCACATTGACAGATCTAGTGAAATGATGATAAAATATTTAGTTAATTTGACAAAAAGGGGATTTGGTAGTATAATATATAATGTAGAAAGAGGGTGCTTGCTATGGATAAAATTAATGTTTTAGCGGCTATTAAAAATGAGATTGATGATCATATAGGAGAAAAAGTAACGCTAAGAGCTAATAACGGAAGAAGAAAAATAATTGTAAGCAATGGAATCCTTGAAAAAACATATACTAGCATTTTCGTTGTTAGGTTAGAAGACGACACCCAAAGGACAGTCACATATAGTTATTCAGATGTTTTGACCAAAACAGTTCAAATAGACTTCGCAGGATAAAAAAGAGATGCTGAATTTTCAGTATCTCTTTTTTATGTAAAAAATAAAAATATTTAATTAATAATAACATATTTTTATCATAGCTTATATATACATTAGTTAGTAGGTATTTTATGGGAGGTACGATGTGTATGGCTATGGAATTGATTAGAGAGAATATAGAGTATGAACAACTTTTGGGAGAAAAGACTATAGACACTGTAGTAAAAGAAGAGTATGTAATACCAGATATTCAACCAGATGCAAGAAAGATACTAGTGTTAGATGCTAAACCAATAATAGTAAAGAAAGAAATAATGCAAAACAAGGTTTATGTAGAAGGTCAGATAAAATGCAATGCTTTATATCTTGCTAATGTTGATGAAGAAAGTGAAGTTTACAATGTAGTTTATACCAAAGATTTTTCAAATTATATTGAAGTTAATGGAGCTCAAGCTGATATGAATTGTACTGCAGAATGTTATATTGAACATATGGAATGTAATGTAATAAATGAGAGGAAGATTGCCATTGAAGGTATAGTGCAGTTAAAGGCTTCCGTATATAAAAAATATGAGTTTGAGGTTGTAAAGAATGTTGAAGATATAGAAGATCTTCAGCTATTAAAAAATCCATCTTCTATTGATAAAGTTGTTGGCGTAATGCAAGGGGAATTAATAAGTAAGGCCCATATGCAGGTGCCTATGGATAAACCAGAGATAGGTAAAATATTAAAGTGTGATGTTAACATTCATAAAAAAGAAGTTAGGTTATTAGAAGGAAAAGCTCAAATGGAAGCATTTACTCACATATCACTTTTATATAAAGCAGCAGGTGGTAGAGATGTTTATCGTTTAGAAGATGATGTATTTACCAGTGGGGAGGTTGACTTTGAAGGTGTAGACTATTTTATGAATAGCTCAGCAGAGTTTAGGGTTGATGATCTAGTATATGATATTAAAGAAGATGACTTAGGGGAAAATCGTATAGTTGATGTGGAAGCTTTAGTAAAGTGTGAAACAAAAGTTATGTATAAGGCTGAAATAGATATGATAGAAGACGCTTATTCGCCTTCTAGATTGCTTAAAATGGAAAGAAAAAATTATGAGTTAAATGTAATGCTTGGTCAAAATAGTTGTGAGACTATAGTTAAAGAAAATATAGAATTAGAAGATAAAACTGCAAGGTTAACGGAAGTTATTATGTCTAGTGGTAAGGTTTGCGTAACAGAAAAAAAATTGGTAGAAGATAAAATTATAGTTGAAGGACTATTAAATGTAGATATTATCTATAAAACTGATGATAAAGAAAAGTATATTTGTAAAGTAAGTGAAGATATTCCATTTAGCTGTGTAGTAGAAATACCAGGTGCTAAGATTGACATGATGTGTATTGCTAAAGCATATTTAGAGAGTATAGAAGCCTTTGTTGAGGGAAATACTATTGCTATAAAGTCCGTAGTAAGTGTTTATGCTAGAGTTAATTATACAACACATAAAGAATTTTTGATTAATGTTATTCCAATAGAAGATGGAGTTGTTGAGAAAAAAGCTAGTATTATAATATATGTAGTTCAAGAGGGTGATACCCTTTGGAAAATAGCGAAAAGATATTGTTCAACAGTAGAAGATTTAGTGAAAATAAATGAAATAGAAAATCCGGATAATATTATGGTAGGTGAAAAAATCATTATACCTGGAAGAGCTATTATATAAAAATATCTTTAAAAACGGCTTTGCCGTTTTTTTTTATGTTATAATAAATGAGTTGATTTTTAAACTAGTATTACAGGAGTGGAAATATGATAGTTAAAGCCTATGCTAAAATAAACATATCTTTAGATGTAGTTGGGAAAAGAGAAGATGGATATCATTTATTAGAAATGATAATGCAAAAAATAGAAGTATATGATACTCTAAGGTTTAATAAGAATGAGAATGGAATTAATATAGAGTGCAATAAGAATTATATTCCTACTGATGAACGCAATTTGGCATATAAAGCAGCTAAGCTTTTTATAGATACATATGATATAAAAGGTGGAATTGATATAAGTATAAATAAAAATATTCCAGTAGCAGCAGGACTTGCTGGAGGTAGTACTGATGCTGCAGCTACTTTAATTGCAATGCAAAGAGTATACAATGTGAATATTTCTCGTGAAGAACTTTGCAAACTTGGTTTACAAATAGGAGCCGATGTACCCTATTGTATTATTGGCGGAACAGCTTTATGTGAAGGAATAGGGGAGAGAGTTACTACATTGAATACTTTCGAAGGGCATATTTTAGTTTTAGTTAAACCTAATTTTGGAGTTTCTACTAAGGAAGTATATAAAGCTTTAGATATAGATAAAATATACAAACATCCAGATACTAAATCTTTAATTAAAGCAATAGAGCAAAATGATATTAAATATATAAGTGAAAACATGAAAAATGTGCTTGAAAATGTTACATTGAAGAAACATACAATTTTAAGGGATATAAAAGAAAAAATGGTTAAAATGGGGGCAATGGGTTCTATGATGAGTGGCAGTGGACCATCAATATTTGGTTTCTTTGATGATATACTGAAAGCTCAAAGATGTTATGAATATTTTAAAGAAAAGTATAAGGATGTTTTTATAACGAGAACCATTTAGATAAAGAAGTTTAGGGAGTTTAGTCGCTTCGCTGAGAGTAGAAAAAAAGAAGTTTAGGGAGTTTAGCCGCTTCTCTTAGAGTAGTCGTTGCGCTGAGTGTAGAAAAGTGAAATGGAAAGGCATAAAGATAGATGATATCTATCTTTATGCCTTTTTTAGTTTTGGATTAAGCAAGCATCCATTACCTTTTCACTTCTTGTTACTTTATTGAAAGATCAGCGTAAGCAGCTAAACTCTCTACACTCCCTACACTCTCTAAACTTCTTTTTAAAAAGTGTGTATATTTTCAGTTTCTAAAGCAAAAAATACTTTAAGTAAAGTTGGGGTGAAGTTATGAAAATTTTAGATTTATTTGGAAAATATTTTTTGTTCTTAATTTTAATACAGGGTTTTATATTAGGATTTTTTGATGTTAAAAGCTTTGAAAAAGAGAATTTAAATCAAATAGCTAAAAAAGCAAAAGTAGTAGGGAGAGGAGCAATTATTATAGCGGTAATATTATTTATTTTACGTAAATCTATTTAAAAAGCAATTTGAGGTATCAGTGATGAATGAGATTGGCAACTGTAAACTAATTAGAAGGGTGTGAACTGGTTGGAAGAAAGGGTAAAGAAAAGTATTTCGCTTAAAGTGGAAGAGGATATTAATTATATAAAAGAATTGTTTGAAAACAGTTCAGATGTGGTTTTTAGACAATTCTATGTGTATCAGTGGAAAGCAGCTTTTGTATATATAGATGGAATGGCAGATAAGATTTTATTGGATAATTTTGTATTAGAACCTCTTATGGAAGAAAATATGGATATACAAGATGTAGAAGAGATTAAGGGAAAAATTTTAGCTGTTTCAGATTTGAGAGAGATATCTGATCTTTCAGAAGGAATAAATGCCATGTTATCTGGTGATACTTTAATGTTAATTGATGGCTTAGGGGCAGCATATGTTTTAGCTACTCGTTTTTGGCCTGCAAGAGGTGTTAATGAACCATCAGGGGAAACAGTCGTAAGAGGAGCAAGAGATGGATTTACAGAAACTATAAGATTTAATACTGCACTTATTAGAAGAAGAATAAGAGATACAAAGTTAAAATTAGTTCCAACAGTATTAGGTAAGCGTTCTAAAACAGATGTTGTGGTAATGTATATAGATGATATTGTGAATCAGAGTGTCTTAAGTGAATTAAATAAAAGAATAGATAAAATTAATATAGATGCTATATTGGATAGTGGTTATGTTGAACAAATGATAGAGGATAATAACTTTTCGATTTTTCCACAAATTCAAAGTACAGAAAGACCAGATGTTGTAGCAGCGGCTTTATATGAAGGAAGAGTAGCAGTATTGGTAGATAACTCACCTTTTGCAATTGTAGTACCTGCTACACTACCTAATTTGCTGCAGTCGCCAGATGATTATTATCAAAGATGGATACATTCCTCAATAGTGCGTTGTATAAGAATTTTTGCACTTATACTATCAATTATTTTACCAGCCTTGTATGTAGCTGTCACATCTTTTCACACAGCTATTATTCCTACGAAGCTGGCATATTCAATAGCAGGGTCTAGAGAAGGTGTTCCTTTTCCTGCTTTTATTGAAACCTTAATTATGGAGATTAGTCTAGCATTACTACTAGAGGCTATTGTTCGTCTTCCTAAGGCTATGGGGGCAACTATAGGTATTGTAGGAGGTCTTATTGTAGGGCAGGCAGCAGTAAGCGCAGGAATAGTTAGCCCTATAATGATAATAATAGTTGGGGTAACGGTAATTACAGAATTTATTACCCCAAATTATGGAGTAACTCCAGCCTTAAGAATAATAAGATTTCTTCTTATTATTGCATCAGCTGTTGTTGGACTTTATGGTATAATGCTAGGATTATTAGTTGTGCTTATTCATTTAATTAGACTTAAGAGCTTTGGAATACCTTATTTAGCACCAGCTGTTAATCCTAATATTAAAGATTTTAAAGATATGTATGTTAGAATACCATTTGAATTTTTTAAGGAAAGACCTGAATATATGAAAACAAAAGATAGGATTAGACAAAAATAGGATTAGAAAAGAGGTGGGACTATCTGTGGATAATGAAAACATTATAAGTGATTACGATTTGCTTGTAAGTATTATAGTAACTGTTGTTGGAACAGCAATTTTTGCATATCCAAACCAATTAAGTAAAGCAGTAGGTAATGACGGGTGGATTGTTATTTTATTTAGTGGAGTTGTTACAGCTTTACTACTTTATTTACTAAATAAAGCCATAGAGGTAAATAACTATGACAGGATTTTAAACATTCTACATAGTAATTTTGGAAATGTTTTGGGGAATATTATAGCTTTTTTTATTGTTGCAGGAGGAGTTTTTATTATTTCGCTTCAAATGAGAACATTTATAGAGGTTATAAAAATGTACCTTTTAGAAAAAACTCCTACAGAGTTTTTGATTTTGTTAATGATTTTAACAGGAACTTTTTTAATACGTGGAGAGTTTGAGAGTGTTATAAGATTTAATGAGGTGGCATTTTGGTTGATGTTTATACCTATTTTATTAACAATTCCCTTTATATTAAAAGGGGTAGATTATACAAATATACTACCTGTATTTACTCACGAACCTATAGAATATTTAAAAGCCAGTAAAGCAAGTTTTCTGAGCTTTTCAGGATTTGCAGTAATATATATGTTATCTCCTTATGCTAAACATAAGAGCAAGGTTTCTAAAGTTACTTTTAGAAGTTTAGGGTTCATTGTAGTTTTTTACTTAATAATAACATTAATGTCACTGATGGTTTTTCCTAAAGAATATAACTCCCAATTATTATGGCCTTCTATAACTATGATTTCTACTGTTGATATACCGGGAAGTTTTATAGAAAGATGGGAAGGAATAGCTATGATATTTTGGTTATTGTTTTATTTTACTACCTTTGTGAACGTTTATTATTTCAATTCGGAAATAATAAGGGATATTTTTCATCTAGAGGATGTAAAGATATCTTTAATGCTGATAATTCCTTTTATATATATTACAGCTTTGTACCCAGAAAATATAGCAGAAGTTTATGACATTCAAAGTAAGGTTACTCCATATATAGATACCGTTATTATTGGAGTCATACCTGTAATACTGCTGATTACTGCTTTTTTTAAGACAAGGAGAGCTAAAAAATGAAGTATAAAAAATTTATACCGTTGATTTTAATCTGCTGTTTATTAAGTGGATGCTGGGATAAAGTTGAAATAGATAGAAAAAGTTTTGTTTCTACTATTGCCATAGATGTGGGAAAAGATATTGGTAAAGAAAAAGAGTTCAAAGAAATAAAGCCCGATGAGGTTTTTAAACAAGAAGAATTGAAAAAGTTGACTATAACTTATGGATTTCCAGATATAAGTGAACTTGGGCCTCAAAAAGGGGGAACTGCTAAGGATAAATTTATTACTACTGATGCTTATTCAATGCATGATGCATTTAATGAAATGGCTTCTAAAACAAGTAGAAGTATTCATTTTGGACACATAAAACTTTTAATATTAAGTGAAGACGTTATGGCTTATCCGGAGACTCTTAAGGAAATCTTGGATTATTTTGAGAGGCATCCTTCTATGAACAAGACTACAATGGTAGTGGTTGCAAAGGGTAAAGCTGAAGATTATGTTAAATACCAGCCTCAAATGGAAAAAAACATTGAATATTATATAACGGGACTAATGGAGAATAGCACTAGAAATTCAAGTATATTTCCTATGAACTTAAATGAATTTTTAATTTTATTGTATCAAAATGGTAATGCAATAGTTCCTGCTATAAATTATGATAAGGTAAAAGATGAGATTAATATATCTGGAGTATCCATTATAAAGGATTATAAATTAGAGGGCAATTTAGATAAGATGGAAACAGCAGCTCTAGAGATATTAAGAGGCAAAATAGAGGGGGGAAAGCAAGTAATAATTATAGATGGGCATCCAGTTGAATTTGAAATAGGAGGTGTAGATAGGAATATAAAGTTAACAAATAAAAATAAAGATAAACTAGAATTAAGGGTTAATGTAAAATTAGAAGGTACATTGAAGGGCTATACTACTGGAGAAGAAGTTTTTCTGAAAAGTCGTTTAGCGGAAATTCAGAGCAATTTTGATGATGTTATAGAAAGACAGTGTGAGAAAGTTACTAGGATAACTCAAGAAAAGTTTTCACTAGATCCTATAGGGTTTAGGGAATATATCGAAAAGTTTCACCCGTTTGTATATAAGGAGATAAAAGATGATTGGGAAGAGGTTTATAAAAATGCAAATATAGACGTTAATATACAAACAAGAATTAGAAGGATTGGAATAACTAAATAACATAAACAATAATTTCAAAAAGATTCTATCAAGGAGTTTGTGGAGACTTTTGTTTAAACTTGCATAAAAATTTTAAAGCTAATATATTTAAGAATAACTAGGTAGAAGTATTGTTATGCTAAGACCTAGTTATTTTAATTTATTGAATATTTGTACACTCTAAAAACCTCTATGGCAATATTAAAAACTACAAATAGAGGTCTTTAATAGGTGCAAAAATAACACCGTGATTTAATGATTATTTATTTATAATGATTTCTTTTCCTTCTTTACGCCACTGTGCAAATTCAGCTGTTGCTGTAAGAAGTACGTCTGTTGATGAGTTAAGTGCCGTTTCAAAAGAGTCTTGTAAAACTCCTATTATAAAGCCTACACCTACTACTTTCATAGCAATATCATTGGGTATACCGAATAAGCTACAGGCTAAAGGAATAAGCAATAATGAGCCGCCAGCTACTCCTGAAGCACCGCAAGCGCTTACAGCTGAAAGTATGCTCAAGATTAATGCCGTAGTAAAATCTACTTTAATTCCAAGTGTGTTAACCGCTGCAAGTGTCAAAATAGAAATTGTAATAGCTGCACCAGCCATATTAATAGTGGCGCCTAATGGAATTGATACTGAATATGTATCGTTATCTAAACCTAGTTTTTCGCATAAGCTCATATTTACAGGAATATTTGCAGCTGAGCTACGTGTAAAGAATGCTGTAATACCACTTTCTTTTATGCACTTAAATACAAGTGGATATGGATTTTTACGAATATTCCAGAACACTATGATTGGATTTACTACAAGAGCTACAAAGACCATGGAACCAATCAAAAGAGCAATTAATTGTCCGTAGCTGATCAATGATTCTATACCACTTGTTGCAATTGAATCAAATACAAGTCCCATGATTCCTAATGGAGCAAGGTTAATAATCCATCTTACTATTTGAGATACTGCATCTGAAAAATTATTAATCATTGTTTTGGTAGATTCAGGAGCGTTTCTTAAAGCAAGACCAAGGAGTGTGGCCCAAGATAATATGCCAATATAGTTGGCGTTATAGAGTGCTTTTACTGGGTTGTCAACAAGGTTTAGTAGCAATGCTTTTAGAACCTCTACCACACCCCCAGGTGGTGTGGTATTTTCAACGCCCCCTCCTACAAGTGTTATGGTTATTGGGAATATAAAACTTGCAACAACGGCAACAAGTCCAGCTAAGAATGTTCCTAAAAGATAAAGTATGATAATAGATTTCATATTGGTTTTATGACCACGTTTGTGTTGAGAGAGTGCTGACATAACCAAGAAAAATACTAGTACAGGTGCAATAGCCTTTAAAGCACCTACAAATAGAGAACCAAAAATAACAATTGGCTTTGCTGCTCTAGGAATCGTTATAGCTAGAAGAATACCAATAATTAGACCTGTAATAATTTGTTTTACTAGACTTAATTGATTCCATTTGTTAATTAGATTTCTCAAAGTTTTTTCCTCCTTCTGATAAGTAAATATAGTATCTTATGAATTGTTAATAGTGTTTTCATAGAAAGATGAATGTATACTATTAAAAAATCATAATGAAATTAATTACCTGCAATACAATCGTTATCAAAAATAAAACAATAATTAAAAATTTTTAGAAAATAATAAAGATACATATATACATGCATATTGTAATATTACTTATAATGAAAACGATATAAAAAAGTATAGGTCAACATAATAAATAACATAGAGGAGGAAATATAATGAATCTTGATTTAAATAAAATAAAGAAGGCTCAAGAAAATATCAAAGGAATTGCTAGAAGGACTCCACTATTTTATTCAAGTACTTTTTCAAAACTAAGTGGGTATGAAGTTTATCTAAAGTGTGAAAACAAACAGAAAACTGGTGCTTTTAAAATAAGAGGTGCTTATAATAAAATAGCTACTTTGACACAAGATGAAAAAAAGAGAGGGGTAATTGCATCATCTGCAGGAAATCATGCTCAAGGTGTAGCTTATGCAGCAACTGCTTTTGGAATTAAATCTACTATAGTTATGCCAATTACTGCACCTCAAGCTAAAGTTCAGGCAACAAGGAGGTATGGTGCAGAAGTTATTCAGTTTGGAGAGGTTTATGATGAGTGTTATGGAAAAGCTTTAGAGATACAAGCAAAAACAGGAGCTACTTTTGTTCATCCTTTTAATGATGAAGATGTTATGGCAGGACAAGGAACTATTGGGCTTGAGATTTTAGAAGATTTACCAGATGTAGATGCAATATTGGTTCCTATTGGTGGGGGTGGATTGATATCAGGAATAGCTGTTGGGGTTAAGAGTATAAATCCCAAAATTAAAATAATCGGAGTTCAAGCTGACATAATAGCTTCAACTAAAGCGTCTTTGGAGGCAGGAGAACTAATAACTGTTCCTGGAGTTAAATCTTTAGCGGATGGTATATCTGTGAAAACACCAGGAGATGTTACCTTCCAATATATGAAAAAGTATGTAGATGAAGTTGTAACTGTTTCGGAAGATGAGATATCATATGCTAGCTTTATGCTTATGGAAAGAAGTAAATTAATAGCAGAAGGGGCGGGTGCCGTACCACTAGGAGCGCTATTGGCTAATAAAATAAAAGTTAATAGTAATAAAGTTGGGGTATTGATTAGTGGAGGTAATATAGATATAGCAATGGTATCTAAAATAATAGAAAGAGAATTGATAATGCAAAAAAGAAGGTTAAGTTTCTCTGTGGAATTACAGGATAAGGTTGGACAATTAGGTGGACTTATAAATGCTATAGGTAAATTAGGGGGTAATATAGTAAAGATAAGACAAGAACAGAATTGGGAAGAAAAAGGACTGGAATGTGCAAATGTAACTATAGAAATTGAAACTGAATCAAAGGAACATTCAAGTGACATAATTAATTCCTTGAAGAAAATTGGATATAAATTAGAGGTGTAAATTTATCTTGAATCAATTGTATAAAAAAATAAGTAATGGCAATAATTTTAAGGAGATGTAAAAAGAGGGGGACAAGTAGTATGAAAAATAAATTTATTGTCATTATGTTATTTTTAATTTTTGTCTTAGGAAGTGTTTTGGGAATATCTTATATGAAAGCTGGAGCAAGTCAAAAGACTATTTCTGATAAAATTATAAGATTTCATGTTATAGCTAATAGTGATACTACAGAAGATCAAGCATTGAAACTAAAGGTTAGAGATGAGGTTTTAAATTATATTTCTCCTAAACTTAAAGATTCAAAAGATATACAAGAATCAAGAAAAATTTTAGAGGAAAATAATGAAGTAATAAAAGAAATAGCAAGGAAAGTTATTAAAGAAAATGGATATAAATATGAAGTGGTAACTATGTTATCTCATGAAAATTTCCCAGTTAAAAGTTATGCTAATATAACTTTACCACAAGGAAATTATGAAGCTTATAGAATAATAATAGGAAGTGGTGAAGGCCATAATTGGTGGTGTGTTATGTTCCCTCCTTTATGCTTTACTGATATAACAAAAGGAGAGGTTGCTTACAAAGAAACTGAAAAAGAAATGAAGCAAGTGTTAACCCCAGAAGAATATAAGCTTGTAAATAACTCAGAGACTAATACAATAGATGATGAGAAAATGGTTGTAAAGTTTAAGGTTGCTGAAGTAACTAAAGAGTTATATAAGAAAATCCAAGGAAAATAATTTTCTTGGTTTTTTTGCGTATATCTAAAATTAATACAACAAATACTAAAATAAGATGCCATAGGAGAAACAAAGGGAGGAATAGTAAAATGAAAATGAGTAAGAAAAGAATTGTTTATACTATTGCTGTAGCATTTATTGTGGTATTTTCAACTACTTTTGCTATTTTAATGACTTTAGAGAGAATGGATTATAGAAATTATCTACAAGGTGAATATAGTAAAAATATGTATCAATTAATCGATGCGGTGAGAAATATAAAGGTGGATTTAACTAAATCAGCTGTAGTAGGTTCAAGAGAACAGAGTATAGTTGTATTTGGGGAGATATTTAGATATTCTGATATGGCAAATGATAAGATACATTCTCTTCCAATACCTCAAGAAGCTGTTGAGGGAACAAGTAAATTTTTATCTCAAGTTGGGGATTTTGCCTATAGTCTTGCTAAAAGTTCATCACAAGGTAAGGATTTGAGCCAGGATGATTATAAGAGTATAGAGGAATTAAAAAACCAAGCGGATTATTTATTGATACAATTAAATGATGTTCAGGCAAACATAAATGAAGGCAAGGTGAAATGGGGAGAAATAAGAAAAAAGGTAAGTGGTATATTAAAAGAAAGTGATGATAAGTTGGTTACAGATAAATTTAAGGCTATACAAAAACAAGTTGTTCAATACCCAGCGCTTATATATGATGGTCCATTTTCGGATAATGTTTTAGATATAAAACCAAGAGTAGTTTCTGAAAAAGAAATTACTGAAGGAGAAGCTGTTAATATAGTAAAAAATGTTTTAGGAAAGGATAAGGTTTTAAATGTAGTAAAAAAACAAGAAGATGGAAAAACTAGAATTCCAGCTTATAGTTTTGATGTTACTCTTAAAGGGAGAGAAAAAGGAGAAACTGTTGTTTTAGAAGTGAGTAAAAATGGAGGAAAAATTATTTATTTATTAGATAATAAGAATATAGGCGAAGCTAAAGTAGATGTAAAAAAAGCTATTGATATAGGAAGTAAGTATTTAAAGGATATCGGATATAAGAATATGGAATCTACATACACAATGAAGAGTGACAATGTGGTAGTAATTAGTTATGTTTATAATCAAGAAAAAATTCCTATATATCCTGATCAAATAAAGGTAAAAGTAGCTTTGGATAATGGAGGCATAATTGGTGTGGAGAGTGAAAAATATTTAATAGCTCATATACCTAATAGAACTATACCTAAACCTAAAATTAGTGAGAATAAAGCTAGGGATAAGGTAGGTAAAAAATTAAAAATATCTTCCGTAAGACTTGCTGTGATACCAACTGAGACTGAAAAGGAAGTTTTGTGTTACGAATTTAATGGAACATATAATGATGATAGCTTTATAGTATATATTAATGCTGATACAGGGTATGAGCAAAAAATACTTCAAATTATTAATACTGAAAATGGAGAACTTACAATATAAGAAAATTGCGAAGCAATTTTCTTTAGTTTACAGATGACAGTTTACAGTTTACAGTGAAGGAAGTTTTTCTTACAGAAAAACTAACAATTAAAAAAACAAACCCTAGTGTAGCCTTTGGCTATACTAGGGTTTTATACTTCATTTTAAATTTTGTGTTAGCAAAATATCCTTAACTGTAAACTGTCCACTGTAAACTGTAAACTAGAATAATGTTGCGTCGCAACATTATTCTAGTCCGTCTTTTCTATTAAAACTAAACATCTCAGCATTAGGATTGTTATTATATAAAATAAGGTCTTTTATAATTTGTGCACCTATGAGACTGTATAAAATTCCGTTTCTATGAAAGCCTGGATTGAAATAGCATTTTGGAAATTTAGGATGTTCTCCAATGTACGGAAGACTATCCTTTGTTTCTCCCCAAGTTGTAGACCAAAAATAATCTATTTTTAAATCTTGCATGTGAGGAAGTATAGACTTTAATTTTTCTAGTATAATAAAGGCTTCATTTTCCAGGCTTATTTTAGAGCTAGTGTTGTCATTGAATTTGTAATCAAAGCCTCCAGCTAGAAGCCTATTATCAGCACTAGGTCTTACATAAAAATGAGGAGTGCTTGATTCATGTACTAAACAGTTATTATACCAACTGCTATAATTAGATAAAGGATTAGTTGCTATAGAATAAGTTGTTTTTAGCTTTATAAGAGGTTTATCTTTAATTAAATTATAGGCTGTATAACCATTAGCAAATACAATTTTTTTGCAATTAATATGAAAGTTATTGAGTGTATTGACCTTTATGTTATTTGAATAATAATCATAGCTTACTACAGGTGTATTTTCATATATTTTTGTATTTTTTAAGGAGGCTGCTTTCAAAAGGGCATGAGAAAATTTAAAGGGATCAAGTATGCAATCATAATTTTTTGAGTATATGCCATAAGGATATGAAAAGGAAAATTTATTTTCTATTTCATTTTTACACATATATTCTATATTAAAATCAAATTTTTTTCTTAGTTCAAATTCTTTTTTAAAATTGTTTTCTGAACAAGGATTACTACATAAGTATATGCTATCCATTCTTTTAAAATCACAATACTGTTTTAGATTATAAAGTATATTTTCAATGTCATCTATGGATTTTTGATATAGTTTGTAAGCTATTACAGCTTTTTTTTTCCCTATAAGGTTAATAAGTTCATATAATTCTGTACCTGCATCATATTGTAAAACGGATGGATTAGCTGCTGTATTACCATGAGCTATTAAATTTTTCTCAAGTAAAATTGTATTTATGTTGTATTGAGAGAGATAATAGGCGGTTAAACATCCTGCTATACCTCCACCTATAACAACAACATCGCATTTTTGATTAGAATTTAAAGAAGGATACTTCTTATAACCTTTATTTATAGAATTCCAGTATGTATTTTCATAAGTTAATATCATAATATATGCTACTCTAAGCAGCCTTCACTCCTCTCAAAATAGACTTAAACTCATGAAACTAAAGCAAAGCTCCATGAGTTTAAAGGTTACATTGATTTTCTTTTTCCAAATAAAGCATCTATGACAAAAACAACTAGGGCAAAAATAAGTAAAAAGTTTATTATGCTTCCACCAATTCTAAATATTAATCCAATCAACCAAAATAAAAGGATAGCTCCTCCCAACCATCTAAGAAAATTCATATTAAACCCTCCATTAATTTTATATAACTTATTATTAACAAGTTTTTAGTTATTTATCCCATGCCTAATAATTCAGGTGTATTAAAAACTTTTAATTTATTATTTATTATTTATTAAGGGTGTGTATCGATACATTTGCAAGAAAATTGCATTTAAATATAATTAATAAATATAAGAAAAAATTAATAGGGGTGAATGTATTGGAGAATAAACATAAAGATTTAAGAATAACTTCAACAGGAGTAGGTGATATTATTCAAGTTGGGATGATGGCAGCCATAACATATGTATCTACGCTTATGTTTCATATACCATCATTTATGGGAGTAGTTCATTTAGGGGATAGCATGATATTTTTAGCAGCTATTTTGTTAGGAAAGAAGAAAGCTGCAGCTTCATCAGCTATTGGAATGGCTTTATTTGATATTTTAACTGGTTATGGTCATTGGGCACCATTTACATTTGTGATAAAAGGAGTAATGGGGTATATTTCAGGAAGTATTGCTTATAGAGAAGGTCATAATGGAAAAAATATATGGAATAATTTATTTGCATTTTCTGTTGCCGGTATTTTTATGATTGCAGCTTATTATTTAAGTGGGGTAGTTATGGCAAGATTTATTTTAATGAAAACAGCTACTCTAAATCAAGCTTTTATCTTAGCAATAAAGGACATACCAGGAAATATATCTCAAGTAGTTGCCGGAATAATTATAGGTTTACCACTAAGTATAACTTTAAGAAATGCATTAAAAAGAGCTAATATATCTTTATAATTAAAAAAAGAATCATATATTAAAAATTAAAAAAATTATTTTTATAAGCTTGCTAGCAATTTTATACTAATACCAATTTAAATTTAACTTGAAGTGAGGTTTATATTATATCACAAGGAGAGTTAAAATTATGGGTATGTAAAATAGAATTATAGCGAGCTTTTTGTATATAAATTTAGAAGTAGAAGAAATTTTATTTTTATTGTAGAATATTATTAGGGAATAAAAGTCATAATTAAAATTTTGAGAGAAAGTGAGATTTTATGAATAAATATGATACTGATTTTAAAAGTGAAAATTTTGAAGAGAAGTATTTAAAATTAAAAGATGAATTTGAAACTTACCAAAATTTTGCTGAAAGTACTATACAAATTATTAGTGAAAAAAATATAAAATTAGAAAAGAAGCTGGATTCAATGACTAATATAGTGGAAATCAGTAAATATATAAATTCATATCTTAGTAAAAAAGATTTGATTCCCATGATAAATGATATGATAATTGGAATATTAGGAGCTACTTATTCCTCCATTTATTTAATGAAGGATAATAAATTAATTATAAAGGCTACTAATCATAAAGATAAAAGATTTAAATTTTATAATGAAGAATTTTATAAAGAATTAATAAATGGAAAATCTTTTATTATGAATTCTAAAGCACCATTATTTAGTGAAAATTCCCAAAGTAGTGATATACATTCATTGGTAGGAGTACCTATAGAGTTAAGAGAAAAATTTATAGGATATATTATAGTTGAGCATGCTGTCAATAATTTTTTTGCTTATGAAGATATAACATTTATCTCTACAATAGCTAATCAGATAGCTATTGCCTTAGAAAATAATGCTTTATATAATAAAATAAGAGAAAATTCCATAAGGGATCCATTACTTAGAATATATAACAGAAAATATTTTTTTGATACATTAGAAAACAAATTAAAGAACAATCCTTATGAGATTTTTGCTATAGCAATGATAGATTTAGATAATTTTAAAGAAATTAATGATTTATACGGACACCAGTTTGGTGATGAAGTTTTAAAGCAAACAACAGAGATTATAAAAAATAACTTGGAAAAGCATGATATTATTTCTAGATATGGGGGAGAAGAAATAGTAATATACATAAGAGACGGGAAAGACATAGAGGAAGTTTATGAAAAAATAGATAATATAAGATTAGATATTAGTGAAAATAGTATTACATATTGTAATACAAAAGTTGCAATTACAGCCAGCTTCGGTATCAGTTATTATCCAAAAGATGGAGAAAATTTACAAGATGTAATAAGTGTTGCTGATGCTAGATTGTATGCTGCTAAGAAAATTGGTAAAAATAAAGTTGTGAATAAATAAAGACGATGTGCAATTCATCGTCTTTTTGAATAATATATAATAAATAGGAATTTGAGGGTTGAGATGTATGAATAAAAAGAAATTAGCAAGTTTGCTAAAAAGACAGGAAGGAGTTAAATTAGATTTTAAGCAGGAAATAGATTTAAATACTGAAAGTGGAAAAAAGGAATTTGCAAAAGATATTTGTGCACTAGCTAACTCAAGAGGGGGAAGGGGTTATCTTGTTATAGGAATTGAAGATAAAACTAAGAGAGTGCTAGGGGTAGATAGGTTATCTTTTACTGAGGAACAGATACAGCAAATTGTAAGTTCGAGATGTGAGCCACCGATTCCAATATCCTTAGAGTTTATAGACTATGAAAATAAAAAAGTAGCAGTAATTACAGTCTATCAAAGCAGTCAAAAACCATATCAATTTAGAGAGAATGGGGCTTTTTATATTAGACGTGGATCAACAACAGATACAATGAGAAAACAGGAGTTAATTTCTTCTTTTGAAGAAAATATGAGTTTGAATATAGAACTTACTCCTATTATAAAGAGTAGCATTACTAGTTTGGAATTTCAATTAGTAGATAAGTATTTTATGCTTCATGGAATAGATATAAATGATGAAAATAGGGTATCCTTTATGGAAAATACTAGAATGATATTTTTGGATGAAGAAGAAAAAGAGTATTATGCAACAGTAGGAGGATTATTAGTATTTTCAAGAAGAAATTATTTATATATGCCTAATAATATGATTAGAATAGTAAATAAGATAAACAAAGGGTTAGATGAAATAATAATAGTTCAAGGTGATTTACTTTCAATGATTGATAAAAGTGAAGAATATCTATTGGAAATTCTTACCGAGGATTATCCTTATAGAGCTGTTTATGAAGCAGTAAAGAATGCTGTTTTATATAGGGATTATACTATTATGGACAAAGAAATTGAAATTGTCATAGATTACAATAGTGTAAGAGTTATAAGTCCTGGAATATTGATAAAAAACGATAAAAATGATTTTTCTCATAACTATATAAAAAGAAATATGTGGATTTATGAAAAGTTAATAACACTAGATGAGAATAAAAGGTTTATTCAGTCGGGAAGAGGATTTACAAGAATGAAAAAAGCCTTTAAAAAATGCAGTAAGGTAATGTTTATAAATTCTTTAAAGGAAAATAGTTTTAAAGTTATTTTTCCGGGAATAAGTTACTTTATATGAATAAATTTCAAATTATAAGCAAGGAATATTGAAAGAAAATTCCGAATATTATATAATGAATTAAGGATATTTTTATAAATTTTTAAAAGGGAGTGGTTAACATGCTACATGTTTTTTGTGACAAGAAAGGTTCAGGTAAAACAAAGGCTTTAATCCAATCCGCAAATGAAAAAATCAATATATCTAAAGGAAATATAGTTTATATTGATGATGATAGCAAATATATCTTTCAGTTAGATAGAAGAATTAGATTTATTTCAACAGATGACTTTGAGTTAAAAGATTATAGTAAGTTTTATGGTTTTTTGTGTGGTATTCTTTCAGAAGACTATGATGTTAGCACTATATACATTGATGGATTGTTTAACATTGTAGAGGGAAGTCTTGAGGATGCCGCACATTTATTTTATGACATGGAAAAGCTAGCTCATAAGCATAATATTGATTTCTATCTAAATATAAGTATTGAAAAGGATAACATACCTAATTTTATTAAAAAATATGTTGCATAGTTAATCATTAAGTATATTGCTGCATACAGAACAAATGGTGTTTGTATGCAGTCTTTACATAACATAAGAAAAGTGCGACGCACTTTTCTTTAGTTTACAGATGACAGTTTACAGTTTATAGTAAAGGAAGTTTTTCTTACAGAAAAACTAATAACAAAAAAACAAACCCTAGTGTAGCCTTTGGCTATACTAGGGTTTTATACTTCATTTTAAATTTTGCGTTAGCAAAATATCCTTAACTGTAAACTGTCCACTGTAAACTGTAAACTAGAATAAAATTGCTACGCAATTTTATTCTATGCTTGCATTTATGAAAATTTATGTATATAATAGTACGTAAATTGTAATATATTAAAGATAATGATGGAAAAAAGTAGTTATGTAAATCATAAAGAGAGCTGGTGGTTGGTGCAAATCAGTTGAAGATCATAGTGAAATACATTCCTGAATCTTAAACTGAAAGGCATAAATGTTTAGTAGGTTGTTACGGGAGTCCCTACGTTATAAGGGAAAGAGTGGAAATGTTTTAAGCATTTTAATTTGGGTGGTACCACGGAAAAAATTCGTCCCTTTATATTTATATATAAAGGGATTTTTTATTTACAAAAATTTATTTATTGGAGATTTGTGACTGGTGAGTGGTAATTGGCGATTTATAGGTGGTACCTGGTTACTGGAAACTGGTTACTAAAAAAGAGGAGGACATAAAAATGGAAAATGTATTTGATACTTTAGTTGAACGTGGATACATTAAACAAACTACACATGAGGAAGAAATAAGAGAATTATTAGGAAAAGAAAAAATAACATTTTATATAGGATTTGACCCTACAGCAGATAGTCTTCATGTAGGACATTTTATTGCAATGATGTTTATGTCTCACATGCAAAAGGCTGGACATAGACCTATAGCTTTAGTTGGTGGTGGAACAGCTATGATTGGTGACCCTAGTGGTAAGACTGATATGAGAAAAATGCTTACAAAAGAACAAATTCAACACAATGTAGATTCTATAAAAGAGCAGCTTTCAAAATTCATAGATTTTAGTGACGATAAAGCCATACTAGTTAATAATGGTGATTGGCTTTTAAATTTAAATTATGTAGAGTTCATAAGAGATATTGGAATACATTTCTCAGTAAATAGAATGCTTACAGCAGAATGCTTCAAGCAAAGATTAGAAAAGGGATTATCTTTCTTAGAGTTTAACTACATGTTAATGCAAGGATACGATTTCTATGAACTAAATAAAAGATATGGCTGTGTAATGCAATTAGGTGGAGATGATCAATGGTCTAATATGATTGCAGGTATGGAGCTTATAAGAAGAAAAGAACAAAAATCAGCTTATGCAATGACTTGTACATTATTAACTAATAGTGAAGGTAAAAAAATGGGTAAAACAGAAAATGGAGCCTTATGGCTTGACCCTGAAAAGACTTCTTCATTTGACTTTTATCAGTACTGGAGAAATGTAAATGATGCTGATGTGGAAAAATGTTTAGCATTACTTACTTTCTTACCAATGGATGAAGTTAAAAGACTTGGAAGTCTTAAAGATGCAGCAATAAATGAAGCTAAAAAGACTTTAGCATACGAGGTTACAAAATTAGTACATGGTGAAGACGAGGCTAGAAAAGCTCAAGAAGCAGCAGAAGCATTATTTGGGGGCGGCATAGATATGAGTAATGTTCCAGCTGTTGAAATTACAAAGGATATGATAGGATCTCCAATACTTGACATACTTTTAAGTGGAAAAGTAATTCCATCTAAAAAAGAAGGTAGAAGATTAATAGAACAAGGTGGACTTTCAATTAATGATGAAAAAGTAGAGGATCCAAATGCTGTTCTTTCACAGGAAGATTTTAAAGATGAAATGGTTCTTGTAAAGAAAGGTAAGAAAAAATACTACAAAATAGTATTACAATAAGAATATTTAAATTGAATAATTGTTTTTTAGAGAAAATGTCTAAAATTAGGCATTTTCTTTTGTTTTATAGGGAAAAATTTTGTATAATAACGAAGAGAGATTAAAAATAGTATATTTATAACGATAAATAATAATATATAATCTAGTACCTATTTTGAGGGGGAGTGAAATTTGTGGCTGGTATTTGGAATATAAATAGTGCATATAATGTAAATTCAAAGAGAATTCACAAAAAATTATCCTTTGAGCTAGGAGAAAAATTTACAGCAAGAATTATTAATTTAGATAAGGTTTCCAGTGAAGCAATTTTAAAACTTTTGGATGGATGGCAATTTTCAGCCAACATAAAAGAGCCAATAAATTTCACACCAAATGGACTAGTAAAATTTGAAGTAGATGGATATGAAGATGGAAAACTTGTTCTTAAACTGTTAAATAGTGATGGTGAAGGTGAAACACAAAATTTATTAGAAGATGTTTTAGAAGAACAAGGAATAAAGGTTAAAAAAGAAGATTATGCACTTTTAGAAAAAATGCTTAAATCAAAAATGCCATTAACTAAAGAGAATATTTCTAAGATTAAGACCTTATTAGATTTTCAAAATAAAATTCTTCAAGATAGTTCTGAAGAAGATAGTTTCATTTTAAAATATAGTAGTAATAAGGGAATTGACATAAATAGTGAAAAAGGACAAAGTATAAAAGATACATTGAAAGGTTTTTTTGCAGAATTTAAAAATTTAAGTTCAGAGGATTTATTTGCATTAATAGAAAATAATATTAAACTAACAAAAGAAAATATTAGAAGCTTTAATAAAATAGTAAAAGAACCTATGTCCTTATATAATGAAATAATGGATTTAGAAAATGGACTTGAAAATGAGAAAAATAGTAGGATAGATTTTAAAGAAATTGAACAAGAAATTAAAGAAGAAACTGGTATGAAAGCAGGGGAAAATAATATAGAAGGTACATTAAAGAGCACTGAAAACAATTCTTCAAAAAGAAATTCCTATATTCAAAAAGCATATAATTTAAATGATTCTAAAGAAATAGATGGAAAAGAAATATTAAAAAAATTGCTAGATATAGATTCTACTGGAGAGATTGATAAAAATTTAAAGGGTGAAGCTTTAGAAGAAAGTGCTGAGGGTAAAAATCAGGTTATAATCAATAAAGAAAGTGAAGAAAAGCTGAATAATAGTTTGCAAAAAAATGAAGCTATAAAAAAAGAGGTTGAAGTTATGGATTTCCAGGAGGAAAATCTAGGTACTTCTTATAAGATAAAAGAGGAAATAAAAGAGAAAACTAATGAAATGAGAAATTTGATAAAGCAAGCTCTTAATGAAAATAATAGTGAAAAACCTGAGTTGTTTAGTAAGATAGTACAAACGTTACAGAGTAAGATGAATGATTTCAAAGTTTTTAACTCTATATCAGATCAATATTATTATTTAGATATTCCCTTAAATATAAGCGAAAGAGAATATCCTTGTAAGCTTATTATTAAAGATGAGAGAAATAAAGGTAAAAAGATTGATTCTAGTAATGTAAAATTGGTGGCTTCAGTTAACACTATAAACATGGGGGTTATAGATGCATATATTAAAGTGTTAAATAAAAATATAAATATTGATATTAAATGTGAAAAAGACTGGATAAAAGCATTGGAATTAGGCAAAGAAGGAATAATAAATAAGCTGAATAATATGGGATATGTATCAAATGTAAAGGTTGATGAAAAGATTGTAGAGGCTAATATAGTTGAATGTAGAGATTTTTTTGAAGATAATGAGTTTACAAGAATAAATTTAATGGTTTAGAAAGCAATATGGTGATGAAAAATGAAAAATGATAAAAGGAAAAAAGCTGTTGCATTAAAATATGAAATGAATTATGAGGCACCTATAGTTACAGCAGCAGGAATGGGGATTGTAGCAGATAAGATCATTGAAGAGGCTGAAAAAAGTGAGGTTCCTGTAGTTTATAATAAAGAGTTAGCAGAATTATTAACAAATGTAGATGTAGGAAGCAGTATACCTACAGAACTATATGAGGCAGTAGCTGAAGTAATAGCATATGTAATGGATGTTGATAAATTGGCAGATGGAAGGTGATAGAAAATGGGACTTTATGCAATATCGGATTTACATTTAGCCTTTACCTGCGACAAACCGATGGATGTGTTTGGAGAGAAGTGGTATAAGCATGATGAAAAAATAAAGGATAATTGGGTTAATAAGATTAAAGAAAATGATACAGTTTTAATAGCTGGAGATATATCTTGGTCTATGAAGATGGAAGATGGTTTAAAAGATCTTCAATGGATTCATGAACTTCCAGGAAAAAAAATTATATCTAAAGGTAATCATGATTATTGGTGGGGAAGTATAAAAAAGCTTAATTCACTTTATGAGGATATAAATTTTATTCAAAATAACTTTTTTACATATGAAGATTATGCTATATGTGGAACTAGAGGCTGGAATTCACCTGTACAAGATAGATATTCAGAACAGGATAAAAAAATATACAGTAGAGAAAAAATTAGACTAAAGCTTTCTTTAGATAGTGCTATAAAAGCAGGATATAAAAAGATAATAGTTATGATTCATTTTCCACCAGTTAATGATAAATTTGAGGAATCAGATTTTACACAAATATTTAAAGAATATGGAGTAGAAAAAGTTATATATGGACACTTACATGGACCTTCATTAAAAAAGGTTTATGAAGGTGAACATGATGAAATAGAGTATATAGTTACTTCTTCTGATTATATAAATTTTGAACCAATAAAAATACTGTAAAATGAGTTGGAATTCTAACTCATTTTACAGTATTTTTATTTGCTAAACATTGAAGAAAAGAATCCTTTTTTTTTCTTGGTAGAAAAATTTTCAACACTATTTTCTTCAGGGATAGGACCAGATTTAGTTTCTTTTATTAAATCTTTTTGGTCACGAGCAAGTTCTTTTAGTCGTTTATTTATGCTAGGCGTAGTTATAACCTTACTAAACCATATCATTGCTTCATCAAGATTATCAGTACGTCTATTTAATTCACCAATCAGATACATAGTAGCATATCTATCCATACCATATATAGGGAAATCTTCGTTGAAAAAGGCATCGTTAAAGCCTTTTAGAGCTTCTTTTAGGTAATCTTTTTCAGTCTGCAAATCTTCTGTTAGTCTACACATCCAAGCTAGTTTTAAGCAGTTCATAGCTTTTTTACTGGCTTTAGAATCACTATAGTAATAGTTAAGAAGAGAAAGTTTGTAGCGTTCTATAGCAGCATCCACATTATAAGGTACGATGTATTCTCTACCTTTCCATTTAGGTGTAATATTTTCTTTTATTAAATCTATTTGAAAGTTTCTAATTTTTTCAAAATCAGCTTTCATTGCAGCATATCCACAATTATTGCAAAGCCAAACATCATAAAAATAAGGGTTTATAATATCATACCTAATAAAAAAGTCACTATCTTTATCTTTCATCCTATAAGATGATGTTTTTATTGCTTTAACGGTAAAATTTCTACCGCATACTGGACATGTTAAGTTTTTATCATATAAGTAATCTTTCTGGTTTTCCTTTTGTTCCTCTTGTAAAGATGTATTATCATTCTGCTGTTCATCTTTGCCGTAAAGATCTATGTTGTCTGTATCGCTAAAACCCAAGCTATCTAATCCAGAAAAAATGTCTTTACTCACGTAATCACCCCAAATATTAAGTTATCAATATATAATTAATTATATCAAAGAAATTAACAAAAAACATTGATTTTGGAAAAATAATCGTTTATATATAGTATAATTATGTATTATAATAATATATTGTAATATTAAAACTTTAAATAAGAAGGTGAATTATATGGCGGTTAGAGAATGGAAAAGATTTCTTATACCCTATGATCAGGCTGTAGAAGAATTAAAGGTAAAATTTAAAAGTATAAGACGCGAGTATAGAAAAAAAAATGAAAATTCACCTATTGAATTTGTAACGGGTAGAGTTAAAGAGTTATCAAGTATATTAGAAAAAGCTAATAAGTTTAATATTCCCATAGATAGGATAGAATATGAATTAGAAGATATAGCAGGTATAAGAATAATGTGTCAATTCGTAGACGACATTTATAGAGTAGTAAATTTAATAAGACAAAGAAAAGATATGCAGATAATGTATGAAAAAGATTATATTACTGATGTAAAGCCAAGCGGATATAGAAGCTACCATATAGTAATAAAATATCCTGTAAATATGGCTGATGGTGTTAAGGAGATATTGGCAGAGTTTCAAATAAGAACTTTAGCTATGAACTTTTGGGCTACAGTTGAACACTCTTTAAATTATAAATATAAGCATGAAATACCAGAACATATCAAAGACAAAATTAAAGGCGCAGCAGATGCAGCATTTAAATTAGACCAAGAAATGCTGGAAATAAAAGATGAAATTATGGATGCGCAAAAGCTATTTGAAGTAAAATCAAACTTAGTATCAGATATAATGAATAACATATTTACTCTATTTTCTTCTGGAAGAAGTATTGAAGCATCTAATTTTAGAAATCAATTAAACAAACTTATTTCAGAAGGGGAAACTTATGAACTTGATAAGCTTTTAGAAGCTACGGAAAAAAGCATTAAAATGTACAAATAAAAATAAGTTTAGCCGCAGGTAGCGGCTAAACTTATTTTTATTTTGCTACTATGTTAACAAGTCGTCCCTTAACAACGATTACTTTTAAAATGTTTTTACCATCTAAAAAGCTTTGAATACTTTCTTCTTTAAGGGCTATTTCTTTTATTTCATCATCTGAAAGATTAGTAGGTATATTTATTCTAGCTCTAATTTTTCCGCTTATTTGAATAGCTATTTCAACTTCTTCTTTAATTAATGCTTTAGAATCAAATATTGGCCAAACATCATTAAATACTGAGAAATTTTTACCTAAAAGTTCCCACTGTTCTTCAGCAAAATGAGGAGCAAAAGGACCTAAAAGCTTTATATAGTCTGCTACTGTTTCATCTAAGAAAGCAACATTCTTATTCTTTTCGTCATTTAAGTATTTAGATAATGAATTGGTAAATTCCATTATTCTTGCGATAGCTGTGTTGAACTGGAACTTTTCAGTATCTTCTGTAACATGTTGAATAGCATAGTGTCTAGCATAGTTTAAATCTTTTTCTGTTTTATCCATGGAAGTTTTTGTATTTTCTTTATCAGATAATTCTTTTCTACATTCTTCTAATAGTCTTTCAACTCTATCTACAAATTTTGCCATGGATTTTATTCCATCATCGCTCCAAGCTCCCCCTTCAGAGTAAGCAAATCCAAACATTAGGTACATTCTAAATACATCTGCACCATGTTCTTTGATATAATCATCTGGAGCTATAGTGTTTCCTTTTGATTTACTCATTTTTTGACCATCTGGTCCAAGTATTAGACCTTGGTGAGTAAGAGATGTAAAAGGTTCGTCAAAGTTTACATAACCCATGTCACGAAGAGCTTTTGTTATAAATCTAGCATATAATAAGTGCATACAAGCATGCTCAGGACCACCTACATATTTATCTACTGGAAGCATAGCATTTACTTTATCAACATCAAAAGCTTTTTCTTCATTTTTACTGTCAACATATCTTAGGTAGTACCATGAAGAGCATACAAAAGTATCTAGAGTATCAGATTCTCTTACTGCATGACCTCCACATTTTGGACATGTTGTATTTAAGAAAGCTTCACTTTTAGAAAGTGGTGATTTACCGTCTGGAGTAAATTCAATATCATAAGGAAGCTCTACTGGAAGTTGTTCTTCAGGTACTGCTACTGTTCCACATTTTTCACAATGAACTATTGGAATAGGTGCACCCCAATATCTTTGTCTTGAAACAAGCCAGTCACGAAGTCTAAAGTTTACTTTCCATCTTCCAAGACCTTTTTCTTCTAAATTTTTAACTATAGCTTCTTTAGCTTCTTCAGTAGTAAGACCATCAAATTCTCCACTGTTTACTAGTTTACCGTATTCAGTAAATGGTAGAGAAGCATCACTGCCATCTTTGCTTGTAATAACTCTTTCTATTGGTAGGTTGAATTTTGTAGCAAATTCAAAATCACGTTCATCATGAGCAGGAACTGCCATTACACATCCAGTACCATATGTTGCAAGTACGTAGTCACCAACCCATATAGGAACTTTTTTTCCGTTAATAGGGTTTATTGCGTATGAACCTGTAAACACTCCTGTTTTTTCTCTAGATATTGATTGTCTTTCTATATCAGATTGTTTTGCAGCTTCAATTTTATATTCTTCTACTATTGTTTTATTTTCTTCAGTTGTTAATTGATCAACGAAAGGACTTTCAGGAGCTAAAACAACATAAGTAACACCGTTTAAAGTATCTACTCTTGTTGTAAATACATCAAAGCTAATATCTGAGTTTTCAACTTTAAATGTTACCTCTGCACCTTTAGATCTTCCAATCCAGTGCTTCTGCATTGATTTAGTTTTTTCTGGCCAATCTAAACTATCTATTTTTTCCAATAATTCGTCTGCATAATCAGTTATTTTTAAGAACCATTGAGTTAATGCTTTTTTCTGAACCTCTGAACTACATCTTTCACATTGTCCGTCTATAACTTGCTCATTAGCAAGAACTGTATTACAGCTAGGACACCAGTTTACTGGAGCATTTTTTCTATAAGCAAGTCCTTTTTCATATAATTTTAAGAATACCCATTGAGTCCATTTATAATAATCAGGAAGACAAGTAATAACTTCATGATCCCAGTTAAACATAGCTCCCATAGCTCTTAATTGTTCTTCCATATTTTTGATGTTTTGCATTGTAGAATCATGTGGATGGATTCCTGTTTTTATAGCATAGTTTTCAGCAGGAAGTCCGAAAGCGTCAAATCCCATTGGTTGAAATACATTGTAACCTTGCATTTTCTTAAATCTTGCCCAGGAATCAGTAGGTCCATAGTTGAACCAATGTCCTGCATGAAGCTTTGCACCTGATGGATATGAGAACATTTCAAGTACATACAATTTTTCACCTTTAGCATTTTCATCAAATTTGTGAAGACCAGATTCTTCCCATTTAGTTTGCCACTTCTTATCTATTGATGTTCCGTAGTTTTCCATTAAAAGTTAACCTCCTTTTTTATTACACAGTAAAAATAAAAAACTTTCGTCTCAAAATAAGAGACGAAAGTTATAATTCCGCGGTACCACTCTAATTAGACATAAAGCCTCACTTTTCAATATAACGGTCTAACCGTATCTGTTTTAACAGATAAGCTCAAAGGTAAGTTCATATTCTATCAATACTGTCTTGCAGCAAACGACAGCTCTCTTTAATTGAATCAAACATTACTACTCCTTGTCAAAGCTATGTAAAATATTATTCTTTTGCGTCTAATTATAGATTAAATAAGAAATACTGTCAAGATATTATCTTTTTACAATTTCATAAGGCCAACTTTCTATTCCACCTAGATTGTATACGTCAGTGTATCCTAAAGCATCTAATATTTTAGCTGCTTCTAAAGAACGTGTACCTCTTTGACAGTAAACAATAATTTTTGTAGTTTTAGGTATATTCTTGTTTTGAACTTCACTTTTAAGTATGTTTAGAGGAATATTTATGCTTGTTGGAATTCTCCCTTGAGAATACTCCCGTGGAGTTCTAACATCCATAATAATCATGGGAGTTGCAGTACTAATCAAATCTTGTACCTCTGATGGAGAAATATTTTTATAAGCCATTGCGGTACTTGTAAGTATAAATCCAAACATAATAAATAATGATATAACTATGTATATTATTACTTTTAAAGAAAATTTTTTTATATCCATAATTTTACCTCTACTATAATTTTATTTTTAGGTAGTTTACGTTGGTATATGAAAATTTATACAAATGCAATACTGTATAATTGTTTCTTATTGATATGTATTTTGGTATACTATAATGGAAATAATTATTATTATATAAGCAAAAAAGTGAGGAGACAGGGGATATGACAACTGATAATTTTCAAGAAAAGTCAATGAGTGAAATGATGGGTGAAATAGAAAACTCTATGAAATCAATTTATAGTGGAGATATAGTAGAGGGGGAAGTTATTTCAGTTAAAGATAATGAGGTTTTAGTTAATATAGGATATATGACTGATGGAATAATTAAAAGAGAAGAAATATCAAGTGAAGAGGTGAATCTTAAAGAGATTTTAAATATAGGTGATAGGGTTAAAGTTTATGTAGTTAAAGTAAATGATGGAGAAGGAAATGTACTTCTATCAAAGAAGAAGGCTGATGAACTTTTAGTATGGGATGAGCTTGATGAGGCATTAAAAAATAATAGAAGTTTTGAAGTAAAAGTAAGTGAAATAGTTAAAGGTGGAGCAGTAGTATATATTAAGGGCATAAGAGGATTTATACCCGCATCACACATTTCAGCTTCTTTTGTTAAAGATTTAGATAAATTTATTGGTAAAAATTTAGTGGTAAAAGTAATTGAAATAGATAAACAAAAGAAAAAAGTAGTTTTATCAAGAAAAGAAGTAGAAAAGGCAGAAATTGAGGCTAAAAGAGAAGAGGTTTGGACTTCTTTAAAGAAAGGAGAAAAAAGAAAAGGAGTTGTAAGCAGACTTGCTAAATTTGGAGCTTTTGTTGATTTAGGTGGAGTAGATGGATTAATTCATAATTCAGATTTGTCATGGAAAAAAGTTAATCATCCGTCAGAAGTAGTATCAGAAGGGGATAAGGTTGAAGTTTATGTATTAGACTTTGATAAGGAAAAAGGAAGAATATCCTTAGGTCTTAAGAATGTAGAAGAAGATCCTTGGAATAATATAAAGGATAGATATAAGGTTGACGAAGTGATAGAAGGAATAGTTCGAAGACTGTTGGACTTTGGAGCTTTTGTTGAGCTTGAATCTGGAGTAGAAGGATTGGTACATACAACGCAAATAACTGATGAAAATATAACGAAACCATCACAAGTATTAGCTATTGGTGATAGAGTAAAAGTTAAAATATTAGATATAAAAGAAGAAGAAAAAAGAATTAGCTTAAGCATTAAGGAAGCTACTAATGAAGGCAGTAAAGATTTTTCAGAGTATAATGATATGGATGAAGGAAATTTTGCTTTAGCAGAGGTATTAAAAAACTTTAAATTTGACAAATAAAATTAATTTAGTATTCAGAGACTAATAATAGTACAAAATTATAATAAAGTATGCGTAAATCATTGTTAAAGTTGATTTGCGCTTATTTTTAGTGAAAGTGTAAAAATTCATTTCAGGAGTGAATTTTCTAAATTACTAGTTGAAGAAAGGTTTTACCAGTGGGTGGCATTGGTTATGATTATATGAAATATTTTATTTTTGATTGATACATTTATAACAATATCTATGGTATAATTAGTTAAACGTACGTATCACATAGTTACTATGGAGGAATACAAGATGACTTTTAAAAGTATAAAGAATACAAAAGTAAATCAGCAGGTAATTCGTCAAATTAAAGATTCTATATATAGTGGGAAATTAAAAAAAGGAGACAAACTACCTACAGTAAATGAACTTCATGAAACATTAGGGGTTAGCAGGACTTCTATTAGAGAGGCTTTTAGTGCACTTGAATTGATTGGTGTTATAGAAACTAGAACAGGTGGAGGGACATTTATAGCGAGCAATGAAGATTCAATGAGATTTTTAGAACCATTATCATTGATGTTAGCTTTAGAAGAAAATATAGTTCAGGAACTGTTAGAGTTCAGAATGGTATTGGAATGTGACTGTATTAGATTGGCTGTACAAAAGATAAGACCCGATGAATTAGATGAAATGAAGAGATATATAGAAATTTTGGAAGAAAGCAAAGGAGATGAAAAAAGTAGTATTGAAGCAGACATGATGTTTCATTATACTATCGCTAAGGCTAGTAGGAATAAGGTTTTATATCAAGTATTAACTTCAATTTCTGAGGTTATGAATTTGCATATACAAAACATTCGTACAAAATTAGCTTCAGATTCAGATACTATACTTAAGTTTATAGAACAGCATAAAGAAATATATAATGCTATCAAGGAAAAAAATTCAGATAGAGCTATTATAGCTTTGAGAGAACACTTAAATAATTTTGATAAATTGATAAATAAAAAGCAAAATGATTAAAAAAATAGTAGTTAATTTAGAAACGAGAACATTTTTCTGAAATAAGAAATATGTTCTCGTTTTTTTAATATACTTATAAAGAATATATTTTTATTAGTATATACTATTGCTTTTTCCATGTTAAAAAATAAACTTTTATTGATAAGTTAATATAAATAATGATATATTATATGTAAATAGTATTGTATGTTTTAATGATGGTCATACCAGTTTGAAAGGATTAATAATATATAGGGGGAGTTACTATGTTAACTTTTAATTTACCATATGGACGTGGAGAAAAGAAAATAAGTCTTCCAAAGGAAAGAATAGTAGCAAAGTTAGAGTCAAAAGCACATGATTTTAAACCAGAAGGAACAGAGAGTGAAATAGTTAGAAAGGCATTGGCAAATCCTATTGACAGCAAGCCTTTAAGTGAACTAGTTGTAGGAAAAGAAAACGTTGTTATAATATCTAGTGATCATACAAGACCGGTTCCAAGTCATGTAACTATGCCGATTCTATTAGAAGAAATAAGAAAAGGTAATCCAGATGCTAAAATTACAATTTTAGTAGCTACAGGAATGCACAGAGCGACTACTAAAGAAGAACTTATTGACAAGTATGGAGAAGAGATTGCAAATAATGAAAACTTTATCATCCATGACAGTCAAGATGATTCTCAATTAGTTAAAGTTGGAATACTACCATCTGGTGGAGAACTTATTATTAATAAAGCAGCAGTAGAAGCTGATTTATTAATTGCAGAAGGTTTCATAGAACCTCACTTCTTTGCAGGTTTTTCAGGAGGACGTAAATCTATTTTACCAGGTATTGCAAGTAAAGCAACTGTATTGGCAAACCATTGTTCAGAATTTGTTGGAAGTAAGTATGCTAGAACAGGTAATTTAGAAGGTAATCCTCTTCATAAGGATATGTTATACGCTGCGGAAAAAGCTAATTTAGCATTTATTTTGAATGTTGTTATAGACTCACATAAGAAAGTTATTGCAGCTTTTGCAGGAGATCGTGAAGAAGCTCATTACACTGGTTGTGAATTTGTAAAAGATTTAGCTGGTGTTAATGCGGTGAAAGCGGATATAGGTATTGTAACAAATGGAGGATATCCATTAGATCAAAATATATACCAATCAGTAAAAGGAATGACAGCTGCAGAAGCTACAGTAGCAGATAACGGTGTTATAATAATGGCATCAAGCTGTAATGATGGCCATGGTGGAGAAGAGTTCTATGAAACTTTCAAAAATTCTAATTCAGTAAAAGAAATAATGGATGAAATAGTAGCTAGAAAGAGACACGAAACTATATCAGATCAATGGGAAGCACAGGTGCTTGCAAGATTGTTATTAAAATACTCTATTATAATGGTAACAGATGCACCAAGAAAAATGATTGAAGATATGTATATGAAATGGGCACCAAGTGTTGAAGCTGCTTTGGAAATGGCTGATGAGATATTAGGAACTAAAGATGGAAAAATAACAGTAATACCAGACGGAGTTTCTGTAGTTGTTAAAAAATAATAAATAAAAAAATGATACTCAAAGAGTATCATTTTTTTATTTGGCTGCCCAAGCAGGATTCGAACCTACGGAGTGCCTGAGTCAGAGTCAGGTGCCTTACCGCTTGGCTATTGGGCAACGATGATAACAATAATTATAGCACTTTGAGTATAAATGTCAATACCACAGTGAAAATTTTAGTTTATTTTTCAATAAATATAAAAAAATGTTATTAAAGTAATACTTATAATCCTTTTAGATTTTCAGTTACTTCTCCTAATTCATTCATTATTTCATATATAGTTTTAGAAGTAGTATCTTTTAATGTATAACCTAATAACTCTACAACCTCTTTTAATTCATTTTCATCGTAAGTCTCTATTTCTATATAAGGAAAAGGACAAAAGCTTTTTTCGTTTATGTCAATTTCCACTAATGTATTTTTATATTTATAACTTTCTCTGTATTTTTTTATGGATTCAACAAGTTCAAGACCTAGGGAGTTAAAAATATTTTCACCTTCTATAGGATCATTAATTTCTACTTCATTTTCTTCCATGATTTTATATTTTTCTTGACTTAAAAGCTTTTTAGTTG
Organism: Clostridiaceae bacterium; assembly: GCA_036677675.1. Taxonomy (GTDB): domain Bacteria; phylum Bacillota; class Clostridia; order Clostridiales; family Clostridiaceae; genus Clostridium_H. The sequence continues at coordinate 59,937 of JAVBWC010000061.1, read as the reverse complement.
TCATATAGCTATGTTTAGTATTGGTAAGTTGGTTATCTATAATTCTTATTCTTGCATATCCCTTTGAATTTAAAAGTCTCTTATCTGAAAAGTCATATATGTTATTAATCTGATTTTCCTGTTTAACCTTTACAGCATTTATTTTTATAAGTTTCTTACGTATAGCATCTACATCTATCTTAATAATTCTAGTTTCGATTTCTTTCATTTATTATCACGCTCCTTAACATTGAGATTATAACACAACTAAAGAAAAGTGCGAAGCACTTTTCTTTAGTTTACAGTTTATAGTTTATAGTTTACAGTTTACAGTGAAGGAAGTTTTTCTTACAGAAAAACTAATAATAAAAAACAAAACTTAGTGTAGTCTTAGGCTATACTAGATTTTTATACTTTATTTTGAATTTTGCGTTAGCAAAATATCCTTAACTGTAAACTGTCCACTGTCATCTGTCAACTGAATAAAATTGTTACACAATTTTATTCTTAAGTGTTATAATAAAAGTGAACTATAAGTGCACATCTATTAAAAAAAGGATGTGCTTTTTATTTTGTTAGGGGTGGTAAAGATAATGGAATATATAAATGAAATTACGATTAATGAGGCAGTGGTTCATATTTTAGATAACAATTCAGAGGAAGCTATTTTAAATGAGTATAAATTAGATTTAAATGAAGAAATATATGAATTTTTAAATAAACATATACAAAAGTCTTTAAAAGATGAAGAACTAAAATATGCGGTTTTTAATAAAGAGAGAAATATTATTAAAGATATTTCACAAGAATTTTTGTATGGACAAAATGATTTGCTTGAAGTATCTAAAGAGATTGCAAGTCAAATGTTCTTGCTCATGAGATCTAATGGAAATATATCTTCCTGTGACTTGGTGGTATTATCTATATCTACAGAATATGGTCCTCTTCTTGGAATTTTAAAAATGGATTATATAAAGAATTATGTTCATACTGTAGATTTTGTAGATGATAAAATTGGTATAAATATTATACCACAATTTACTGGACTTCCAGCAAGTGGTCAGAGATTACAAAAGTGTGCCTTTATAAAGCCTATGAAGGAAGAAAATGATTTTGATCTTATGGTAATAGATAAACAAACAAAAAATAAGAATAGTGAAGAATATGGTTCAAATTACTTCATTAGTAACTTTCTAGGGTGCACCGTAATTGACAATGAACGAGATAAAACCAAAAGCTTTGTTCAAGCAGCAGAAAAATGGACTAGAACTAATCTAAAAGAAAATGCAGAAGCTCAAGAAGCTATTAGAGCTACTATTAAGAAAAAGCTAAGAGAAGAGGATGAATTTGATGTAAAAGCTGTAGCAGAAGAACTTTTTGAAGGTCAAACAGAGACTAAACAAAACTTTGTTGAATTTGTTAAAGAACAAGGTGGGGTAGAAAATATTGCTGTAGATAAGGAATGGGTTGAAAAGAAGTTTAAAAGAATAAGATTGAAAATAGATAAGGATATTGATTTATACATAAACGAAGAAGCCTATAATGATAACAGTAGGTTTGAAATTATTAGAAATGGAGATGGAAGCATAAATATGATTATAAAACACATTTCTAATTATATAGAAAAATAAATTTATAAAACAAAGGTGCATTGAAATTTTTCATGCACCTTTATTTATGTAATTATATATTATAGAGTGTTTGCAGAACCTAAAACATCTTCTATTTTATCTTCTACAACCTTTTTAATTAAGTCTCTTCCAGCTCCACAGTATTTTCTTGGGTCAAATTCAGCTGGTTTTTCACCAAATAATTTTCTAACTCCTGCTGTCATAGCAAGTCTTAAGTCAGTATCCATGTTTATTTTACATACAGCCATTGAAGCTGCCTTTCTTAACATATCAGCTGGAACACCTTTAGCTTTTGAAGGAATTTGTCCTCCGAATTCATTGCAAGTTGCAACTAATTCAGGGTTAACAGCTGAAGCTCCGTGAAGAACTATTGGAAATCCAGGTATTCTTTCTTGGATTTCTTCTAATATATCAAATCTTAATTTAGCTTCTCCTTCAAATTTGAAAGCACCGTGGCTTGTTCCGATAGCTATAGCTAATGAATCAACACCAGTTCTGTTAACAAAATCAACAGCTTGATCTGGATCAGTGTAAACATGAACGTCACTGCTTACTTCATCTTCAACACCAGCAAGTATTCCAAGTTCAGCTTCTACAGTTACTCCATGAGCGTGAGCGTATTCAACAACTTCTTTAGTTTTAGCTACATTTTCTTCATATTCAAAGTGAGAACCATCAAACATAACAGAAGTAAATCCGTTTTCTATACATAATTTAATAGTTTCTAAATCTGGACCATGGTCTAAGTGTAAAGCAACGTCTACTCCAGTATCAGCTACTGCAGCATCTACCATAGCTTTTAAGTATTTAGGACCAGCATATTCTAAAGCTCCTTTTGAAACTTGAAGAATAACAGGAGATTTTTTTTCTTTAGCTGCATTTATAACCCCTTGTAATATTTCCATGTTGTTGATATTGAAAGCTCCGATAGCATATTTACCCTCATAAGCTTTTTTAAACATTTCTTTAGTTGTTACTAATGCCATATAAATTCCACCTTCCAATGATATATTATGTTATAGGGACATTTAATGTCCACCTGGGACAAAATTCACCTACAATTATTATAACCCAATATTATTACATTTACCATAGTATACTACTTTATAATTATAAACCAATTTATGAAAAAAATAAATGAAAAATTTTACAATTTAGAAAATATTTTGGATGTTAAACTTTTCAAAGTCAAGAATGTCATTCACTAAAAACTTTATGCTGTGTACTGAAGCCAAAGAATCATTTTTATTTTTGCAATTTACATGTTGAGTTAGTCTTAATAATTCCACATACATACCATCTACATATATATGGTTAATAAAAATTGAAACAATTTTAGAATCTTTTCTCCAATCCTCTAATAAAATATTTGTTGTTTTATATGCTTCATCCCATGCTTCATTTTTTATAGTAGTTTCTAGAGAAGAAATCATGATTTTATAATGGTTACACGTATTTTTAAGATAATTTATTGAAAAAAGCATACATAAAGTCATAATTATAAAAATTATAAATGAGGCTATTACATTTTTCATTTATTTAATGCTCCTTACATTTAGTGTTTAATCTTTCATTTGAAAGAAAATCTTGTTTTGAGTATCTAAAATAGCTACAAAAACTTTTGAAGGATTATCAATATTATTTGATTTTAATTTTGAATTTAGCCAATCTATATCTTTATTTATAATGTTTAAATTATTATAATTTATTTTACCATCTAAAATTAAAGTTATAGGAAGTTTTTCTTGGTGTACAGGTATATTTAAATCCTTTTTAGATGCAGGAGTTATTTCGGTTTTAGGCATGATTGATAATTCACCACTTGTTTCAAGGACAGCATAGGCTATATCTTGAATATTGTAAAAGCCCTTAAGACGTAACTCTTCTACTAAATCATTATAAGTTAGTCGTTGATTGCGCAGTTCTTTTATATCTATTTTTCCATTAATAATAATTAAACTTGGTTTACCAGTCATTAATTTTCGAAAAAATTCACTTTTTAATTCTAAAATTGTTATTATTGTTTGAAGAATAAGTAGTGTAATTATGGGAATAATTCCATATAAAAGCGGCATTCCTAAATCTTGCATAGGGAGCGAAGCCAAATCAGATATCATAATAGCTATGGCAAGTTCAAAAGGCTCCAGCTCTCCTATTTGACGTTTTCCCATGAGACGCATTGTTAATACAACTAATATATAAAGAATAGCAGTTCTAATCATTACAATAAACATAGAATCACTCCTAAAGTTTATTAAAAGAATCATCTCTTAAATATATAGTTTTTTCAAAAAAACCAAAAATATAAATGGAAATAACACACTTTTTTTCATATTATAAAATATAATAATAATAAGACTAAATTTTTTAAAAAATATGTTAAATGTATAGATAAATTTTATGCAGGAGGAGGAACATTATGGACAAAGTTAGTTTAACTTTGAAAAACGGGAAGAAAATCATAGTAGATAAAGGAATAAATTTACATCAAATAATAATGGAGAATAATTTACAAGGTGATATTCCCTGCATATTAGGAAGAGTTAATGGGAGACTGCACGAGCTTAGCCAAACTATAGATGAAGATGCTTATTTTGAATGCGTTGATATAACAAATAAAATTGCAAGAAAAGCATACTTGAAAACCCTTCAGTTTGTGTTAATAAAAGCAGTTTATGATTTATATCCAAATGCTCAGGTTACTATTGAGCATTCTATAAGTAAAGGAATTTTTGGAGAAATACACAAGGAAACTCCCCTTGACAGCAGTGATGTGTTAAAAATTAAAAATAGAATGCAAGAAATCATAGACAAAAATACTATAATTAATAAAATATCTGTCACTAAACAAAAGGCAATTGAGATTTTCAAGAAATATGGAATGGATGATAAAGTAAGACTTTTAAAGCATGTTAATTCTAATAATTTAAAGCTTTATGAGTTAGAGGGAAGATATGATTATTTTTATGGAGTAATGGCTTATTCAACAGGGGATCTTAATATTTTTGATTTAATGTATTACGAGCCAGGTTTTATACTTAGAGCTCCTACAGAAGATAATCCAAGAAAATTAGAAGAATTTGTGGATCATAAGAAATTAGCTAAGATATTCTATGAGACAGAGCAATGGGGTAAAATTCTTAATGTGGGTGATGTAGGATCATTAAATGATATAGTTCATAGTGGTGAGATAAATACTATGATTAGAGTGACAGAGGCATTACATGAAAAAAAGATTGCATATATTGCTGATATGATTAATAAAAGGCAAAATACTAAAATTATATTAATTGCAGGTCCATCTTCTTCGGGTAAAACTACTTTTACAAAAAGACTTGGAATTCAGTTAAGAGTAAATGGATTGATACCTATTGAGATTTCACTTGATGATTATTTTGTAGATAGAGAAAAAACTCCAAAAGATGAAAATGGTGAATATAATTTTGAATCTATTTATGCTTTAGATTTATCTCTTTTTAATAAAAATCTTTGTCAGTTATTAAAGGGAGAAGAAGTTGTTATTCCAAATTATGATTTTTTAACCGGTAAAAGAAAATGGCATGAAAAATCTATTGTGATTCCTAAAAATGGAATAATATTGATAGAAGGAATTCATGGTTTAAATGAGATGCTCACAGCTTCTATACCTAGGGAAAACAAATTTAAGATATATATAAGCGCCTTAACCCAATTGAACTTGGACAATCATAATAGGATATCAACTACTGATGTAAGAATGATAAGAAGGATAGTTAGAGATTATTTGTCAAGGGGCTACAGGGCAGAGGATACTTTGAAAATGTGGCCGTCTATAAAAAGAGGAGAGGAAAATAATATTTTTATATTTCAAGAAGAAGCAGATGTAATGTTTAATTCAAATTTAGTTTATGAGCTTTGCGTACTAAAAAAATATGCAGAACCTGAACTTGCAAAAATAGAACCAGATAGTCCAGTGTATTATGAAGCTAAGAGATTGAAAAGCTTTTTAAACTTTTTTAAAGATGTAGAAAAGGAATTAGTTCCAGATAATTCTATACTTAGAGAATTTATTGGAGGTAGCTATTTTTATAAATATTAAAAATAAGTTTATCGTTTAATTGAATATACTTTAGTGAAGCTTATATCTTAATGGATATAGGCTTTTTTATTATATCATCACACCTTGTCTTGTTTTAAATAAAATATAGTAAGGTCTTTTGAAGTTTAGTTATAATTTTCTATTTTTAAGGAGGAAAAAGTATGAATCAAAAGTTTGATGAATATACATCAATAAAAAAAGAGGAAAATAACATGTATGCTAATAATATTAAGTTTAAAGATATCAATATTAATAATATCTTAGAATTAACTCCAAGGGATATATTAAATTGCTTACTATATAATAAAAATATTATATCTACTGAGGTTAAAAAATTACAATATCAAATTTTACAATTGACAAAGGAAGTAAATATAACTTCTAAATATTCTAAAAAAAATAAATTACAGAAAGAAATTGAAGATAGAAAAGAAGTTATTGACGAAATTAATAAAAGCTTAAATAAATGGGCTTTAAATAAGTATAAGGAAATTAAAAACATCATTAGAGAAACATTAGAACAGTCAAGCAGTCTATCAGAAGAAGAATTAACCAGTATGGTTACTAAAATAGAAAAAATGCTAACTTATAAAAAGTATATGTCTACTCCTGTAAAAAAAATTATATATATAATGCTTAAACAGAAGGAAATAGAAAAAGAGAATAGTTATGTTGAATCAAATTTCCCTGTACAAATACAACAGGAATTAATAAAAACTGAAGAAAAAAACATTTATAAGCAGCCAGATTATGAAGTAGATAATGTATGCGAAACTATAATTCCTACAGAAATATTAAATAAGTTATCTAGAAATTCTTCAAATAACAATTCAAATAATAATGTTAAGGTTAGTATGTTTTATGCATCAATAGATGGAGGGGTAGATGGAAATATTTTAGGTAATGAATCATTTCAAGTGATTTTATTAAAATTTTTAGATTTAATGTCAAAATTTTTGTATGGAACTTTACAAAATCAAATTACAGAATTATATAAAGAGATTGATAAAAACAATAGTAACAAAAGATATTATTAATATTTAAATGAGGAAATTGCATAATTATAAATTTAAAATGTGAAATGCAATTTCCTCAAATAGTAACAACTTTCATTATGAAAACATAAAATGACATGGACTAATAAGTTTTAGATGGGTGCATATTATGAAGAAGTTGTATGTTTTTGTGATGATATCTATAGTATTTATGTTTATAAATACTTCTTCGAGTTTAATAAATACTATAATATATTCTATAGCTGTAATACCTATTGCTATTTTACTTGGGGAGCTTACTTCAAAAATTTCTGAATATATTGGAGAAAAACGAGGAGGTCTTTTAGCTGCAACTATAGGCAATTTTCCAGAACTTATGATGGGAATGTGGTCTGTAAGCTTTGGGATGCTGCCAATGGTTAAATCTGCATTAATAGGATCAATTGTAAGTAATATGCTTTTAGTTCTTGGAATATCAATTTTTATTGGAGGTATAAAGTATAAAGAGCAAACTTTTAACAAAATAATAGCAAGAACTAATTTTAATATGTTTCTTTTAGCTATGTCTGCTATGGTAATAATGGCTTCTTTAAATGGATATAGTAAGATTCAATTAAATACTTTAATATCTATAAGTATAAAGGTTTCAGCAGTGCTTATTGCTGTATATATATTAGGACTTGTATTTTCTTTATATACTCACAGTAACCTTTTTATAATAAGTGAAAAAAGAGATGAGCAGGTTAAAAAGACAGATATAAAGTATAAACATATATTAATACTTGAAATAATAGTAAGTTCTATTCTTTTATTTTTTATTAGTGAAAAGCTTATATTTAATATTAAACAAGTAGTTGATTATTATAATTTATCTCAAGAATTTATAGGAATAATTCTAATACCCATACTTGGAAATATAGGTGAAAATGTTTCAGCTATTATATGTGCTGCACAAAATAGAGTGAATATGAGTGTAGAGATAGCCATAGGGTCAAGTATTCAGATAGCTCTCTTTGTAACTCCTCTTCTTATAATATTTTCATATTTTATGGGAATGAAAATGACTTTTGTTTTTAGTAATTTTCAGATATTAATGAGTGGAATAGGCGTAGGGATGTCTTTTTTCGTATTTCAAGACGGAAAAACATATTGGCTAGAGGGGGCAATTTTAATAGCTATATATACAATGATTACAATGGCATATTATTATTTGGTATGAAAACAATTTGTTTTTAATATATTTATTATGATATTAAGTATCAGGGTGAGAATGTGGGTCAGAGAAAAGTAATAGAAACTTACTATAAAGATGTTAATAATCTTACAGAATTGCTTGGAAAACTAGTTAGTTCATATAGATTGCTAATTGGAGCTGCAGATGAGTTGAATAAAATTGCTTTATCAAAAAAAAGTGACGTTAGAGATGCTTTAAAGAGAGCTGAAAAGCTAGGAGAAACTATAGATGACATTATAAAAATATTGGATGATATTAGTTTTAACTATGGCTCATATTGTCAGCTTAAATCAGATATTATAAAAGAAAAGATGAATATTGACTATATTGTAACTGAAATACAAGAGGATTTATGCTTTAAAGAATAAAAAGTGTGATAAATAATCACACTTTTTTTATTCTTACTTTGCTTACCATAAGATAAGATAGCAAAATCATTATTAAACCAGTTGTAACAATATGGGATGGATTGTTAAGAGTTAAAAAAGAATATAATGCCATAAACATTCCAGCTGCAGTTATAGGAATTCCCATAAATTCACCGTCGAAGTTTGTACAATTGTATCGAGCAAGTCTGTATGCACCGCATAAAGGAAATATTAAAGCTAATAGATAGCCATTAAGTCCTAAATCCGTAAAACTATATAAGTTGAAAACTAAAAGTGCAGGTGCAACACCAAAAGAAACTAGATCTGCTAAGGAATCCAATTCTTTACCAAGATCACTTACAACATTTAAGTATCTGGCAATACGTCCGTCGTATCTATCCATAATACCTGCTAATAATATAAAAATACAAGCTAATTCATAATTCCCTTGAAATGTCATTATTAATGATATTAATCCACATGATAGATTACCTAAAGTAAAAAGATTTGGCAGTGCATTTTTTGCTAGTTTTGCCATTAAAATATCACTCCTAAATATTAATGAGTAAAAATATATACTTACTACAACATTATATAATATTATACGCAAATAATTAAGAGTAAAATATAAAAATTTATAAAAAATTAATATTTAGTAAATATAAAATATACACTCTGGTTAAAATATGTGAAGGAGGTGTCTTATATGAAAATAAAAGAGATAATGACTAAAACAGTTGCAAGCATAAATCCTGAAGATACAGTAGAACGCGCAGCCCAACTTATGAGAGAATATGATATTGGGTCTGTTCCAGTATGTAGTGGAGAAGAAGTTATTGGAATAATAACAGATAGGGATATTGCTCTAAGATCTGCAGCAGAAGGAGCAAATGTAAACAATGAGAAGGTTAGAAGTATAATGACTTCTAATCCAGTTTTAGGTACACCAGAAATGGAAGTTCATGAGGCTTCAAGAATAATGAGTGAAAGACAAATAAGAAGACTTCCTATAGTAGAAAATAATCATTTAGTTGGAGTTGTATCTTTAGGTGATTTAGCTATTGAACCACATTTTACAGAAGAAGCTGGAGAAGCTTTGACTAATATATCTGAACCATGTAGTCCTACTTTATAAGAGTAAATAGTCAATAAAAAACAAAAATAAATATATTTAATAAAATTCCACATAAATAGAACAGTACTATGCTTATAAGTAGCATTGCTGTTCTATTTTTAAATTTTTATCTATATATTTAGGTGATTGTTAAGAAGTTTGTTACACAATTTTCTTTAAGTAACTTTAGTTGTAAATTATAATAAATTAGGGGTATAATAAACTAAATTAAGAGTAATTTCATAGAACAGGTTGATTTAATTAGGGAGGTAAATATGGATAAAGTTAAGTTTATATATAATCCATTCTCAGGAGAAAATACTATATTAGATGATATTGACACAGTAATCAAAGTACATCAAAAGTATGATTATCTAGTTGTACCTTTTAGAATAAGCAAAGATTATGAACTTAGAGATGCTTTCAGAGACATGGATGATACTTATAGATATATTCTTATAGCAGGTGGAGATGGTACTGTAGATAATGTTGTAAACATAATGAAAGAAATTGAAATAGATTTACCTATTGCAATACTTCCAGTAGGGACTGCAAATGATTTTGCAAAGTTTATAGGAATGCCTGCCGATGTAGAAGAAGCCTGTGAACAAATATTACGAAGTCAGGTTGAATATTTAGATATAGGTAAGATAAATGACAAATATTTTATTAATGTTGCTAGTACAGGACTTTTTACAGATGTATCTCAAAAAACAGATGTAAATCTTAAAAATACAATAGGTAAACTTGCTTATTATGTTAAAGGAATAGAGCAAATACCTAATTTAAGAAAGCTTAAAATAAAAGTAAATTCAGCACATATGATTTTTGAAGGTGATATGTATTTGATGCTAATATTTAATGGTCAAACAGCAGGAAATTTTAAATTTGCATATAAAGCTGATGTTACAGATGGTATGATGGACATAATTATAATAAAGGCTGGAATGATAAAGGATATAATATCTTTATTTGTTAAAATGCTAAAAGGTGAGCATCTAGAAGGTGCTAAGGAGTTAATTTATTTTAAAACTGATAAACTACATGTAGAATGTGATGAAGAAATTGTTACAGATATTGATGGTGAAAGAGGTCCTGATTTTCCTCTTGATATAGAATGCATACAGGATGGGCTTAAGGTTTTAGGAGTAAAATCTAAAAATTAAAAAAATATGAATAATTACATATGAGATGAAATAATTATTAATAAAAGCAATTAAATGGAGAAGGAAGTTTGAAAATTTATATTTATTTTTTATTAATAATGTTTATGTTTATTGTAATATATGAAGCTTTTAAGAAAAATAATAAATATTCCCCAATTAAAATAAAAATTTTATGTACTATTGTTTTAATGGGAATGCTATTAAGATACTTAACAATGTTTTTAATGTTCATAGTACAAAATATTAGATACTTATATTTGTTGAAGCCATTATATTTCTTGAACTTTATATGCATACCTATAATAACTTTTATTATATTTTATATATTAGTAAGGAATGACAAGATTAATTTTTCCTATATGTTTTTTATTAGTTTTTTATTAGTGGGCTTTTATATTTTTTTCATTTACAAATATCCTATTACTTTGAAAGTTGATATATACTATGGATATTTTATAGAGATAATGCAAGTACCATATGCATATGTAATTTACATGATTTTCAATATGTGTGCTATAATTTTTGCAGGGAATCTTTATAACAAAAATGTGAATAGAAAAGGGATTGTTCTAGTTATACTTTCCGCTAGTATTTTAATAATTGAAGCAATTTTGAGTTTTATAGGAAAAGAAATATTTTTGAATATAGTTTTAAGTGATATATTGTGGATAATATCATTAAATTATTTATTAAGTAAATTAAAAAAATCAGGTAGATGATTATCTGCCTGATTTTTTTGTTTTTTTATTATTTTCAGTATTAAAGTTATTATTTTTAGGTTTATTTCCCTTGCTTTTTTTCTTTGGAGGATTAAATGGTATCAAACAATTCTTACTAGATCCTATCAAATCCTCTCTACCAGCTTTAATAAGGGCTTTCTTTACTATATTATAATTTTCAGGTTTATTAAATTGAAGAAGAGCTCTTTGCATTGATTTTTCTTCAGGTGTTTTTGGTATATAAACCTGTTCATTATTAAGAGGATTTATACCAGTATAATACATTGTAGTTGAAAGACTGCCTGGGGTAGGATAGAAGTCTTGAACTTGTTCTGGGGTATGACCCATATTTTTTATATAAAGAGCAAGTTCAATTGCAACCTTCAAATCACTGCCAGGATGACTGGATATCAGATAAGGAACTAAAAATTGTTTTTTACCTAATTTATTGTTTATTTCAAAATATTTTTTTTCAAATTTTTTATAAACTTCATTTTTAGGTTTTCCCATTAATCTAAGTACCTTATCATTTATATGTTCTGGAGCCACTTTTAATTGACCACTAATATGATGCTCACATAATTCTCTAAAAAATGTATTATCCTTGTCCTCCATAAGATAATCAAAACGTATGCCAGAACGAATGAATACTTTTTTTATTTTAGGTAGTTTCCTAATCTTTCTAAGTAAATCTAAGTATTCTCTATGATTTACCTTTAAATTTTTGCAGGGTTTAGGGAAGAGACACTGTTTATTTTTACATACTCCTCTTTCCTTTTGACTTTCACAGGAGCTATGTCTAAAGTTTGCCGTAGGGCCTCCTACATCATGAATGTATCCTTTGAAGTCATCTAGAGTTGTCAAAAGTTTAGCTTCCTCAAGAATAGATTCTTGACTTCTGTGTTGAATAGATCTTCCTTGGTGAAAATTAAGAGCACAAAATGAACAACCACCAAAGCATCCTCTATGACTTGTTATAGAAAATCTAACTTCACGAACAGCTGGAATTCCACCTTTAGATTCGTATATTGGATGATAAGTTCTAGTATATGGTAAGCCATAAGTAATGTCCATTTCTTCCTCGGTTAGTAGTTCTTGAGGTTTATTCTGAATAATATACCTATCACCATGTTTTTGGACAATATTTTTTCCATTTATACTGTCTTGCTCAAAATATTCTAATTTAAAGCTCTCAGCATAAGCTTTTTTATTTTCAACACATTTTTCAAAAGAAGGAACTTCTATATAATTATCAATATGATCTAGATTTTTTACTGAGAAAACTGTTCCAGCAACATTGGTTATGTTTTTAATATCCATACCATATTTTAACAAATTAGCTATTTGAGTGACTGTTTTTTCACCCATTCCATAAATCAACAAATCAGCTTTGGAATCTATTAAAATACTTCGTCTCAGTTTATTATCCCAATAATCATAGTGGGTGAAACGTCTAAGACTAGCCTCTATACCTCCTATTATTATAGGAACTCCTTTATATGCTTCTCGTGCTTTGCTGCAGTATACAATAATGGCTCTGTCTGGTCTATGACCTGTTTCACCACCAGGAGAAAATAAATCTGTGCTGCGTTTCTTTTTAGCAGCAGTATAATGGTTAACCATAGAATCCATATTACCAGAGTTTATAAGAAAGCCGTATTTAGGTTTTCCAAGAATTCTAAAAGCCTCTACATCTTGCCAATCAGGTTGTGAAATGATACCAACTGAAAAACCTTCATTTTCCAAGGTGCGTCCTATTACTGCAGTACCAAAGGAAGGATGATCAACATATGCATCTCCAGTTATTATGATAAAATCTAATTGATCTATATTACGTTCTTTTAAATCTTTTTTGCTTATGGGTAAAAATTGTTTGTTTAATTTCATAAAAAGTATACCTCCAAATCTAGTAATAATATTAACATAACGAAGAAAAAATATAAACAAAGAAAATTGCATAGGAATTTTATTTATAGTGGGTTGCATTTTGAATAAAGTATAATATAATTTATAGTGAAGAGAAATATTAGCTGGTCTTTTAGGTAAGCTATTCTAGGCTAATACAGAATTGTTTTATCAGGAAGATGAGCCTCAATTAAAGGCTTTTTTTATTTCGAAAAGAGGTGAAAGTTAATGGAAGGTGATCCCCTTAGGTGGAGGTCAAATAAAAATTTAAAACTGAATAATATATATGGAGGAAAACATACTAAAAAGTTTACAGTTTAGAGTTTACAGTTTAGAGTTATGAATACAAAATAAAAATTATTAAAGTAAAGCTATTTATTATGTAGATAAATTATTGAATAAAAGTTTATTTATATTTAGTTTTGTATTGTTAGATGTTCATAACTGTAAACTGTAAACATGTAAACTGTAAACTTATCATGGGTTTTCTCTGTATATGAAGGAGGAATATCCATGAAAAAGCTTAGTAGTTTCTATTTGAGTGAAATACTGCATAAGAATGTTTATGACGAATATGATGACTGCATAGGAAAAATCAGCGATATATATGTAACCACTGGAGATGGATATCCTAAAGCCATAGGATATAAGATAAAAAAAGGCAGTGAAGTTTACAATTACGAATTTCGCAATATTGAATTCTATGAGGAGAATGGTAGAGTATATGTTAAGGTAAGAATGGTTAAGGATATAATCCCAAGAGCATATTCCTATCTTCTATCTAAGCATTTATTAGATAAGCAAATCGTAGATGTGAATGGTAAAAAAGTAGTAAGAGTTAACGATTTAAGATTAGCTAATATTTGTGGGGAGATTAGAGTAATAGCTGTTGAAACAGGTTTTTTAGCTTTAAGCAGAAGGTACTCCATGGACAAGATGATTAGATTTTTCCTTAAGCTGTTAAAGAGACAGCCACAGGATAAAGTTATAATGTGGGATGATGTAGAGTCGCTAGAAATGATAGATGATAATTTAAAAATTTCAGTACCATATAGAAAAATATCTGAGCTACATCCAGCAGATATCGCAGATATTTTGGAGGAAGTAGATTTAAAGTATAGAAATAAGATATTTGAAAGTTTAGACAATCATTTAGCGGCAGATACCCTTGAGGAAATTGACCCGGAAATTCAAGCGGACATAATTGAAACTATAAATCAAGCTAAGGTATCTGATATTTTAAACAATATGTCAAATGATGAAATAGCGGATATTTTAGAAGAGTTAGATGAAGAAACGGCTGAAAGATTTCTTATGAATTTGGAGACTCAAGATGAAGTTAAGGTTAGAGACTTAATGCGATATGAAGATGAAACAGTTGGTAGTATAATGAATACTGATTTTGTAGCTTTTAATGTAAATATAACAGTAGCAGAAACTTTAGAACTTTTAAAGGAAATAAAACCTGAAGAAAAGATATCACATTATGTTTATATAACTGATCAAAATGAAAGACTTCAAGGGGTGATATCTTTTAGTGAACTAGTTTTTGCAGATTCAAGTTTAAAATTAAAGGATATAATGAAAAGAGAAACAATAAAATTATTTGACGATGAAAATTTGGAAACTGCTATTACAAAGTTTATAAAATATGATTTTATAACTATTCCTGTTATAGATAGTGAAGAAAAATTGCAGGGAATAGTAATTATAAATGATATAATAGAAGAGGTTTTTTCAGAGCAATTTAAAAAAAAGCTAAAAAAAGCGGTTTAAAAAATAGTTAAAAGAAAAAAGATAAAAAATATATGGCACATTAAAAAAAGAGAAAAGTAGTAAAGAATATATATTTATTTACTGCTTTTCTCTTTTTTTACTGCTTTATCTTTATTTTTCCTAATTTTTATATGTAGTATTTTGTAGAAAGTTGCACAAAATAAGTATAGAAAATTATATTAGCATATCTATTTTAGGAGGTGCAGCTAAAAAATGAGGGAAAAGCTGGGATTAAAAAGAGTAAGCGTGTTAGTAATGACCTTATTATTTACATATGTTATTGCTACAGAATGTATTTATCCCTATTTTGATGCTATAAATGCTGTAACATATAAGTATGGTTCAAGAGGAGATGTAGTTAAAGAGATTCAGACAAAATTGAAAAGATGGGGATATTATACTAAAAGTATAGATGGTATTTATGGTTATCAGACTTATACATCTGTAAAATATTTTCAAAGAAAAAATGGTATGGTAGTTGATGGAGTTGCAGGAAATAAAACTTTGGTTGCTTTAGGTATAAATCCTAATAATGTAAATCCTAATTCCACAGCTTCCAGCTCCACACAAAATAATCAGGATGTTATGCTGCTTGCAAGACTTATTAATGGAGAAGCAAGAGGAGAACCATATGAAGGTCAAGTTGCTGTAGGTGCTGTAATTTTAAATAGAGTTAGAAATCCAAAGTTTCCGTCAACTATTGCAGGAGTTGTATATCAACCGGGAGCCTTTACTGCTATAGTAGATGGTCAGGTACATGCAGAAATGCAGCCCAACTCAATTAAAGCTGCAAAAGATGCTTTAAATGGATGGGATCCATCAGGAGGAGCAATATATTATTTTAATCCTTCAACAGCTACTAGTTCATGGATTTGGTCCAGACCACTTATTAAGGTTATTGGAAAACACAGGTTTTGTAGATAATATACTTCCATTTAAGTTAAAAATTATTTCAGTTAAAAAGGTTGACAATATCTTTAACACTTCATATAATAAAAGTATAATCCTTAGTGAAATAGTAAGAAATACTGAGAAAAAGGAAAGTAGCTTAAATTAAATATTCAGAGAGGAAATCGTAAGCTGAGAGATTTCTATATTGAGTTTATGTGAAGTGCCCTTTGGAGTTTTGCACCGAAATATTAAGTAGGCTGCAACGGATTCACCCGTTATAGTGATAGAGTATAAATAAGTTTACGAGTTATATCATACAGTTCATATTAATGTGTAAGTAATGGTATTAATGGTAAATTTAAAGGTACTTGAAAATGAGCTGGGATTTTTATATCCAAGTAGAGTGGAACCGCAGAGTATAGCTTTGTCTCTAGAATTTAGAGATAGAGCTTTTTTATTATATAAATAAGGGGTAGATTTTAAAACTAAGGATAAGGTATAAATAATTTAAATGGAGGGCGGAAAAATGCTTAAATTTTTTAAAACAGTAAAATATGATATAGATAACATAATTAAAAATGATCCAGCTGCTAGAAATGGCTTAGAGGTATTAATTTTATATCCTATAGTACATGTAATGATACTTTATAGAATAGCACATGTATTATATAATAAAAAAATGTTTTTCTTGGCTAGACTAATATCACAATTAGGAAGATTTTTAACAGGAATAGAAATACATCCAGGAGCTAAAATAGGAAAAGGATTTTTCATAGATCATGGAATGGGAGTGGTTATTGGAGAAACAGCTGAGGTTGGAGATAATGTTACCTTATATCATGGAGTAACATTAGGTGGTACAGGAAAGGATACAGGAAAAAGACATCCTACTGTTGGAAATAATGTAATAATTGGTTCAGGCGCTAAAATTCTTGGACCTATAGTTATAGGTGATAATTCAAAGGTAGGATCCAATTCAGTAGTTCTTAAAGATATACCTGAAAATTCAACAGTCGTTGGTATACCAGGTAAGATAGTAAAGAAAAGTCCTAATATAATAAAAATGGATGGATACGAAAATATGGAAATAGGGAAATGCATGAATAGATAATAGTATATAAAATTTGTGTTATACTGGTGGTAGTTCCAATTATTAAAAATATACTTTTGAAAAGTTTAAACTTATGATATAGTATATTAAGGAGACTAGTGAGAAAGGTGGAACTGATAAATGATATCACCAGCTATGACTAAACTTATAGGACATCTTCCAAAGGGATTAGTTAAGTTTTTGTCCTCTAAAATAATATATGGGTATGTAGATAAATATGCTAATGTAAAAATAGAGAACGAAGAAAATTTAAAGAATTTAAAGAAACCAGTTATATATGTATGTAATCATCTAAGTAATTCAGATGGTTTGATTTTACAGAGAGTTCTAAAAGACGATGATGTAACCTTTGTTGCTGGTGTAAAGTTGAATAGTAATTCACTTACTAGTATGGGAGTAAGCATAGTTAAAACAACACCAATTCAACCAAATACTGCTGATAAAGAAGGAATAAAAAGAATTATTTCTATTATTAAAAATGGGAGTAGTGTGCTTATTTTTCCAGAAGGAACAAGGAGTAGAACTGGTAAATTAATTAAAGCAAAAAGAGGAATAATTTTAATTGCAAAAATGTGCAAGGTACCTATTGTACCTTTGGGGATTACTGGAACGGAAAAGCTTTTACCTATAAATACGGAAGGTAAAATGGAAAAAGAAAAATTTAATTATGCTGATATCAATGTTAAAATAGGCAAACCATTTTCTCTACCTAAGAAAAATAGTGAAGAGACAGGTAGAGAATATGAAGAAAGATCACTGGAATTTTTAATGCATAATATAGCTGAGCTTTTACCCGAAGAATATAGAGGAGAATACTCAGAGAAGAAATAGAAAAGAAGCTTAGAGAGTATAGTGGCTTGGCTAAGTTTAGAATTAATAAGATAGCTTGAAATTGAATATAAAGAGTATATAAAGAGCAGAACATAGATAAATTCTAAGTTTTAGCTCTTTTTTTATATATTAAAGGATTATTTTTGTTTATTTTATGGTAAAATAAATAAAAATTCAATGATAATAAAGTGAAACTTAATTTATGATGAAGTTTTTATTTTAACTGAATTATTATTCAGTGGATAAAGTATTATTTTATGTATGTAGGTGATGGAGATGGAAAAAGATAATATAAAAAAGGTATTAGATATATTAAGTGAAACTTATGAAGGAGCTAAGTGTGGCTTGGAGTATAAATCTCCTTATGAATTATTAGTGTCAACAATACTATCAGCTCAATGCACAGATGAAAGAGTGAATATAGTAACAAAAGAATTATACAAGGCGTATAATACACCTGAAAAAATGGTAATTTTAAATGAAAGTGAGTTAGGGGATAAAATAAAAAGTTGTGGATTATACAAAAATAAGAGTAAAAATATTCTAGCTGCATCTAGAGATATTCTAACAAAGTTTCATGGAAAAGTACCTAATACAATGGAGGAATTAGTAAGCCTTCCAGGGGTAGGTAGAAAAACTGCTAATGTTGTGCTTTCTAATGCTTTTGGAGTACCAGCTATTGCAGTTGATACTCATGTTTTTAGAGTATCAAATAGAATAGGTATTGCTGAAGGAAAAAATGTTGACCAAGTTGAAAAACAGTTGAGAGAAAATATACCAAGAGAAATGTGGAGTGATGTGCATCATTATATTATATGGCATGGAAGAAAGATTTGTAAGGCAAGAAAGCCTGAGTGTGAAAAATGTCCAATTGCTCTATATTGCGAATATTATAATGGTAAGCAGAATTAAAATAATAAGAAATTAGTTGTTTATTAATCAACTGCTGAGATATTGACAAAATATATTTGTTAATATCTCAGTAGTATCTCATATTACTTTGCTTCTATAACTTAGTTCTATGTTAGAAGCTATGTTAGTATTAAGTTTATCTTTATTTTTATTATTTAATAAAATAGAATATATAGTATAATATCCATAGGTATTTTGGGAAAAATAGATTTTAGTTGAGTCTATATTCCAAACAAAATCACTTATTTTTGTATTATAATCATTATTTGTAAGATTAGTATTGGTTTTATTTTGTATATCATAGATAAATATATCTTCTGTAGCATAATTAGATCCTATATATGCTATAAATTTATTATCAGGTGAAAATCTTATTTTCTTTTTTACTCCTATATATTTGCATGTAAATAATTCTTCTCTTTCTAAAGTATCTAAATTTATAGTGCATATCTTATATGAATCTGTGTTAGTAGAACATAGGTATACAATACAGTTACTCTTTTCGGACCAATGAAAATCCTTAACATCTCCTGAGAATGTAAGTTGATTAAAGTTCATACCATCATGAAAATCTTTAACACATAAGGATACTCTTTCATTAGATGAATGTAGAAAAGCAATATTTTCTCCATTAGGAGAGCACATAGGTTTATAACTTTTTGCGATACCTTTTCCGTCTGTTAGTTGTTTACAATGAAAAGTATTAATATCAACACAGAACAATTCTTTTACATTAGTGCTATTAATTACAGCTAAGGCAGAGAAAATAATTTTTCTAGAATCGGGAGCCCATGAAAAACTTGTTACGTATTTAATATTATCAGATAGGTTAATTTTTTTTATTAATCTATTTTTTATATTTACTACATATAGCATATAGTTATCACAATCATTTTGTAGAAAAGCTATAACATTTCCGCAAGGTGACCATTCAGGTTTAATAATTTTTGTAGAATTATTAAAGGTTAATCTAGAATCGTTAGACCCATCTTCATATGCTGCATAAATATTGCTGTAAGAGCAGTTATTATGAATTGTATAGCAGAGCTCATATGTAGGTATATATTTCATATAAACAAATAAATTTATGCTTTCATGAATACAGCGATTATTTAGTTTTCTACCTGAAACAGATTCAATAGTGATAAAGGGTTTGAATTTTTTATTGCAATATAAAGCTTCTACATCTGTGCCTTCTATTTTATGAGGAATTACAATATATACACTTTGATAGAATTTATTTTCTATTATGTGAAGAGATTGTTGAGGGGTATTAGCAGCATATAATATTTTTTTGTTTAGCGCAAGCTCAATTGCAATCTTTTTTCCTGTTAACTTTTGACCTTCACAGGAATAGCCTTTCATTGTGTTTATTATTTTACATGAAATTATTTCAGGTTCAACTATGATAGACACTATTTCAGCTATATCTGGTAAATTATTATTTAGACTTATAATTTCAGAAGTTGTAAACTGTGAAAAAAATTTTAGAGGTGAAGGAGAAATATTGGAGTACTTTTTTGTGTTATATGTAATATTTTTTAATATATCCATTAAATTCACTCCTGTAATATAAATTTTATTCAACAATATTTAGCATCAAGTAAAAGCATAATATTTGTATAGAAATTTCTTTTACTAACTTGTCTTATGAACACATCTTCAATATAAGGTGAAATATAAGAATCTAAATCTGGATTATAATGTTCGTCCATAACAATATAATTAGAAAAGGGTATTTTAAATTCAGATGCGTGAACAGACTGATCAAAGCTGTATGCTGTATATTGAATTTTTAATAATATTTCACCATACACAATCAATTTATTTTGAGTAAGAACTTGGCCTTCTTGAGATATTGAATTTGGAGAGGGTATAGTATAAGTTTCCCATATTTTGGTGTAGATATTTGCGTATATTATTTCTTCAATATCTGGTTTGTGGGCTGGAATACATAAAGTTTTTTGTATTTGAAATTCCTTAAAGGTATTTGAGAATGAGGGAAATGTATCTGAAATTCCACATATTTCTATTTCACTGCAAAGAATATTTTTCATTTTTATCCTCCAAAAGCATAATTTCATAATAAATATATTCTAATTTATTTTAAAATATAATGAAAAATATGAATTTAAGGGGACAAAGAAGTAAAATAAGTTAGAGGTTGAATTAAAACAACCTCTAAGGATAAATTAAATATTTTCAGTGTTATAATTTATTTCACACATATATTCGTTATTAGAATCAACCTCCTTGTTATCATAATTGCTGCAGTCATTAAAGTTATATTCCGCCCAATCGTATTGAAGGTTACTACAGTCATTTATGCAGCCAGTCTTGCTGTAATAATATGATGAATTTTTACAACTGCAATAATCATTATGTGAATTGCAGGAACAAATATCAGGTTTTTTCTTGAAAACAGGGCACAAAAATATGATAGTGGATAAATAAAAACATTTACAATCTACAGGTGTAATACACGCATATTCTGCTTCAGATTTGATGTTAACAACTCTTTCACACACATCTTTTAAAAGAATAAAGGTACAAAATGGCATACAAAAATGAGCAGAATAAATATTCCCACAAGGTATATCAGCCTTATAAAGAATTTTCAAGTGTTGAATCCCCTCAATTACAAGTTTTTTACCCATAGGAGTATTAATAGTTTTAAATTTTGATATTGATATTCTTAAAAAGGCCTTACATATTTTTTTTATAGTTGGTTTATCACAAGGTAAGCATAATTTATTTGTTTTCGTAATTTCTTTACAAGGATAATTATCTATACATTCAGAAAAATCATATACATGATTTACTTCATCTATTTCAATTATATCTTTTTTCATACATTATTCCTCCAAAATGAAAAAGTAATTAAGATGTTTAGCCTTCTAGTATAGCGTATGTTTAAGTAATAAAATTTGTACATTTTTTATTAAAAAAGAACATGAATAGAGTTTGGTTCATAATATAAATAGAGAGGAGGGGAACAAGGGATGGGTAGCTATTTAGAAGGTATTGACAAAAGGGAAGAAGATGGATACAGCAGCAATTACTATCCAGCTAATAATAGTGTTATAGGCACTTCATATATAATACCAGGTCCAAAGGGGGATTCGGGTTCTCAAGGTTATCCTGGTTCACCAGGTCAGTCTGGTCCACAAGGACCTAAGGGTGATTCAGGATGTCCAGGTTATCCAGGTCCAATTGGTCCACAAGGAGCCTGTGGACCAAGGGGCGATACTGGGTGTACGGGTCCAACAGGTCCTCAAGGATTACCAGGACCAGTCGGACCACCAGGTCCAGTTGGTCCACAAGGTCCAAAAGGTGATTCAGGATATCCAGGACCACCAGGTCCATCGGGACCACCAGGTCCAGTTGGTCCACAAGGTCCAAAGGGTGATTCAGGATATCCAGGACCACCAGGTCCAGCAGGACCTAAAGGAGATGTGGGTTGTCCAGGACCACCAGGACCAGTAGGTCCACAAGGACCACCGGGTCCACCAGGTCCATGCAATTGTGGTTCTGGCTGTGGTTGTAACTGTCCTGGACCAGCAGGCCCACAAGGACCACAAGGGGAACCAGGACCAGAAGGGCCAACAGGTCCAATAGGCCCACAAGGATTGCAAGGGCCACCAGGAGCAGCAGGACCGCAAGGCCCAGCAGGCCCAGTAGGCCCACAAGGATCACAAGGTCCACAAGGTCCAGTAGGACCACAAGGAGAACCGGGAAAGTGCTGCATAAGATGTGATTTAGTAAAAGACAGCAGTTTTAATTGTGAAATATTAGAATTAAATGCCCCAATAGATATGTGTTGCTGGAGAGGGCTAAACGCACAACAATCAAATGTAAACAATATAATAATACCAAGTGTAATAGGGGATGTTGCAATAACAACATCTTTCAAATATATTTCTCATATAGGAACACATTCAGCTTGTTTACAACCAGTATATGATACTGTTGAAGGTAAATGGGAAAAGGCTTATATTACCCAAGTGGTAAGAAGAATAGATCCAGAATGTTATTATCAGCTTCAATTTTGGGGAGCAAAATTAGATTATAGTCAATTTCTTGACCCAACACAGCCTAATTTAAAAACTACAGCCTATGTATTTTGGGGAAACAGATTAAGTGAACTAAGTCCTGCTAATATTGATAATTTCTTGGCTACACAAGTACCAGGTATAAAAATCGACATATTGGACGGAATTCCAAATCAAGTTAAATTAGCATTTGTAGATTCAGATACTAATTTAGTAGATTATGATTTTGAAAGTTATTATCATTTACAAGAATGTGTGTGTTGTGGTGATGATTGCTGTAATGAAGTATGTTTAAATACTAAAATACCTGAGGGTACAGAGGAAGCTACAATTCTTTTTGTAGCAGATGGTATTGATCCATTAAATGAATTTTCAGGGATTTGGTATATAGATGATGTGTTCTTTGCATAAATATATTTATTATGCATAAGAAGTAGAAAAAAGTATGAATGAGTATGAATGGAGGGCGAATTTTAATATGGATTGTATAAATAAGGATATGTGTTGTATAGATAATGATGTAATAGATGTTTCTGGACTATGTGATCCTGATAAAATTACTATAACAGATGGTGATCTATGGACACAAGTAATTGTACAAGAGAGTTTAATTATACCAAAAGAAAAACCAGATATTGAGCAGATAAATTCTATAAATATAAAAGTGGAGATAATCAGAAAAAAAGTTGTACCTACACCAATATCAGGAATAGAGAATTTGGAAGGTAAGCTTTTAACTGGAAGGAAACTTATTATAGAGGGATGTTTATGTCAAGCTATAGCTTATACAGCAGATGTAGACAAACAATCAATTCATTCTGCACACTTTAAAGTACCATTTTCAGCTTTCATAGTTTTACCAGAAGATGCAGAGTTGGATTATAATTATCGTGTGGATGCTTGTGTTGAAGATGTATTTATTAAAGAGCTTTGTCCAAGGCAGATATTTAAAAATGTAATAGTATTCTTGAAAGCTGTAAGAATTCCAGCACCTACTTGTGGAATGTGTGAAGATGGAGACTTCTGTTGTGAAGAACAAATTATTGTTAAAGGTGTATGCACTCAAGAAAAATTAGAAAATATGTTGGATGGTTCAACTGAAAACACTTGGACACAAATGTTTATTCCAGAATTTTTGACAATTCCTTCTCAAAAGCCAGATATTGAACAGTTAATAAGTATTACTTCTAGAATAAAAATCATAGCTCAAAAAGTTATAGAAACACCAAAACCAACTTCTGGAAACGAAGAAAATCTAGAAGGTACAAGATTAACAGGTAAAAAACTCATAGTTGAAGGTGTATTAAGGCAGAAAGTAGTATATACAGCAGATGTAGCTGAACAATCACTTCATTCAGCACATTTTGATATTCCATTCTCTGCATTTATTATAATTCCAGAAGACACAGAATTAACAGAAAAATTTAGAATTCAGCATTGTATAGAGGATATATTTGCTTGCAAACTCAATAAGAGACAGATATTTAAGAATGTAACTTTCTTTATTAAGGCTACTCCAGTAGTTTGTCCTTAATTGATAAGTATAGGTATGAAAGGTGGTAGTATATTAATGAGTTGTTGTAAATGTATATTTGATCCAGCTGTTGATATAATAGGCTTATGTGATGTTAGTAAAATTGTAATAGATGGAACAGATCAAGCATGGACAGAATTGAGTATACCAGAGGTTTTGAGAATACCTTGTGAAAAACCAGATGTAGAATCTGTAGATAAAGTATTTATAAAATTAAAAATAATTTCTAAGAGAGTAATAAAAACACCAGATAGTGCAGGAGGAGAAAATCAAGAAGGGACAAAACTTACAGGAAGAAAGCTTTCAATTGAAGGAATACTTCAACAAAAAATAGTTTATACAGCATTAGTTCCAGAGCAGTCAGTTCATTCAGCACATTTTGAGATACCATTTTCAGCTTTTATTGTAATAGATGGTGCTGCAGAAGTGGGAGATGAAGATGAATATTGTATCGAAAGTTGTATAGAAGATGTGTATATAAAGGTATTTAATAGAAAAGAAATATTTAAAAATGTAACATTATTCTTAAGAGCTAAAAAATTACCAGACAGTTTTGTATGCTCATAATAAAAAATAAGGTTATTGGTAAATTACCAATAATCTTATTTTTTATTAAAGTAATATTTTTAAACTGAAATCATATATATTCATTGAATACAAGTATAAAAGGAGAGATATTGTGGGTAGCATAGATAGAAATTTAATTAAATTTTCAGGAATAGCGGACAAGCTTCCAGAAAATCCTTTATGTTTTAAAGAATTTAATCTTCAAGAAATATTAACTATTTCAGAAGAAAATCCATCTATAAAGCAAATTATAGGTGTTATAGCACAAATTTTCATTAATAGTAAAAGAATTATTAAGACTGAAACAGGTGAATCGGAAGAAGGTCAAATTTTGACGGGGCATAAGTTAATTGTAGAGGGAGATGTAAAATTTAAAGTTCAATATACAGCTGAGGAAAGCACTCAAAGAGTTTACGCAGTAGATTTTAAAATACCTTTCAGTAATTTTATTGTGCTTCCATCAGAATTTAAAGTTGGAACAGGAATTAATGCTATAGGGTATTTAGAAGATATTTATATGAAGAAGCTTGAAAACAATAATATTTTTACTAATATAATTATATTTTTAGAAGCTAAACTACTTGATGATAACTTTTAAAAATGTAATTACAAATACATAAGCTTATATATTTAAGCGGTTTTTGTGGAAGTTAATTTAATATGCAGACAACTGAAAAAAATCAGCAGTCTGCATATTAAAAAATTAAGACTATTTAGTTTTCTTCATCATCAAATACGTTTAAATTTGAAACAAAGCAATCTTCCTTTGTTTCACAAGGCTCATTTGAATCATGAGCATTAACGACTACTTCTCTACTGCAAACAGGATGAGAGAACCATGCTTTAATCAGATAACATTTTTTAGGATCTAGTGGACCAAATAAAAATTGACCGCATTCATCAGTAAAAGTATGAGTAATCGGTTTTAAAGCACATCCACAATCTTTTTTTTCTTTTTCAAATAATTTAACTACAGCATCTTTTACTGGTTTATTTTTCCAATCCAAAACTATTCCATGAATTGCAGCTCTAGGTTCTTTTTTAATAGTAATGATTGCTTCGATTTCTTCGTTAGGTTTTGGACAAAATTCAAATTTTGTTAAACGAGCACCCATAAAAATCCTCCTGTTAATATATATCTATATATTCTACTAAGAAAAATTTTAATATATTCCATGTTATGCATCTAATTATAATTTGAATAAATTTTTAATGTAGTTAATAAATTTATATAGAGACTATCTTAGTTGATAAGGAGTAAATTTTATTATGGGTATTATAAGAAATCACATTGATATTGTTGGAATAACTCCAGAAGAGCAATTGCCTGGTAAAATACAAAATAGTCAAGTTGTTGAGTATTCAGAGGTGGAAAATATTTTTATTCCTAAGGATAATCCCAATATTAAAAATATATATCAAATTGTCCTTGATGTAAGTTTAATTTCTAAAAGAGAGGTTGATATACCTATAGGAAAAGTAGTGATTATTGATGGAGTAAAGAAAATAAAAATAATTTATTCTGAAAAAGGACATTCACAGAAAGCAAATATAGTAAATTTAGAATTACCCTATAATACATTTATAGAGATTCCAGATGGAAAAGAAATTGGAAATGCAAGTGTGCAAATAGTAGATGCATATTTTCAGTTAATAGATAATAGAAAGATATATAGTCATATTGTTTACTTAGTTAATGTACGTTATAAGGAAGAAAGTAATTGTAAAGATGAAATTGAGAGTATAAATAATTACGAAAAAATTGAAGAAAATTTTGATGAAATTGAAGAGAATTTTGATGAGGATGTAATTGAGGAGATAGGTATATCCAGAGAAGGCATAGACTGCAAAGAAGTAAAAGAAAGAGGGCTAGTTGATATTGAAGCTGAGTTTATATGAGGTGGTTAAATGAAGGTATGTATTGATGGAATAGGATTAAGTATGCTTAGAGGAACAAGCTTATATTCTTATACTTATGAGTTTTTCAATAATTTATTTGAAATGTATCCAAACAATAATTATGAAATCATATGGGATAATACTAAAGTGAATTGGCCATTAAAAAATATAAAAGGATTATCATATATAAATCTTGATTTAAATAGAGCAGATAATGATTATAGTAAGCTAGAACAGCATATATTAGAAAATAAAGTTGATATATTTCATTCTATAAATAATGGATTAAGTATTCCTTTAAATAAAAAGTGTAAAAATATTAGTACGGTGTATGATTTGTTGCCTATAGTTGATATGAGTTATACTGATAAAAAATATTATGAAAAATTTATGAATGTATTTCCAAATGCAATAAATAAATCAGATAAAATAATAGCAGTTTCCCATTTCATAAAGGATCAAATAATTGAATATTTTAATGTAAATAAAGAAAAAATAGAAGTAATATATCCAGGATGTTCAGAAGGCTTTAAAGAAATTAGGAAAGATATATGCAGAGAGTTTTTAAAAAACAACTACAATATACAAGGAGAGTTTTTGCTTTATGTAGGCAGCATTCATCCAAGAAAAAATTTACATGTATTATTAAATATTTTAAAAGAAATAAAAAAGTATGATTGTACTAGAGATATGAAGCTAGTTATAGTAGGAAAGTATGATGGAAAGAGATATGAATATTATTCTAAATTAAGAACTATGTTGAGATTTTTAAGTATTGAAGATTCGGTGGTTTTCACAGGTGTTGTGGAATATGAAAATATGATTTATTTTTATAATGGAGCTGAATGTTTAATTAATTTATCTTTATATGATGGTTTTCCATTATCGGTTTTAGAAGCAATGGCTTGCAAAGCTCCTGTTATATGTAATGACAATTCTTTGTTCGAAGAAATTATAAAAGATGGAGGGATTTTGGTAGATTATCATGATGAAACGTATATAAAAGAAGCTATACTTGAATTGCTTTTGAATAGTAATTTTAGAATTTCTATTGCTGAAAAAGGAAGACAACTCAGTAAGATATATACTTGGAAGAAAGCCATACAGAAAACGGTTGAAATATATAAATAAGTAATAAATATGGATTTTATATAACAAGTATCCACACTGAAATAATCAATGGTTTATGTTATTATACTTATTAAGTGTAATAACTTTTTGTGTTAAAAGTTATTATTTAAGAACTAATAGCTAGATATGCTAAAGGGTTAGATGCAAAAGGAGAGATTAAAGTGAAGTACAAATTGATATGTTTAGATATGGATGGAACACTATTAAATAGTGATAATAGAGTAAGTGAAATTAATAAAGAAGCTATAAAAAAAGCACACGATAAGGGTGTAAAAGTAGCTATAACTACAGGAAGATTATTTACCTCAGCTAAATATTATGCTGGACTTATAGGAATAGAGGCACCCATAATAGCTTCAAATGGTTCTTATATTAGAGAAAAAGATAAAGAAGAGGTAATATATGAATGTTTACTTGGAAAAGAAAATTGTGAAAAGATATGGTCTATCATAGAAAAATATGATTTTTTTAATTGTTTTAATACACATGATACTATTATTTCCAACAAGCCCTTTCCTAGTAAGTACACTTATTTTGAATTAAACGATGACTTGCCTGAAAATATGAAAATTAAGTTGGAGGTAGCATCTGATTTAAAGGAGACTTTTGAAAAATATAATGATAAAATTCTTAAATGTATATGTATCAGTAAAGATTACGATAAAATAAGAAAAGCTAAACAGGAAATACTGATTTATGATGAGTTTGAAGTAGTAAGTTCTAATTTAAATAATTTTGAAATAATGAAAAAAGGTGTTTCAAAAGGTAAAGCAGTAGAGAGACTTTCACAGTTTTATGGGTTTAGTAGAGAAGATATAATTTGTATAGGTGATGCAGAAAATGATTTATCTATGATTGAATATGCAGGTATGGGCGTAGCCATGGGTAACGCTGAAGATTATGTAAAAGAAAAGGCTGATTATGTTACAGATACAAACAATAATGATGGTGTTGCTAAGGCTATTGAGAAATTTATTTTAAATTAATTCAGCTTTTGTATAGGTA
Organism: Clostridiaceae bacterium; assembly: GCA_036677675.1. Lineage (GTDB taxonomy): Bacteria > Bacillota > Clostridia > Clostridiales > Clostridiaceae > Clostridium_H. Next base: position 31,039 of record JAVBWC010000061.1, on the reverse strand, counting down.
ACTAAGTTTAAAGCAATACTATCTTTGACTAAAGAAGGAGAGGATAGTATGTTTGAACCTAAAAGAGTCATATTTGAAGAAACAGCTTTAGAATCAGACTTAGGAAAAAAACTATTAAAAGAATTTAAAAATAAAAATGTTGAAATAAGATTTTCTAAGAGTGGTAGAATTACAGGAATACCTGGTTCAAATGTGGGTGAAATGTATAGAGAAGGTAAGAGCACATTAGTTGTAGGTGAGAGAAAAACATTAAAATTTCAAAGCTGCAAGCCATCAGCACATTACCAATTACCACTTGTAAGTGGATGTATGGGCATGTGTGAATATTGTTATTTAAATACGCAAATGGGAAAAAAGCCTTATATAAAAATACATACTAATACATATGAAATTTTAAAAAAGGCTGAAGAATATATAGAAGAAAGAAAGCCAGAAATAACTATTTTTGAAGGAGCAGCAACCTCAGACCCTATCCCCGTTGAACCTTATAGTGGAGCTTTAAAGGAGTCTATAGAGTTTTTTGGACGGAATGAGTATTCAAAATTTAGATTTGTAACCAAATATACTGATGTAGATAGTTTATTAAATATAGAGCACAATAATAGAACTACTATTAGATTTAGTATTAATACAGATAAAATTATTAAAGCTTATGAACACAAAACACCTAAAGTTGATGAAAGAATAAAGGCAGCACATAAAGTTGCAAACAGTGGATATAATTTAGGATTTATAATAGCTCCTGTATTTTTATATGAGAAATGGCAAGAAGAATACTTAAAGTTACTTATTGATATAGCTAATAAATTTAAAAAAGAAAAAATAAAGTTCGAAGTTATTTCTCATAGGTTTACTAAAAGAGCTAAAGAAAATATTTTAAGTATTTTTCCTGAAAGTATATTACCTATGAAAGAGGAAGTTAGGCAATTTAAATATGGTCAGTTTGGATATGGAAAATATATTTATAAAAAAGAAGAATTAGAATATATGAACAATTTTTTTAGAGAAAATATAACTAAATATTTTGGGGAAGAAAGTATAAATTATATTATATAAAGAGTATTTTTACTTTACCTCATATTGTAATTAAGGTAATATATAATATGTGGTATTTCAAAGGGGGAAAAGAAAAATGAAAATTGACAGACCGAATTTACATATAGTTTTATTTGAACCAGAGATTCCTCAAAATACAGGGAATATCGGAAGAACTTGTGTATTAACTAATTGTAGATTACATTTGATTAAACCATTAGGATTTACTTTAGATGATAAACAGGTAAAAAGAGCAGGTCTAGATTATTGGCCTTCATTAGATATAGAGGTACATGAATCCTTTGATGATATGATAGAAAAGTATCCGGATGCTACCATTTATTTATCCACTACAAAAGAAACTAAATACCATTATGATGAAGTTACGTATAAGCAGGGAGATTTTATTGTATTTGGTAGAGAATCCTCAGGGCTACCTGATTATATTAGAGACAGATATGTGGAAAATAGAATTAGAGTTCCTATGGTGGAAACAACAACAAGATCTTTAAATCTTTCTAATACTGTATCAATTGTAGCTTATGAAGCTCTAAGACAGTTAGGCTTTCCAGGAATGAAATAGGAGAGAAGGCTATGGAGAAGATTAAGATTATTACAGACAGTACTGCGGACTTAAATAAAGAAATAATAGAAAAATATGATTTAGAAGTTATACCTCTAGTAGTTAATTTCGGAGAAGAAAGTTATATGGATGGAGTTGATATTGACATTCATGAATTCTTAAAAAGAATAAAAGAAGGAGATACTTTTCCTACTACTACTCAAATTAATCCATATAGGTTTTATGAATATTATAAGAAGTATATAGATGAAGGGTATAAAATAATTTCAATACACATTTCTTCTAAAATGAGTGGTACATATGGTTCTGCTTGCATGGCGAAGGACATGCTAGGAACAGATGACATAATAGTTATAGATAGTTTGAATGTTACAGCAGGTTTAGGATTACTAGCTATTAAAGCAGCAGAATTAAAAGAAAAAGGATATAATATCTATGAAATTGAAAAAAAAATAAATGAAATAATTCCTCATGTAAAGAGTGCTTATGTCTTTTCAAGTTTGGATAACTTAGTAAAGGGAGGAAGGCTTTCTAAAACTGCTGGGGCTATTGGAAATTTTTTTGGAATTAAATTAATATTAGAAGCAGCCAATGGAGAAATGGCAGTTATGGATAAGGTTAGAGGAATAAAAAAAGCTATTAGAACCGTTTTGAAAGAATTGGACAAGATGAATAACAAAGAAAGATGTATATTACTTTACATAGACAATCATGATGTTTTGCAAGTCCTTAGAGAAGGATTGATTAATAGACAAAGCAACTATATCGAGTGTGAGGTAGGATGTGTAGTAGGAACTCATTCAGGACCAGATGCATGTGGTATTGCTTATATTGAAAAATATTAAAAATATAATAAAGTGAAACTTAATTCAGCTGGAGTTTTGCTTCAGCTGAATTTTACTCATCGGATAAAATTTTAAAGAAAAGCACAAATATATAGAAGGTTATATTTGTGCTTTCTTTAAAATTAAAAAATATATTATATTTAAATTAAATTTTATTAGATTAGTAAAAAATGTAAAATGGCAAATTTTTTTATATCTAAAAATTATGGTATAATATTAGAGGACTATATGTAAAGTGGTGATAATGTATGAAAATGGAGTTTAAATTAAATTTAACCCAAGAACAAAAATTAATAATGACACAACAAATGCAGTTATCAGTAAAGTTGCTTCAAATGTCTAATTTTGAAATTCAAAGACATATAGAAAAAGAGCTACAAGAGAATCCAGTTTTAGATGCAGAATATAAGAAAAATGACAATGAAAATACAAGTGATGAAATCGATTATAAAAAACTGATAAAATATCTTGAATTTGATAATTATGGACATAGCAGTTATAGTAAAGATGAAGAAGAAGTATCACCGTTTAATTTCATTAGTGCTAAGAAATCATTAAAAGAGTTTTTATTAGAGCAAATTATTGATTTGAGTGAAACAGCTTATGTAAAATCTATTTGTGAATACATAGTTGAAAATATAGATGCAAGAGGATATTTGAGCACTAGTTTAGAAGATATTGCACAAGAATTGTCGATTTCAGAAGAATTATCAGAGGAATGCCTTCAAATTATACAATCTCTTGAGCCAACAGGTATAGGTGCTAGAGATATAAAGGAATGTTTAAAAATACAGTTAATTGAAAAGGGTTTAGATGATGAAAATATTTTTAAAATTATAGATGAGTATCTAGAGCTACTGGCTGAAAATAAATACAATGTAATTGCTAAAAAATTAAAGATAACAGTTAAAGATGCACAAGAATATGGAGATGTAATAAAGAGTTTAGAACCTAAACCTTCAAGAGGATTTTATACTGGAGAGGAAACAAAATATATAGTTCCAGAAGCATATATAAAAAAGATAAATGGAGAATATCATATAATAATGAATGATGGTACTATACCTAAGCTTAATATAAATGGAATGTATAAGAATATAATAAACAATGAAGAAGATAAACAAACGGTGAAATTTGTCAAAAAAAAGTTAAATAGTGCTATTTTTCTAATTAAGAGTATTAATCAAAGAGAAAACACAATATATAATATTCTAGAAAAAATAGTGGAAGTTCAAAAGGATTATTTTGAATTAGGAGATGAACATTTAAAACCTATGACTTTAAAAGAAATTGCAGATAACTTAGAAATCCATGAATCCACTGTTAGCAGGGCTATTAGAGATAAGTATATTCATACAGATAAAGGAACCATAAAAATAAAGGATTTGTTTACAACAGGTATTTCTAGAGTTGATAGCTTTGAAGACATATCAGCAAAGATTATTAAAAAAGAAATTGAAGAATTAGTAAATAATGAGGATAAGAAGAAACCTCTTTCAGATCAAAAGATATGTGATTTATTAAAAGAAAAAAATATTGATATTTCAAGAAGAACTATAGCGAAATACAGAGAAGAAATAGGAATAAAATCCTCAAGTAAAAGGAAAAGATTTTGAATCTTTTCCTTTTTTTGTACAAATATAGAGGTGAATTGAAAAAAAAATAATATTTTTCCCAAAATATCTTTTAAAAAATGTAGATTACGTTTATAATATTAGTGGGACATAAATTAAACAAGTGGGACGTCAAAAGACCAAAGAGGTGTTTTGTTTGCAATATAATTTAGAAGTACAAAAGAAGGTAGTGCCAGAGTTATTAGAACTATTAGAAAAAAGATATAATATTCTTACTACAATTTATTATAACCAACCTATAGGTAGAAGAATGCTTGCTAGCTATCTGGGAATGGGTGAGAGAATAGTAAGAAATGAGGTAAGTTTCTTAAAAAACCAAAATTTAATAGATGTTAGCAGTGATGGAATGACAGTGACCCAAGAGGGTAAGGAAATTTTAGAAAAACTAAAAGAATTTGTTCATGAGTTAAAAGGTCTATCAGATATGGAAGAATTTTTAAGAAAGCATTTAGATTTAAAGGATGTTATGGTTGTTCCAGGTAATGTTGATGAAAATGAGCTTGTTTTAGATGAAATGGGAAAAAGTGCATCAAATTATTTAAAAGATTTATTACAAGATAAAATGATAATAGCTTTAACTGGAGGAACGACAGTAAAAAAAATGGTTGATAATATGCAAAAAACAACCGAATATAGACATCTGTTGGTTGTACCGGCTAGAGGTGGTTTAGGAAGAAATGTAGAAATACAAGCAAATACTTTAGTTGCCAAGCTTGCGTATAAGTTATCAGCTGATTATAAAATGCTACAATTACTGGAAAATGTTGACTATGCCGAAATATATGCTATACTAAATGAGGAAAGTATAAAAGAAGTTCAAGAAAACATTAAGAAATCAAATGTATTAGTTTATGGAATTGGCAAAGCTGATGAAATGGCAAAAAAAAGAGGGCTTAACGAAGAAAAAATAAATGTTCTTAAAGAACAAGGAGCGGTTGGAGAAGCTTTTGGATGTTATTTTGATATAAAAGGAAATATTTTATTCTCCACGCCTACTGCAGGAATTAAGAGTGAGTACACTAAAAATATTGAATATTGTATTTCTATTTCTGGAGGAAAGAGTAAAGCAGAAGCAATTGTTGGTGTTCAAAGATATAATGCTAAAAATATCTTAATAACGGACGAAGGTGCCGCTAAAGAAATTATAAATATTATAAAAAAGGAACAAAGCAATAAACATATTTAAGTAAAACAGTTAAAATAATTATATTTAAAATATAATTGATATAAAAAATTTTTAGGAGGTAATTTTAATGACAAAAGTAGCTATTAATGGTTTTGGAAGAATAGGAAGATTAGCATTAAGATTAATGATTGACAACCCAGAATTTCAAGTGGTTGCAATAAATGATTTAACAGATGCTAAAACTTTAGCACACCTATTCAAATATGATTCAGCTCAAGGAAGATTCAATGGTGAAATTGAAGTTCAAGAAGGAGCTTTCATAGTTAATGGAAAAGAAATAAAAGTTACTGCTGAAAGAAACCCAGAAAACTTACCTTGGGGAGAATTAGGAGTAGATATAGTTTTAGAATGTACTGGTTTCTTTGCTTCAAAAGAAAAAGCTTCAGCTCATGTAAAAGCTGGTGCTAAGAAAGTTGTTATATCAGCTCCAGCTGGAAATGATCTTCCAACTGTAGTTTATAATGTAAACCATGATATATTAAAAGGAGATGAAACAGTTATATCAGGTGCTTCATGCACTACTAACTGCTTAGCTCCAATGGCTAAAGTTTTAAATGATAGCTTTGGATTAACTAAAGGATTCATGACTACAATCCATGCTTATACAAATGACCAAAATACTTTAGATGCTCCACATGGAAAAGGTGATTTAAGAAGAGCAAGAGCTGCAGCTGCAAGTATTATTCCAAACTCAACTGGTGCAGCTAAAGCTATCGGTTTAGTTATTCCAGAATTAGCTGGTAAATTAGATGGTAATGCTCAAAGAGTTCCAGTTATAACTGGTTCATTAACTGAATTAGTATGTACTTTAGGCAAAAAAGTTACTGTTGAAGAAATCAATTCTGCTATGGAAGCTGCTGCTAATGAATCATTTGGATATACTGAAGATGAAATAGTATCATCAGATGTTATAGGAATTAACTTTGGATCATTATTTGATGCAACTCAAACTAAGATTATGGAAGTTAATGGAGAACAATTAGTTAAAGTTGCTTCTTGGTATGATAATGAAATGTCATATACTTCACAATTAATCAGAACTTTAAAATATTTTTCAAACCTTGTAAAATAATTAAGGATATGCTTAAGCATAGTTACTGATTTAATTAGATGCATTTTATATGCACTAAAATAAAAAACACATTTATCTTGTATGAATAACAAGATGAATGTGTTTTTTTATTTTATATAAATTATAAATTACATAAAAATGAGAACACTAATAAAGATAATTCCAATTAGATATATAAAAATATGTAAATAAGATTATTCTAGGAGGTAATTTGAAATGAAAAAAGTTGCGATTAATGGATTTGGAAGAATTGGAAGAAATGTGTTTAGAGCATTGTTAAAAAATTACAGCAATGATTTAGAGGTAGTGTCAATTAATGATTTAACTGATCCAGTTACATTAGCACATTTGTTAAAATATGATTCACTTTATGGAAAATTTGAAGGAACTGTAGAAGCTAAAGAGGGTGCTATAGTTGTAAATGGAAAAGAAATAAAAATATTTGCTGAAAGAAATCCAGAAAATATAGATTGGAATAGCACAGGTGCGGAAATAGTTTTAGAATCAACTGGATTATTTACAGATGCTGATAAAGCTAAAGCTCACCTTGGTGGAACAGTTAAAAAAGTTCTTATTTCAGCTCCAGCTAAAAATGAAGATAAAACTATTGTTATGGGAGTTAATGAAGGAGATTATGATCCAGCAAATCATAATATACTTTCTAATGCTTCATGTACAACTAACTGTTTAGCTCCATTTGCTAAGGTTCTTGATAAAGAATTTGGAATAGAGGCAGGACTTATGACTACTGTTCATGCTTATACAAATGACCAAAGAATATTAGATGCTCCTCATAAGGATTTAAGAAGAGCTAGAGCAGCAGCAGAATCAATGATACCAACAACTACAGGTGCTGCTAAAGCTGTTGCATTAGTATTGCCACAATTAAAAGGAAAATTAAATGGTATGGCTGTAAGAGTTCCTACTCCAACAGTTTCAATGGTTGATATTGTATGTACATTATCTAAAAATGCTTCAGTTGAGGAAATCAATGGAGCATTCAAAGCAGCAGCTGAAGGAGAAATGAAAGGAATTCTAGGATTTAGTGAAGAACCATTAGTATCTGCAGACTATAGAGGAGATGAAAGATCTTCAATAGTTGATGGTTTATCAACTATGAAAATGGGAGATAAATTGGTTAAAGTTGTTTCATGGTACGATAATGAGGCTGGATATTCTAATAGATATGCAGACTTAGCTAAATTTGTTGCCGATAGACTATAGAGAATAATTCTATTTTTAACAAATATTAAAAAAGACCTGGGTTTTACATTAAATCCAAGTCTTTTTATAAGCTTATTAATTTTAAAATAAAAAAAGAAGAAAAAAAGAAGGAAAAAGAAGGAAGAGAAGAGAATAGTTATAAATAGAATGATAATTTAAATAGAAGAAGTTTAGAAATTTAATGTAATAAATTTTCCTAAACTTCTTTTAAAATTTTTTTAGAAATCTATTTTAAAATTTTGTACTTTACATTATAATGGTAGTGGGACATAGAAAGTAAATGTGGGACATAAAAAGACCTGAAAGGGTTATTTATATAATAAATATTATATAAAAAGTGTAGAATAATAAGTATGATGGTTAATACATATATCATGTTTAGTTATTTGTATAATTTGTAAATTTTATAATTATGAATATTTTTCATTAAAAATGAGAGGAGATATCATTATGAAATTGAACAAGAAAACAGTAGAGGATATCAATGTTAAAGGCAAAAAAGTATTGGTAAGATGTGATTTCAACGTTCCACTAAAAGACGGAACTATTACTGATGAAAACAGATTAGTAGGAGCTATGCCAACTATTAAATATCTTATGGAAAATGGTGCGAAAGTAATACTTTGCTCACACCTTGGAAAACCAAAGGGAGAAGCAAAACCTGAATTATCACTTGCACCTGTTGCAAAAAGACTTTCAGAAATGTTAGGAAGTGAAGTAGTATTTGCAGCAGATAACAATGTAGTTGGTGAAAATGCTAAAAATGCTGTAGCTAACATGAATGATGGAGATGTTGTTTTACTTCAAAACACTAGATATAGAAAAGAAGAAACTAAAAATGAAGAAAATTTCTCAAAAGAATTAGCTTCACTTGCTGATGTTTTTGTAAATGATGCCTTTGGAACAGCTCACAGAGCTCATTGTTCAACTGTAGGAGTAACTGAGTTTGTTGAAGAAGCAGCATGTGGATATTTAATTCAAAAAGAATTAGAATTCTTAGGAGATGCCGTTGAAACTCCAGTAAGACCTTTTGTTGCAATTCTTGGAGGAGCTAAAGTTTCTGATAAAATTAATGTTATAAATAACTTGCTTGAAAAAGTTGATACATTAATCATAGGTGGAGGAATGGCTTATACATTCTTAAAAGCACAAGGATATACAATCGGAAAATCACTTGTAGAAGAAGACAGAGTTGAATATGCAAAAGAAATGATGGAAAAAGCAGAAGCTAAAGGAGTTAAGTTCTTACTTCCTATAGATAATGTAGTTGGAGCTGAATTTTCAGCTGAAACTGAACCAGTTGTAACTGAAGATCAAAACATACAAGAAGGATATATGGGATTAGATATAGGACCTAAGAGTGCAGCACTGTATGCAGATGCAGTAAGAGGTGCAAAGACTGTTGTATGGAATGGACCAATGGGAGTATTTGAATTTGCTAATTTTGCAAAAGGAACAATAGCTGTTGCAGAAGCTATGGCTGAAGCTGATGCTACAACAATAATCGGCGGAGGGGATAGTGCTGCTGCTGTTAACCAATTAGGATTCGGAGATAAAATGACTCACATTTCAACAGGTGGTGGAGCTTCACTTGAATTCTTAGAAGGAAAAGAATTACCAGGAATAGTTGCACTAAGTGATAAATAGTCTATAGGTTTTTAATTAAAGGTTGATTTTACACTAGAAACTTTTGTTTGCTAATCAAATGTAATTCTGGTTAGACTAGGTACTAGGATAAAGGTTCTAGGTACTAGGATTGGAAAACTTCCAATGAATTCGAAGTTATTAAATTTCATTTTAACAGCTTTAGCTGTTAAAAATCTTTTCCTAGTACCTAGTACCTGGTTTTCCTAGCACCTTAAAAATTTCAGCAAGTAATTTGGTATTATAAAATGTATATAAAAAAGTGCGGGGTGTTTAAAATGAGAAAAGCAATTATAGCAGGAAACTGGAAAATGAATAAAACTGTTTCAGAAGGATTAAAGTTAGTTGAAGAATTAAAACCATTAGTAAAGGATGCAAGCTGTGAAGTAGTAGTTTGTCCAGCAACTGTATGCTTAGATGCAGTAGTAAAAGCAGTTCAAGGAACTAACATAAAGGTTGGAGCTCAAAACATGCATTTCGAAGAGAGTGGAGCATTTACTGGAGAAACTGCATCAGCTATGCTTGTAGAAATGGGAGTAGAATATGTTATTTTAGGACATAGTGAAAGAAGACAATATTTCAATGAAACAGATGAAGCATTAAACAAAAAAGTTAAAAAAGCTTTTGAACATAATTTAATTCCAATACTTTGTATAGGAGAATCTCTTGAAGAAAGAGAAGGAAATATAACAGAAGAAGTTTTAGGAAGACAAATAAAACTTGATTTAGCTGGTTTAACAGTAGAACAAATTGAAAAATTAGTTATAGCTTATGAACCAATATGGGCTATAGGAACAGGTAAAACAGCTACTGCTGATCAAGCAAATGAAACAATAGCTTACGTAAGAAGTGTTGTTGCAGAAATGTTTGGAAAAGAAGCAGCAGACAAAATGAGAATACAATATGGTGGTTCAGTTAAACCATCTACAATAAAAGAACAAATGGCAAAATCTGATATTGATGGTGGATTAATTGGTGGAGCTTCATTAAACGCAGAAGACTTTGCTGGAATTGTAAATTTTGATAAATAAACAAAAGATAGTTTAAAATTTAGTTTATAGTTAACAATTAGTAAGGTTTTTCTTAAATTAAAGTTAAAAATAAAGTATATTATAGTAAGTAAATATTTTTGGCACTTCTATTAATAAAATATATTCTTAATCTCAATTTAGACTTTACAGCAGTAGTAATAATTTACATTTCAATCTTAATATGCATTTCTAAAAAAATAATTAAACTTTAAGTTACTTATTATATAAAATACTTTGATTATAATTTAAATGTAAGTCCAATATCATTAATTTTAAGCTGTAAACTATAAACTGATTAACGGAGGTGAGAAGAATGGCTAAAAATCCTATAATGCTTATGATTTTAGATGGATTTGGTATATCAAACTATGAAGATGGTAATGCAGTTAAAGCAGCTAAACATCCTAATTTTACTAAATTATGGAATGAATATCCTCATACAGAAATAGGAGCTAGTGGATTATCAGTAGGACTTCCAAATGGTCAAATGGGTAATTCAGAGGTTGGACACTTAAATATTGGTGCGGGAAGAATAATATACCAAGCTCTTACAAGAATAACAAAATCTATTGAGGATGGAGATTTATTTGAAAATAAAGCTTTAGTGAAAGCTGTAGATAATGCTATTAAGAATAATTCTTCTCTTCATCTATTGGGATTATTATCTGACGGTGGAGTACATTCTCATATTGAACATTTAAAAGGTTTATTAATGCTTGCTAAGAAAAAGGGATTAGAAAAAGTATATGTACATGCTTTCTTGGACGGTAGAGATACTCCACCATCATCTGCAATAAACTATGTAGTAGAAATTGAAGACTATATGAAAGAAATAGGAATAGGTACTATAGCTACTGTATCAGGAAGATACTATGCTATGGATAGAGACAATAGATGGGAAAGAGTAGAGCTTGCATATAATGCTTTAGTTTTAGGCAAAGGAGAATATGCAAATAATGCCAAAGAAGCTATAGAACGTTCTTACCATGATAATAAGACAGATGAGTTCGTTCTTCCAACAGTTATCACTAAAAATAGTAAAGCTACTGATGTTATTAAGAATGAAGATTCTGTTATATTCTTCAACTTTAGACCTGATAGAGCTAGAGAATTGACAAGAGCATTAAATGATAAAGCATTTGAAGGTTTTAACAGAGATAACTTGGACTTAACTTTTGTTACTATAACTCAGTATGATAAGACTATTGAAAATGTAGAAATAGCATTTAAACCTGAAGTTTATTCTAACACTTTAGGAGAATATATAAGCAAGTTAGGTAAAAAACAATTAAGAATTGCCGAAACTGAAAAGTATGCTCACGTAACCTTCTTTTTCAATGGTGGAGTTGAAACACCTAATGAAAATGAAGATAGAGCCTTAATACCTTCACCAAAAGTTGCCACTTATGATTTAAAGCCAGAAATGAGTGCTTACGAAGTAACTGATGAAGTATTAAAAAGAATTGATACAGATGAGTATGATGTAATTATATTAAACTATGCTAACCCAGATATGGTAGGTCATACAGGGGTTATAGAGGCAGCTGTAAAAGCAGTTGAAACTGTTGATGAATGTTTAGGCAAGGTTGTGGATAAAATATTAGAGAAAAAGGGAACTGTATTGATCACAGCAGACCATGGTAACTGTGAACAAATGATAGATTATTCAAATGGTAATCCTATGACAGCCCACACAACAAATCTTGTTCCGTTTGTTTATGTATCTGAAGAAGCAAAAGGAAAAGAATTAAGAGCTGATGGTATTCTTGCAGATATTGCACCAACAATGCTTACTGTTATGGGTGCAGAAGTGCCAGCAGAAATGACTGGTAAAAGTATTATTAAATAAAATGATAATGAACAGCATAGAATAAAGCTGAGTTGAAAAATTTAGATTTGTTCCTTGTTGTAACATAAATAATATTCTTTTTAGGAGGAGATATCAATGAAACAATATGTAGAAATTATAGACGTTTATGCTAGACAAATCTTAGATTCAAGAGCTAATCCAACTGTGGAAGTTGAAATTGAATTAGAAGATGGTACAGTAGGAAGAGCAGCAGTTCCATCAGGAGCATCAACTGGTATATTTGAAGCTGTAGAATTAAGAGATGAAGATAAATCAGTATATAAAGGAAAAGGTGTTTTAAAGGCTGTTGACAATGTAAATACAATCATTGCTGATGAATTAGTAGGAATGAATGTACTTGATCAAGTAGCTATAGATAAAGTTATGATAGGACTAGATGGTACTGAAAACAAAGGAAAATTAGGTGCAAATGCTATGCTAGGAGTTTCTCTTGCATGTGCTCAAGCAGCTGCTAAATATTTAGGAATGTCATTATACCAATACATAGGTGGAGTAAATGCTAAAGTTTTACCAGTACCTATGATGAACATATTAAATGGTGGATCACATGCTGATAATAACGTTGATCTTCAAGAATTCATGATAATGCCTGCAGGAGCAGAAAGCTTCTCTCAAGCTTTAAGAATGTGTTCAGAAGTATTCCATACATTAAAAGGAATTTTAAATAAAAAAGGATTAGCTACTGGTGTGGGTGACGAAGGTGGATTTGCTCCAGACTTAAACAGTAACGAAGAAGCTATTCAAGTTATAATTGAAGCTATAAAAGAAGCTGGTTATGAACCAGGAAAAGAAATGTTTATAGCTTTAGACCCAGCTTCATCTGAATTCTTCAATACAGAAACTAATATGTATGAATTAAAAGGAGAAGGAAAAACTTTAACTCCATCAGAAATGGTTGACTTCTATGCTAATTTAGTAGAAAAATACCCAATAATTTCAATCGAAGATGGTATGGCTGAAGAAGATTGGGAAGGATGGAAAATCATAACTGAAAAACTTGGTGGAAAAATTCAATTAGTAGGAGACGATTTATTCGTAACTAACACTAAGAGACTTGAAATGGGAATTGAAAGAGGAGTTGCAAACTCAATTCTTATAAAACTTAACCAAATAGGAACATTAACAGAAACTTTAAATTCTATAGAAATGGCTGAAAGAGCTGGATATACTGCAGTAGTATCTCATAGATCAGGAGAAACTGAAGATACAACAATAGCTGATTTAGTTGTTGCTGTAAACGCAGGACAAATTAAAACTGGAGCTCCTTCAAGAAGTGAAAGAGTTGCTAAATACAACCAATTACTAAGAATTGAAGAAGAACTAGGAGATATGGCAGAATACAGAGGACTTAAAGCTTTCTATAATATAAAAAAATAATTAAATAATATATTTTGCCCATGTTAAAATTATAATATATTTAGATAGAGTCACAAACTTTGTATTGTGGCTCTATCTTTTCATAAGTTCGTTTATTGTCTTTTCGTTTTCAGTATGATAAAATATTAGTTGTTGCGTAAATTAAGCTATTTAAGATAAATATGCTGGAAAATTAGGAGGTGTATGTAATGCATACATTTTTAGTAGCTGCTCAAGTAATTGTATCATTAGTATTAATAATAACTATTTTAAAGCAGCCAGGAAAATCTGATGGATTCAATTTAGTATCTTCAGGAGCAGAAACATTTTTTTCTAAAAATAAAACAAAAACATACGAGTCTGTATTAGCTAAATCAACTGTAATTTTAGCTGTACTATTTGCTATAATTACAATAGCTTTGACTTTAGTAAAATAAAATTAAAGTATATATAAATTATAATGTAATACATAATTAATTTAAGAGAAAACATATAAACCTAATTAAGGTCTATATGTTTTATTTTTTTATTTTTATTTTTATTTTTAGTGATAGATATAGGTATTGAAAACTTATGTAAAAATATTACATTTTAGTCTAAAATTATGGAAAAAAAATATTTAATGATGTATAATAAGTTTAAGTTATATAATTTACAATTATTACCAAAGAACCGAAGAGTTTTAGCATCTAGGAAAGGCAAATATAAAGAGGGTTCTTGGCTTCTGGTGGAGTTTTTTTCTCCAACTGAAGCTTAGAAACCCTTATCTAGGGACGTAGCATCCGTTATCTCCCACTTGGATGTGGGAGTATTACGGATGGTAGTCATCAGATAAAGAAAAAGGGGGAGAAAAAATGAATTCATATTTGCCAATTGTATGTGGAATTTTGGCTTTAGTTTTTGCATTTGTTTTTAGTAATGGAATAACTAAAGAAAGTTCAGGAAACGAGAGGATGAATGAGATAGCTGGGTACATTCAGGAAGGAGCTATGGCATTTTTGAAAAGAGAGTACAAATACTTATCTATTTTTATTGTTATAGTAGCTGTTGTTATAATATTGGCCATAGACTTTAAAACTGCAGTTTGTTTTGTATTTGGAGCAATATTTTCAATTTTTGCAGGATATTTTGGAATGAAAGTAGCTACCAAAGCTAATGTTAGAACTGCAGAAGCTGCTAGATCTAGCCAGAGTAAAGCTTTAAATATAGCTTTTTCAGGTGGAGCAGTAATGGGATTATCTGTAGTAGGTCTAGGGGTTTTAGGACTAAGCATATTTTATTTGGCTTTTGGTAATGATATTAGTTTTATAACTGGATTTGGACTTGGAGCAAGTTCCATAGCTTTGTTTGCTCGTGTAGGTGGAGGAATATATACTAAGGCAGCGGATGTAGGGGCAGATCTGGTTGGTAAAGTTGAGGCAGGAATACCTGAAGACGATCCAAGAAATCCAGCAGTTATAGCAGATAATGTTGGAGATAATGTTGGTGATGTTGCTGGTATGGGAGCAGATTTATTTGAATCTTATGTAGGTTCAATAATATCAGCTTTAACTTTGGGATATTTTTTATTTACCAATAATGAAATGAAAATAATGTTTCCTTTAACTTTAGCATCATTTGGTATTATTGCTTCAATAATAGGTATCCTTTTGGCAAGAAGAAGTAAAGGGGATAATCCTCAAAAAGCGCTTAATACAGGAACGTATATTGCTGGAATAATTGTTATAGTGAGTTCCTTTGTTCTTAGTAATAAAACTTTTGGAAATTATAAAGCTTTTGGAGCAATACTCGCTGGTTTAGTTGTTGGTATGTTAATAGGTAAAGTTACAGAAATATATACAGCCTCTGACTATAAATATGTAAAAAAGATAGCTAAGCAATCAGAAACAGGTTCAGCAACTACTATAATATCTGGACTTGCCGTTGGAATGTATTCTACAATGACACCAATAATATTCATATCAATAGGAGTATTATTTTCTTTCTATATTATGGGTGGGGCAAGTGATGTTTCTATGGGATTATACGGAATTTCTCTTGCAGCAGTAGGAATGCTTTCTACTACAGGAATTACAGTTGCTGTTGACGCCTATGGTCCTATTGCTGATAATGCAGGTGGTATAGCCGAAATGTCAGAGCTTCCACCAAGTGTAAGAGAAATTACGGACAAACTGGATTCAGTAGGTAATACAACAGCTGCCATAGGAAAAGGATTTGCTATAGGATCAGCAGCACTTACAGCTTTAGCTTTATTTGCTTCATATGCACAAAAAACACAGTTAAGTGCTATTAATTTACTAACTCCTGCTACACTTGTAGGTTTATTACTTGGAGCTATGCTTCCATTTTTATTTGGTTCCTTAACAATGGAGTCTGTTGGAAAAGCAGCTAATGAAATGATTGAAGAAGTTCGACGCCAATTCAGAGAAAATCCAGGAATAATGGAAGGTAAAGAAAAGCCAGATTATAAAAAATGTGTTGATATATCAACTGCAGCAGCATTAAAAGAGATGATTCTTCCAGGAATACTTGCAATTGTTGTACCAATAGGAACAGGATTGCTTCTTGGGGTAGAAGCTCTTGGAGGATTAATAGCTGGTTCAGTTTCATCAGGAGTATTAATGGCAATAATGATGGCTAACTCAGGTGGAGCATGGGATAATGCAAAGAAATATATTGAAAGTGGAGTACATGGTGGAAAAGGTAGCAACGCTCATAAAGCAGCTGTTGTTGGGGATACAGTAGGAGATCCATTTAAAGATACATCAGGCCCTTCTATGAATATTTTAATTAAGCTTATGACAATAGTATCTCTAGTTTTTGCAGCAGTAGTATTACAACATGGAGGAATTCTTTTGAATTTATTTAAATAATATCTGAAAATTACGAAGTAATTTTCTTTAGTTTACAGATGGCAGTTTACAGTTTACAGTGAAGGAAGTTTTTCTTACAGAAAAACTAACAATAAAAAAACAAAAGCTAGTATAGCCAAGGCTATACTAGCTTTTGCACTTCATTTTAAATTTTGCATTAGCAAAATATCCTTAACTGTAAACTGTCCACTGTAAACTCTAAACTAGAATAATGTTGCGTAGTAACATTATTGATATAGAAAAGTTTGACTCTATTTCCTATATAATATACTATTAAGTTATAAATCAATTCTGCCTATAAAATAAATTTTTGAATATTATACCTGAAACTAGTAAAAAATAAATAAAGATGGTTTACTATAAAATATGATAGAGAGATTGGAGGGAAAAATATGAATATTAAAGAAATTATTTTAAATTTCATGAGAGAACAGGCATATAAGCCTATGAATATACAAGAATTGGGTAAAGTGTTTGGTATATCCAAGCGTGATCTTGATGAGTTTAAGGATTTACTGAAAGATATGGAGAAAGAGGGTCAAATAATAAAAACTCGTACCAAGCTTTACGGTATACCAGAAAAGATGGGACTTATCATAGGTAAACTTCAAGGTCACCAGAAAGGCTTTGGTTTTGTTATACCTGATGAGGATAGACCTGATATATTTATAACTTCTTCATTTATGAATGGTGCTATGAATGGTGATAGAGTTATAGCTAAAATTATTAAACAAGATAGCAGTGGTAAAAAGTGTGAAGGAGAAATTATAAGAATTCTTGAAAGAGCAAATAAAACCATAATAGGAGTATATGAAGATAGCAAAAACTTTGGGTTTGTAGTTTCAGAGGACAAAAGAATAAATCATGATATATTTATTCCAAAGGCTGATAAAAATGGTGCTAAAACTGGAGATATAGTAATAGTTGAGATAATCGAATGGCCAGGTAAGAGAAGAAATCCAGAAGGTAGAGTTAAAGAAATACTAGGCAAAAAAGGTGAAAAAGGAATAGATATTTTAACTATAATCAAGAAATTTAAGCTTCCTGAAGAATTTCCACCAAAGGTTCAGAAGTTTGCAGAAAAAATACCAAATGAAATTAGAGAAGAGGAATATGCAAAAAGAGAAGATTTAAGAGAATTAAAGATGGTAACTATTGATGGAGAAGATGCTAAAGACTTAGATGATGCTGTGTCTATACAAAAGCTACCAAATGGAAATTATTATTTAGGAGTGCATATTGCGGATGTAACTCATTATGTTAGAGAAAACAATCCTCTAGATAAAGAAGCTTTAAAGAGAGCAACATCAGTTTATTTGATTGATAGAGTTATACCAATGCTTCCTAAGGAATTATCTAATGGAATTTGCAGTTTAAATCCTAGAGTAGATAGACTTGCAATGACTTGCTTTATGGAAATAAATAAAGAGGGAAGAGTTGTAGATTATAGAATAACAAAGAGTGTAATTAAAACTAATGAAAGAATGACATATACTGATGTTACAAAAATGTTAAGAGATGGAGATCAAGAGCTTATACAAAAATATGATTATCTATATGAAGATTTTAAGCTTATGGAAGAATTATGTGGAATACTTTATAAAAAGAGAATAACAAGAGGAGCAATTGATTTCGATTTTGAAGAATGTAAGATAATTTTAGATTATAATGGAAAACCAATTGATATAAAACCATATGAACGTGCTATTGCTAACAGAATTATTGAAGAATTCATGTTGGTTTGTAACGAAACTGTAGCTGAACATATGTTTTGGACTAAACTGCCTTTTGTATATAGAATTCATGAAGACCCAGATGAAGAAAAGCTTCAAAGATTTAAGGAGTTTGCATATAATTTAGGATATTTTGTAAAGACTGGCAAAGAGGTTCATCCGAAGGCTCTTCAAGAGATTGTTGAAGAAGTACGAGGAAAGAAAGAAGAAACTGTAGTTAATACACTTCTTCTACGTTCTTTGCAGCAAGCTAGATATGCACCACAATGTTCAGGACATTTTGGGCTTGCAGCAAGATATTACTGTCATTTTACTTCTCCAATAAGAAGATATCCAGATTTAATTATTCATAGAATAATTAAAGAATCTTTAGATGGAACTATAGATGAAAGTAGAGTAAAACTACTTGAAAAGGCTGTTGACTATGCTTCGGTACAATCATCTGATATGGAAAGACTTGCTGTTGAGGCCGAAAGAGAAGTTGATGATTTGAAGAAAGCTGAATACATGAGTGAAAGAATAGGAGAAGAATATGAAGGAATAATTTCATCAGTTACTAATTTTGGAATGTTTGTTGAACTTCCAAATACAGTAGAAGGCTTAGTTCATATAAGTACTTTAGATGACGATTATTACGTATATGATGACCAACACTTATGTTTAATAGGAGAGAGAACCAAGAATATTTATAGACTTGGAGATGAAGTAAGAATAAAGGTATCTAAGGTTGATATGGATGCTCATGAGGTTTATTTTGATGTTATAAAAGAGAAAATAGAAGAAGAAAATAATGACTACGCTACTTTGGAACTAGAGGAATTTGAAAAACATAAACAAGATGCAGAAGTTGAAGAGTTTCAATTATTATAATAAAGAAAAATTATAAACTTTACAAGTATAGTATAATAAGTTATAATGTAGGTATAAAATTTAATAAAGTAAAAAAATGCTGGGAGTGCCAAGTGGCTGAGACCGATTTTATCGGAATCCTTTGAACCTGAAATAATTAGTATTATCGTAGGAAAAGCAAATGTATTTTAATTTTAATTAGAATGAATTTAAGATATTTATATAAGAGCTTACCTTCGGGTAAGCTCTTTATTTTTATACTAGGGCTAATAATTTAATGGGGAGGACTAGAATTGTTATATCTTATAACAAATAGAAATATTGTAAAATGTGGTGATTTATATAGTGTTGTACAGAAAGCAGTTGAAGGTGGTGTAGATTCTATTATTCTTAGAGAAAAAGATCTACCTTTTGAAGAAATGGTGTTAGTTGCAGAGAAAATTAAAGATATTATAGCAGATAAAAATGTAAGCCTAATTATTAATGGAAACATAGAAGTGGCAAGAAAAATAAAAGCTGCGGGATTTCATATAGGATTTAAAGAATTTACGGAACAAAAGTATAGATTTGATGGTTTGTTAGGAGTGTCAGTTCATAGTTTAGAGGAAGCAGTATCCGCAGAAAAAAATGGAGCAAATTATGTACTTGCAGGACATGTTTACGAAACAGATTGTAAAAAGGGATTAAAGCCTAGAGGAGTTGAATTTATTAGAGCTATCACATCAAGTGTAAATATACCTGTAATAGCTTTAGGGGGCATTAATGAAAAAAATATTAGGAATGTTCTTTCCTATGGTGCTGATGGAGTTGCAGTTATGTCTTATATTATGTCAGCAGAAGATCCATGTATGTCTACAAAGTTATTGAAAAACAGGATAAAGTGAAACATAGAGAATATTAGAACTGTTAGTAAGGAATAAAAAAATAAAGCAACCTTATTTTTGCACTAAAATAACATTGTTTATAATCAGAATATTTTGAAAAGTGATTTTCAAGTATATAGATATATTCACATACATAAGAGGAGGGGATAAAAATATGATAGTTAATGGCAAAGTGATGAATTTTAAAGAAGAAATAACTATAGAAGAACTTCTTAGAAATTTTCATTTAGACATGGACAAGGTAGTGGTAGAGGTTAACTTAGAAATAATTGCAAAGGAAAAATATTATGAATTTGTACTTAATGAAGAAGATAAGATTGAGATCATAAGCTTTGTAGGTGGGGGCTGATTAAATGAATATAATTGTAAATGAAAACAATATAATCATAAAGGATAATACCACAGCTTATGAAGTTAGAGATGTTTTTAAGAAAGATGCAGATGTTGTTATTTTGAATGGGTTTATGATCAAAGAAGATTTTGTTTTAAAAGAGAATGATAAACTGGTTCTAATAAAAAAAGGACAAACTCCAAGTAAAGAAGAACTAGAGAAGCTTTTAGTTGCACGACATACTCCAAAGGTTCATGAAAAGGTAAACAATGCTTGTGTAGGAATAGCAGGATTAGGTGGACTTGGGTCAAATGTAGCAGTATCACTTGCTAGATTAGGTATAGGAAAACTTGTATTAGTTGATTTTGATATAGTTGAACCCAGCAATTTAAATAGACAACAGTATTTGATAAAGCATCTTGGAATGAATAAAACAGATGCCATGAAGGAACTTATTTCAGAAATAAATCCTTTTGTAGAAGTAGAGATTAAAAATGAATATGTTACAGAAAAAAATGCTTTAAGTATTTTTAAAGATGTGGATATTGTAGTTGAGGCTTTTGATAACCCACAGGCTAAAGCTGTATTAGTGAATGTAATTTTGAGCAAAAAAAGGGATAAAATTATAGTTGCTGCTTCTGGAATGGCTGGTTATTTTTCAAATAATACTATAATAACTAAAAAAATTAATGAAAATTTTTATTTAATTGGGGATGAAACTCATGAAGCTAAACCAGGATGCGGATTGATGGCACCAAGAGTTGCTATTGCAGCTAATCATCAAGCTAATACTGTTTTAAGATTAATCATGGGAGAAAAAAATATATAGGAGTGAGAATTATGGAAAATTTAAAAATTGGTGAAGTTGAACTTAAAAACAGATTGTTTATTGGAACGGGTAAGTTTCCAGATAAAAAGATGCTTACAGAAGTTATGGAAAAATCCGGATCACAAGTAGTAACTATGGCATTAAGAAGAGTTGATATAACTTCTAAAGAGGAAAATCTTCTAGATTACGTACCTAAGGATAGAATTCTTCTTCCAAATACCTCTGGAGCAAGAAATGCTGAAGAAGCAGTTAGAATTGCAAGATTAGCAAAAGCTAGTGGCTGTGGAAACTGGATTAAAATTGAGGTTATATCAGATAATAAATATTTGCTTCCGGACAACCTAGAAACTATTAAAGCTACAGAAATTTTAGCTAAAGAAGGATTTGTTGTTTTACCTTATATGAATCCAGATTTAATGGATGCTAAAAGATTAGTAGAGGCTGGTGCATCAGCAGTTATGCCTTTAGGAGCTCCTATTGGGACTAATAGAGGTATAAGAACTAAAGAAATGGTTCAAATTTTAATTGATGAAATAAAACTTCCTATAGTTGTAGATGCAGGTATAGGTAAACCATCTGAAGCTGCAGAAGCCATGGAAATGGGAGCAGCAGCAGTTTTAGTAAATACAGCAATAGCTACTGCAGGAGATCCTGTTAAAATGGCTGAAGCTTTTAATTTTGCAGTAAAAGCAGGAAGAATGGCTTATGTTGCAAAAACAGGAGCAGTAAGAAAATATGCTAGTGCATCTTCTCCATTAACTGGATTCTTAAATGAAGAAGGTGAAGTGTAAAATGAGTTTTTATGAAGAATATTTAAAGCATAAAAATTTTGATTTAGAAGGTTTTTTTGAAAGTATAACTGAAGATGATATATTTAGAATAATAAATAGTCGTAAATTAGATGAATATGATTTTTTAGCTTTATTATCTCCAAAAGCTGAAATGTATCTTGAAGAAATAGCTCAAAAAGCATATGAACTTACATTAAAGAATTTTGGGAAAGCTGTACTTCTTTATACACCAATGTATTTAGGAAATTATTGTACAAATAAGTGCGTTTATTGTGGATTTAATCATGATAATGATATAGTTAGAAAAAAACTCACAATGGAAGAAATAGAGATAGAAGCTAAAAAGATTTACAATACAGGATTAAGACATATTATTATTTTAACAGGTTCATCAAGAAAGGAAACACCAGTTTCTTATATAGCTGATTCTGTTAAGCTATTAAAGAAATATTTTGATTCTATAGCTATAGAAGTATATTCTCTTACAGAAGAGGAGTATATGCAAGTGGTTGAAGCTGGAGTGGACAGTATGTCTATATATCAAGAAGTATATGACGAAGAAATATATGATAAAGTTCATCTTGCAGGACCTAAAAAGAATTATAAATTTAGATTGGATGCACCGGAGAGAGCTTGTAGAGCTAAAATGAGAAATGTATGTGTGGGTGCTCTTTTGGGATTAAATAACTGGAGACGTGAATTTTTTAATGTAGGACTTCATGCTAAATACCTTCAAGATAAATATTCTGATGTTGATGTAGCTGTAGCTCTTCCAAGAATAAGAGGACATGCAGGAACATTTACAGATGTTCATGAGGTAAGTGATAAAAATATTACTCAAATGATATTAGCTTGCAGATTGTTTTTACCAAGAGCAGGAATTACAATGACTACAAGAGAAAAAGCTGAATTAAAAAATAATCTAATACCATTAGGTGTTAATAAGATATCAGCAGGAGTAACTACGGAAGTAGGTGGACATACTTCTGAAGAAGAAAGCGATCCACAATTTGAAATAATAGACCCTAGAAGTGTAGAAGAAGTAAAACAAGATTTATTAGCAATAGGATATCAACCTGTTTTTAAAGATTGGATGAAAATTTAATAATATAAGAGAATCCCAAAGTCCCTTAACCTTATTCTTTTAAGGTTAAGGGACTTTGGGTTTATAAACATATGTATGGGGAAATTGCATAATTCAAAAATAAATGGAATGTTGTTGTGCAATTTATATATTTTTCATATTAGCTTTAAATGTAGAAATATATTGTTAATAAGTGTATAATTATTAATAAGAATTATAATAGAAAAATTTTTATAAATATTCAGCAAATTGACGAAAGGTTAATGGGTAAGACGCAACCAGAAAAGAAAGGGCAAATATTATATTATGAAATTTGATAAATTAAAATTAGAGATGAGTTTTCAATTATTAGATAATATAAATATTCAAATGTGGATATTACATGATATAGAAACCTATAGTTTTGTCAATAAAGCTTGTGCAGATTTCTTAGGAAAAGATAAAAAGAGTATAGAAAATAAAAAAATATGGGATATATTATATCCTAAAGAAGCGCAGATTTGTATTGAAAGCAATATAAAAGCTTTTAAAGAAAAAAAAGAAACTATAGTTGAAGAGTGGGTTAAAAACAGTAAAGGACAATCTCGCTTATTATCTATTACTAAAATTCCTGTGTTAGATGAAAGTAATAATGTGAAGTACATTATTTGTAAAGCAGAAGATATTACTAAAAATAAACATAATAAAGAAGTATCAAAAATTGACGAAAAGAAATATAGTACTATTGTAGAAACTCAAAAGAATTTAATTTGTAGATTCTTACCTGATACTACATTAACTTTTGTTAATAAAGCCTATTGTGATTATTTTAATGTAAAGTATAATGAATTAATTGGAACTAAATTTTTGAAATTAGTTCCACGAAAAGACCATGGAAAGGTTTTAGAAAAATTAGCTTCTTTTAGTGTTAAAAATAATTCTACAACATATGAGCATAGAGTTATAGACTCAAATGGCAAGGAAAGATGGTACAGATGGACGGATACTGCGTTTTTTCGTCAAAATGGTGAAATTGCAGAACTTCAATCTATAGGTACAGATATTACTAAATTAAAAAGGAGAGAAGAAAATTTATTAAATAATTATGATAAGATAGAAAAGGAAGTAAAACAAAGAACTGAAGAAGTTAAAAAAATTAATGAAAAGTTAAAAATGGAGATTGAAGAACGAAAACTTATAGAGGAAAAGCTTAATAAAAATATTGAGCTTTTAAAGAAAAGTTTTGATAGTAGTATTAATGTTGTATTACAGATAATGAATATAAGAGATCCATATACTGTTAATCATCAGCAGCGTGTTGGATATTTAGCATATAGCATAGGGAAAGAACTAGGTCTTCCTAAAGAAAAGTTAAATAGTATTTATATAGCAGGAATTCTCCATGATATTGGTAAAATATATGTTCCTTCTGAATTTCTTAGTAAGCCAGGTAAATTAAATAAAGTAGAATTTGATATTATTAAGGCTCACCCACAAGTAGGTTATGATATATTAAATAAAATAAAATTTCCATGGCCAATTGATACTATAGTACTTCAACATCATGAAAGGATAAATGGATCTGGATACCCTTATAGATTAATGGATAATGAGATTTTACTAGAAGCAAAAATTATAGCTGTAGCTGATGTAGTAGAAGCTATGTCTTCTCATAGACCATACAGACCAGCATTGGATGAAAAGTTAGCGTTGGAGGAAATAGGGAATAATAAAGGTTCTTTTTATGATGCTGATGTGGTAGATGTTTGCTTGAAACTTTTTAATGAAAAACAATTTCATTTTGAAAAGGAGAAATTAGATTTAATGGATTTAATTGAATTAAAATAAGCTTTACTTTATAATTGAATATATAGTATGTATCTATTGCAGGGGTGCTTAAAAAGCTGAGAAGAAAGTAATTTTCTAACCCTTTGAACCTGATCTAGTCAATACTAGCGAAGGGAGCAGTAGGGTTGATGTGATTAAACAACTCCTTTACGCTTCTTGAGTAGAGGGGTTTGATTTATTTTACCTAAAATTCAGACAGAGTAAAAACTACGTCTGAACTAAGGTTAACTTTATTTTAATGAACGAAGGTGGATGATATATATGAAGAAAGTATTGACTATTGCAGGATCTGACAGCTGTGGTGGAGCTGGAATTCAAGCTGATATAAAAACAATGAGTGCCTTAGGGGTTTATGCCATGAGTGTTATTACAGCAGTGACAGCTCAAAACACTCAAGGGGTAATGGCTGTACAGGAAGTAACAAAAGAAATTGTAGAGGCACAACTAAGAGCAATTTTTGATGATATACAGGTTGATGCTGTAAAAATTGGTATGGTTTCTAATTCTGAAATTATAAGAACTATAAGAGAAATGTTAATAGAGTATAAAATTAAAAATATTGTATTAGATACAGTTATGATATCAAAAAGTGGTTACTATCTTTTAAAGCCTGAGGCAATAGATGAACTTAAAAAATTAATATCTATAGTGGATATAGTAACTCCTAATATTCCGGAAGCGGAAGAACTTACAGGTATGAAAATATCTTCTGAGGATGATATGAAAAAAGCTGCATTGAAAATTTTAGAATATAAACCTAAATATGTGTTAGTTAAAGGTGGGCACAGATGTAATGATGCAAAAGATGTTTTATATTATAATGGAAAATTTTTAACTATTGATGGAGATAGAATATACACTAAAAATACTCATGGAACAGGATGCACCTTATCTTCTGCTATTGCAAGCTATATTGCAAGGGGGTACAGGGTAGAAGAAGCTGTAAAGCTTTCAAAAGAATATATAAGTAAAGCAATAGAAAATTCTTTTTCTATAGGAAAGGGAGTTGGTCCAGTTGGACATTTTGTTGATTTGTATAACAAAGCAGGAATTTTATAAAAGCAGTAACCAGTAGCCAGTTACTAGTAGCCAATATAAAAAGAAAGAAGGAGAAACATAATGAATATAGATTACAGCTTATATTTAATTACAGATAGAGATATAATAAAGGATAGGTGCTTAAAGGAGTGCGTAGAGGAAGCAATAAAGGGTGGAGTAACTATTGTGCAAATCAGAGAAAAAGATGCCTCTACAAGAGAATTTTACAATATTGCTAAAGAAGTAAAAGAGGTAACGGATAAATATAATATTCCATTAATAATAAATGATAGGCTAGATATAGCTTTGGCTATTGATGCAGCTGGAGTTCATTTAGGACAGAGTGATATGTCTATTGAGGTTGCAAGAAAAATTTTAGGAGAAGAGAAAATTATAGGAATTTCAGCAGGAAACTTAGAAGAGGCACTGGAAGCTGAAAAATCAGGAGCAGATTATTTAGGAATTGGAGCAATATTTTACACAGGAACAAAAAAAGATATAGATGAACCTATAGGACTTGAAGGATTAAAAGAAATTATAAACAAAATAAAAATACCTTCTGTAGCTATAGGAGGAATAAATAAAGACAATACTGAAGATGTTATAAAGACAGGAGTAAATGGAATTTCTGTTATATCTGCTATTTTAGGTTATGAGGATACTAAAAAAGCATCAGAAGACCTTTTCAGTAAATTAAGTAAATCTAGAAATTAGGGGTTGCAAACCCCTAATTTTCATAGAATTGACTTAATTATGTTAATAATGTATAATATAGTACTAAAATTGAGTATAATAAAGTAGGTGTTTATATGAGTAAAAGTAAAAATGGTGATAATACTCTTGCACAAAATAGAAAAGCTAGGCATGATTATTTTATAGAGGAAGTTTTTGAAGCAGGTATAGCCCTTGTAGGAACAGAAGTTAAATCTATAAGAGCAGGAAAAGCTAATTTAAAAGATAGCTATGCTCAAGTTAAAAATGGAGAGGTATTTGTATATAATATGCATGTAAGTCCTTATGAACAAGGAAACATATTTAATAAAGATCCTTTAAGAAATAGAAAATTACTTCTTCATAAAAAAGAAATAGATGTTTTATTAGGTTATACAGCTCAAAAAGGATATACTTTAATTCCACTATCACTATACTTAAAAAAAGGTAGAGTTAAGGTTGCATTAGGCGTGGCAAAAGGTAAACAAAATTATGATAAGAGGCATGCCATAGCTGAAAAAGCTGCAAAAAGAGATATAGATAGACAGTTAAAAGAAAGAAGTAGATACTAAATATGTCACTTTACAAAAGAGATTATGTGTAGTAGAATTGATTATACACAAAGGAACAATAAAGTGTAGATAATGAAAATTAAATAGTGGAGAGCTTACGACATGATATATTAATGTTGATGCTAATACATTCCATGTAATTTATTAATTTAAGTTATATACAGTTAATTCAATTGGTAAGAGCAGAGTTTTAATAACAACTGTAGACTGCCAACTGTAAACTGTTAACTAATATACATGGGGGCGTATATGGCTTTCGACGGGGGTATGTTGAGCTGCGGAAGCGAGCCGAGGGTTTCCTGGACCCGCGTTAAAAAACTGGGAACTAAATGTAAACGCAGAAGACAATTTTGCATTAGCAGCCTAGTAGCTGCTCGTTCTACCTAAGAGTCCCACGACTTGGGATAGGGCGCCGACTAGTGGGGAACCGAGCCATCCAAAGCTTTGAGGATGGAACGGAATTTATGAAGCTACTAAAGTGAGAATCCTGTCAGTAGGAGTCTCATGGAGGGAATGTTAAATTACTGACTGCGCTCGGAGATGCCGTGGTGGAACTACTTTCGGACAGGGGTTCGATTCAATTAGAGTCGCCTTATGAAGTGATTCATAAGTGAAAACTTGGCTTTATCGGTGAAGCCGTAACATATAAGATGACGGTAATACCGAGAGGTATGTGAAGAAATTCAACAGCCTTGTATCGACTTATAGGCTCCTAAATCTTAAAGATATGGAGTACTAGGATAGAAGTTTCTAACTATAATATAACTTCTATAATACGCCAAGTGGCTTAAAGTATTAAGTCAAAGATATAGTCAGTGCTATTAGAAATAATAGAATAACATGTCCCCTCGCCTCCACCATACATAAACTATAATATTGATACAATGCAAAGCCTTTGATTTCAAAGGCTTTCGCTGTTTTTTGAAGATTTTGAAGCAGGTAAAAACGAGTTTTGGTGCTTATAATATGGAAGTTTAATGGAATAAATGCACACCCCTACGAATTTTGAAGTAAGGGGTGTGCATTTTTAGATTGGGGTGTGCACTTTTTAGCAGAAAAGTATGGAATTCTACTGATAATACAAATAATACAAATTTTTTAACAACTGCATGGGGTCTTCCGCATATTCTGCATCTAGTATATGTTCTAGAAGAAAACTTTGGTTCTCTCTTCCACTTTTCAATCATTGATTTACGTGCCATAAAAAAACCTCTTTAACCTAGATATATTTAGTCGCTTGCAGAATTTCACAAGCATTGATTTACCTAACTTTTAAGCCGTTAGGCTTTTATATTTTCCTCCACTGCGACATAATAGAATTACACCACATAAAACCAAACACCACAGAGGAGGAGAACAAACATGTTTTGTCTTAATAAAAATAAACAACTTAATTTTTTTGAACAGGTATCTGATTTAAAAGCATTCGCTTCAAAGCAACCCGTAGGATTCATAACTTTGCTTTGTAAGCGTAAAAAATTAAGTACCTAGATAATATTCCCCCCAATTGATAAAATCAAGAAAAAAGATTATTGATGGGAGGACAATTATGTCTAGAAAATTAGATAATGCCACTTGGGAAGAGTATATTAATAAATTTGATTCACATAAAGGGACAGTAACTGTAAAAGATTTTTGTATAGAAAATAAGCTTACCAAAAGTCAGTTTTATTATCATAAAAGAAGGTTAGAGAAAGAAAATTCTACACCAGTTTTTCATACCCTTTCATTAACTAAACAAGATAATATAAAAGAAAATATTGATCCTTCAAAAGAAGTTAAATTTACCGTAGGTAATGCTACTATAACTATTCCTGTTAGCGAAGCTACTCTGATTACATCAATAATTAAGGAGTTAGCTGCCAAATGTTAAATATAGATAAGGTAGAAAAAGTCTACCTTGCCTGCGGATATACGGATTTAAGAAAAAGTATTGATGGATTAGTTATGATAGTGGAGAATCAATTTAAGCTAAATCCTTTTGATAAAGCATTATTTGTTTTTTGTAACAAACAAATGGATAAATTAAAAATTCTTCATTTCGATGAAGGATTTTGGCTATATTATCACCGTTTAGAAGCTAACCGCTTCAAATGGCCTGCTACTACAAAAGAAGCTTTAAAGGTAAATATTGAAGAATTAGGCTGGCTTTTAAAAGGCTATGAAGTAAGAACAAAGTCTAAATTTAAACCTATAAAACAAAGTAATTGTTTCTAAAACAAATTATTATAACCCCTTGAAAAGCCTTTAATTTCAAGGGGTTTCGTGGTATAATTAATGTATTAAATATATACTAACGAGGTAATTATGAATCACGAAATTTTAACAAATGAACTTGATGAAACAACAAAATCATTAATTGAGAAAGTTGAAAAGATGGAAAATGAAATTAATGAAAAAGACAAAGAATTAAGTTCAAAAGATGAAGAAATACAAAAACTTAAAAATGAGTTAGAATTTTTAAAAGGTATTATTTCAAATAAAAATAGAAAAATATTTGGAGCATCTAGTGAACAAGTAGATGTGAACCAATTATCTCTTTTTAACGAAGCTGAAAAACATAGTGATTCAAAGGTAGAAGAACCTACTTTAGAGGAAATTACATATAAAAGAGCTAAGAAAAATACATATACAGGAAAAAAAGATAATTTAGCAAATTTAGAAAGAGTTATTATAGAACATAAACTTGATGGAGATAATCTTAACTGCAAAGAATGTGGTGAGGAGTTAGTTGAAATTGGAGTTAAATCTAAAAAGGAAATAATAAAATATGTTCCAGCGAAGCTAGTAGTTGAAGAACATATAATCTATAGCTACGCTTGTAAATCTTGTGAAAAAGAAACAGGTGAAAGTAATATAGTTTCAGCGAAAGCTCCACAAACTATTTTTCATAATAGTATGGCTTCCAATGAATTAATTGCTCATACACTCATACTTAAATATCAACATGCTATGCCACTTTATAGACAAGAAACTTACTTCGATATGATGGGGGCTACTCTTTCAAGGCAAACTCTCTGCAACTGGACTATGTCTGCAGCGGAAGCTTTAGAACCAATATGTAATCATATGAAAAAAGAATTACTTAATAGAAATTACATTAATGCTGATGAAACTACTCTAAAAGTAATTAATGATAATGGTAAGGATTCTAAATCCAAAAAATATATGTGGTTATATATGAGCAATACTAATTCAAGGCCAGTAATTTTATATGACTATCAGAGCACTAGGTCTAGCTCTTGCCCTAAAAATTTTTTAGAAGATTTCAAAGGATTTCTCCAAACTGATGGTTATAATGGGTATAACCCTATTAGCAACGCTACGCGGGTATATTGCTTAGCTCACATAAGAAGATACTTCTATAATATAATAGTTGATTTAAATGAAGAAGCCCTAAAAAATTCTAGAGGAGCAGTAGGGTTTAATTATTGTGAGCAAATTTATAAACTTGAAAAAGAGCTTAGAGAATCTTATTCAAGTGATGAAAATTATTATGATATTAGATTTAAAATAAGAGCTGAGAAACTAGCTCCGCTTATAGCTAACTTTATTGACTATGTTGAAAGAGAAATTAAAGATGCTCTTCCAAGAAGTCCATTAGGTAAGGCACTTGATTATGCTAAAAAGCATTTACCAGGATTAAAAAATGTGCTATTAGATGGTTCGTTAGAAGTGGACAATAATGCTGCTGAAAGAGCAATCAAACCTTTTGTTATAGGGCGTAAGAATTTCCTTTTCGCCAATACTGCTAAAGGCGCAGCCTGTAGTGCTAATATTTATAGCATTGTTGAAACCGCCAAAGCTAATAAACTTGTTGTGGAAAGGTACTTAGTTTATCTATTTGATAATCTATCAAATATAGAGATATCTGACAGCGAAAGCTTAGAGAATCTTATGCCTTGGTCTAATAAAATTCCCCAAAATATGAAAATTAAAGATATGAAATAAATTAATCCTAGTAAAGCATAATTTTTAGCCTTACTAGGATATTTTAATACATTTAATACTATAAAAATAGGCACTAAAACTTTGAC
>JAVBWC010000060.1:0-35034 GCA_036677675.1 Clostridiaceae bacterium | reverse complement strand
ATTTTGGTACAAACTATTCAGGAAAAGGCTTTAAAGTAAATAATTTAAAGGCAGAAAGAGTAGGTACTAATGTAGAATTTACTATAGACTATGACAGTCCAAAAGATTACGATTATAGTTTTTTCAATCCTCCAAATGGAGATAAGATAATGGAGATAAAGCCTAATGCTATAAAGGCTGGAGGAAACATATTTAAAATAGCATTAAGTAATAAAAAATTTAATCAGCTGTTAACTTCAAAAGAAATGACAATGAAATTTGGATTTGATAGCAGCGATAGTAATTTTATATTTTTCCAAACAGAGCAGTTAAAACCTCTGCAAGATTTAAGTATACCTGATGAAGAAGAAACTTTTGATGGTAACATAAATTTTGGTACAAACTATTCAGGAAAAGGCTTTAAAGTAAATAATTTAAAGGCAGAAAGAGTAGGTATTAATGTAGAATTTACTATAGACTATGACAGTCCAGAGGATTACGATTATAGCTTTTTCAATCCTCCAAATGGTGATAAGATAATGGAGATAAAGCATGATGCTATAAAGTCTGGAAGAAACATATTTAAAATAGCATTAAGTAATAAAAAATTTAATCAGCTGTTAAATTCAAAAGAAATGACAATGCAATTTGGATTTGATAGCAGTGATAGTAATTTTATATTTTTCCAAACAGAACAGTTAAAATCTCTACAAGATTTAAGTATACCTGATGAAGAAGAGACTTTTGATGGTAACATAGATTTTGGTACAAACTATTCAGGAAAAGGCTTTAAAGTAAATAATTTAAAGGCAGAAAGAGTAGGTACTAATGTAGAATTTACTATAGACTATGACAGTCCAAAGGATTACGATTATAGTTTTTTCAATCCTCCAAATGGTGATAAGATAAAGGAGATAAAGCCTAATGCTATAAAGGCTGGAAAAAACATATTTAAAATAGCATTAAGTAATAAAAAATTTAATCAGCTGTTAACTTCAAAAGAAATGACGATGAAATTTGGATTTGATAGCAGTGATAGTAATTTTATATTTTTCAAAACAGAGCAGTTAAAACCCCTACAAGATTTAAGTATACCTGATGAAGAAGAAACTTTTGATGGTAATATAGATTTTGGTACAAACTATTCAGGAAAAGGCTTTAAAGTAAATAATTTAAAGGCAGAAAGAGTAGATACTAATGTAGAATTTACTATAGACTATGATAGTCCAAAGGATTACGATTATAGCTTTTTCAATCCTCCAAATGGAGATAAGATAGAAAAATTAGAGTATGGTGCAATAAAAAAAGGACATAATATTTTAAAAATTAGTGTAAATAACAATACTTTTAATGAAATGCTGAATTTAAAAGAAATGACAATGAAATTTGGATTTCAAGATGATGATCAAAATTTTATATTCTTTTTTACAAACCAATTAAAAGTTTTACAAGATAATTCTATACAAGATAATTCTAAGGTAGAAAAGGAAGTTGTTAATTATAAAAATATAAAAGATGACAATTATAATATACTTAAAGAACTAACTAATGTAAATGTAAAAAAAGATTGGAAAGTAAATTTCAAGGGTCAGATAGATCCATCAAGCATAAACCCTGCAAGTGTATTTATACTTGATGAAGATAATAATATAATTGAAACTGAGACTACTGTTAGTTCTTCAAATCAAAATCAAATAATACTTAAACCTATTGATAGTTATGAAACAGGTAAAGTTTATAGGTTATTTATTACAAATAGAGTTAAAGGAAAAGATGGGAAAAGATTAAAAAAATCAATTATTGTAAAGTTTACTACTTAAAATTAGGAGAACGTAGATAGATTTGTGTAAATACAAATCTATCTACGTTCTCTTTGTTATGATGTCCTTAGGATCAAACATTGGTCTTCCAGAAAACATTGTTTAATTTAAAAATTTAAGGCAACAATTACTCAATAGAATCCTGAATTGAAAGTATATTATTCTACTCATACATGGTAAAATAATATAAAAGTTAAAGTTAGGAGTGTGCATTCAATATGAAGAGAATACCCTATGGAATCTCTAATTTTGAAGTTTTAAGAGAAAAAAATTATCTTTATGTAGATAAAACATCTTATATAGAATTACTAGATAGATATGCCCCTTATCAATTTTTTATACGACCTAGAAGGTTTGGTAAAAGTTTATTTATATCAATGCTTGAAAATTACTATGATATAAATAAAGAAGGTAAATTTGAAGAGTTATTTGACGATTTATATATAGGTAAAAATCCTACAGAAGATAGAAATAAATTTCTAGTTTGGAAAATAAGCTTTGCTGGAGTTGATGCAGGGCATGGAGAAGAAGAACTTAGAAAAAGTTTTAATTCTAAAGTTATTGTTTCTGCGACAAAATTTATAAACCAATATTCAAATTTATTAGAAGATAATATTATTCCAAAACATATAAATAGTGCTGAAGTAATAGTACAATATATCTCTCTTTTAGCTAGTAAAATAAATAAACAGGTATTTGTTTTAATAGATGAATATGATAATTTTGCTAATGAATTAATTACAGGAGGAAAACAAAATACTTATGAAAGTATACTGCATGGTGAAGGTTTTGTTAAAGTCTTTTATAAAGCTTTAAAAGATGCAACCTCTGATAATTTTAATAGAATATTTATGACTGGAGTAAGTCCTATAATGTTAGATGATTTAACTAGTGGCTTTAATATAACTAGAAACTATACTTTAGATGAAAATCTTAATGCTATGATGGGATTTACAAGAGAAGAATTATCTTGGATAATGGATGAAGTTAGTATAAAAGATTCAGAGCTTAGAGAAAAAATCTGTACGGATATGACTATTTACTATGATGGATATAAATTTAATGAAAATAGCAACTCAGTTTTCAACCCAGATATGTCAATGTATTTTCTAGATAATTACTTAGCCTATAATCGTTATCCAAAAGAGATGATAGATAACAATGTAAAAACAGATTATGGCAAGGTTAATCAATTAGCTTATAACTTTAATGATAGAGAAGCACTAGAGGAAATAATGACTACAGGGGAAACCTCTACTATGTTAGTAGATAGATTTAATATTCATACTATGTATAGTATAAAAGAAAATTTTAAATCCCTATTATTTTATCTTGGTATGCTTACTATTAAAGGGCAAGGACCGCTTGGAACCGTACTTAAAGTACCTAACTACGTTATAAAAACAATTTATTGGGAGCAGTATTTTCAAAAAATAAATATAGACTATAATATTCAAATTCAAAATATACGAATAGCAGTAAATGAAATGCGACTACATGACAATAAGGATTAAAGCAGCTTAAAGCTTATGCAGAAAGTAAATTGGTTAGAGAACAACTTGGCACCGAAGACTTAAAAAAAGTATTAATTATTGTTGTGGGAAAAAAAGATATTTATACTGTAGAAATATAGTTAGGTAATATAACTAGCTGAAAAAACCAATCATGTAAAGTTTACTACTTAATAATATTATTAAAAAACCATTAAAATATATAGGAAAGCCTTATGTTTTTACAATTAAAACATAAGGCTCTAAATTATTTAGTAACTATTCTCCTAGTCATTTTTAAGAAGCCATTTACCATCCTTGTTTTCTACCTTCCACTGCATAGCTGCATCAGTTTCTTTAGTTTTCACAGGGTCTTCTAGGTAATATACTGTAACTAGATTGCTGCTTTCTATTCCTGCCTTCATGTGCTTTATTACTTCCTCTGGTGAAGCTGCTCCATATTTGAATGAACTTTTATCAGGATTTTTTCTGAACTCATTGAACTGTTCTTCTGTGAAAGCATTTTCAGGTTTA
Organism: Clostridiaceae bacterium; assembly: GCA_036677675.1. Classification (GTDB taxonomy): domain Bacteria; phylum Bacillota; class Clostridia; order Clostridiales; family Clostridiaceae; genus Clostridium_H. The sequence goes on along the minus strand of JAVBWC010000060.1, from coordinate 31,211 downwards.
GTAAACATTTCTTTGTAATCCTTATATTTTCCTTCATTAAAATATAGAACTCTCACAAGTTTATCTACAGGTTCTAGTGCTGTGCCTTTATGTTCTGATTTTACTCCACAGGAGCTCAATATAAAGGTAACTATAGATAAGCATAAAATTAATATCAAATTTCTCTTTTTCCTCATTTATATGCCTCCTAGCTTATTATAAGTTAGTATTTTATAAAAATACAAATTATATTCTTCAACTTAAAAAAATGTAGGAGCAACTGCCCAGTGCAGTTACTCCTAATATTTTGATGTGTCAAGCAATATTGATATGATTTTTTAAATAAGATTTAGTTTTGATATGTCTTTTCCAGAGATGGTCTATTTATCCGTTCAAATTATTATTCTGCTATTGTTGGTACTATTATATCTCCAGCAGCATAAACATTTTCTACTGCATCTTTTATAGCAGTTTGTCCGCTAACAAGAGTTATTGTTGGAAGAGCAGCTTCCATATCTTCGCTTACTGTTAATACAACTGTTTTTTGATCTGCAGCAGCTTGAATGTCTGTTACTGTGTATCCATTAACAGTTACAACTGCATTTCTTACAGCTTGGTCAACTTCGTCCATATCTATAGCTGCAACATTTTCGCTGAATGTTAATGTTATTGTAGTTCCATCTGTTTTAACTGCACTAACAAGTGTTGGAGCAGCTTCATCTGTTAAAGTGTCGATAGCTATTGTAGCTTTGTTTCCAGCATCGTCTGTTACAGCTTGGTCTTGAGCATATCCTATAGTCATGCTAGTTGCATCAGTAGCAACTGCTGTGCCAAGAGTTAATGTTATAGTTTGTCTATCATCACTAACTACTGCTGCAGTTACAGTGTTTCCTGTTACAGCAAAGTCTGTTTTAGCTACAGAGTTTGCATCTATTTTTTCACTGAAAGATATTGCTACAGTTTTAGCATCTTTTAATACTTTTGAAGTAACTGTTGGAGCAGTTTTATCTGTACCGTTGAATAATGCTACTGAGTGAGCTGTGTCAACTAGGTTTGGAGAAACAGCAAGGTCTTTAACAGAACTGTTTGTGTTGTTTACATATGCTCTGTATTGAGTTCCAACTTTTGTTGATGAAGCTAATGTTAATGTAACTTCGTTAGCTTTATCTCCTGCACCTACTGCAGCAGCTGATACAGTTACTGGTAATCCAGTGCTAGCTTCAGTTACTGTGAAGTCTAATTTATTAACAGCAGCGTTAAGTTTTTCGCTGAATGTTAATACAACTTGAGTATCACTGTCTGCTTTCATAGCAGCACTTGCTAGTTGAGGTTTAGTAGTATCTTTTACTCCTGTGAATGAGTAGCTAGCATCTGTTATTGCATTTCCAGCAACGTCGCTTACATAATTAGCATTGTCTTTAACAACCTTGATTGTGTATGCTGTTCCGTTTTCAAGTATTGCTGCTGGTGTATCTCCACCATTAACAATAGTTAATTTTTTCTTGTCAGTTGATACAATAAATGTTGTTCCAGCTCCGAAATTAACTGCTGTAGTTCCCTTCTTTAATTCGAAGTTAGCAGCTGATAATGTTCCGTTTCCTGCGATTTCTTCGTTGAATGTTAATTCAATTGTAGCTGCATTTGTAGAAACAGCATTGATTATTGATGGTGCAGTAGTGTCAGCTGCAGCTACGAAATCTAATGTATTAGCATCACTTCCATTAGTTGCTGCTGATGCATCTTTAGCTCCAGTTACAGTTAATGTGTAAGTTTTTCCAGCAGTTAAAGCTCCATTAGCGAATGTAACTCTAACTTTGTTGTCATGTCCAGCAGAAGCAGTTAAAGCTTGTGCAGCAACAGTGTTAGCAGTTCCTTTTTCAACTACAGAAACTGTAACTCCTGCAGATTGGTCTGCAGCCATATCTTCGATGAATACTAAATCTATTGTATTTAATCCTAGAGTTTCTATTCCAGTCATAACTGGTTTAGTCATATCTACTCCGTTGAATGTTGCAGAAAGATCAGTGTCTTTTGTGCTTATATTAGTAAAGTTAGAAATTATAACTTTGTAGTTAGCAGTTCCGTCTACTTGTGCTCCAGTAGTTAATGTAACCTTATTAGTAGAAGCATCATATACAGCTTTAGTTACTGCTAAAGTCTTAGTTTCATCTGAAGCATCAACTATTTTGTAGTTAGCCACATTTTCAGCTTCAGCTTTTACAAGTGATGTATTGAAAGTAAGTTCTACTGATTTTCCATCTGGTGTTCCAGGTTGAGCAGCTCCTGATAATTTAACTTCTGTAACAACAGTTGGAACTGTGAATTTAACTATTGTATTGTTTGCTAATGCATTTGGTGTTATAGAAGCATCTTTTAATCCATCAGCTAATCCACCAACCATTCTAACTGAGTATTCTTTTCCAGCTTCTAATCCAGTGAATGAAAGAATAGCTTGAGTATGATCTGCATCTTCATTTTCTACTACTGCTGAAACTGTTTCAGTAATTCCTGTAGCAGTTTCGAATACTGCATAGTTATCAGTTTCTACTAATTCAGCTGCATTTACTGCTTCACTGAATGTTATAGTTAATTTTCCATCAGCATATGCAGAAGATAATACTGTAGGTGCTACATTGTCAGCTTTTCCTACAAAATTTACTTTTTGATTATCAGCAATTACATTTCCTTCTATATCTGAACCACCAGTTAATTCAACTTGATAGTTTGCTCCATTTTCAAGGTAATCTACAGCGTTTGTTACAGTAAGAACTAATTTAGAAACGTCTTTTGAATCACTTGCTACTGAGTTAACGATAGCATTTCCTAATGTTCCATCTGCATTAACTTTCTTAAGTGTAGCAGTTACACCTGCAAGTCCAGTAGATTTCATTTCTTCGCTCATTGTTAATTCTACTTTGTTAGCATCAACAGCAACTGCAGAAACTAGAGTTGGTTTAGTTTCATCTTTTATTGCATTGAATGACATTGAAGATGATTCTGTCATAGAGTTCTTGTTAGCAGAAACGTCTTGCATTCCTGAAGCTGTTACTGTGTAACTCTTGTCTTTTGTTAAAGCTTGAGACATAGTAACTCTTACTTTATTTTTAGCAGTTACTTCTACTTGTGAAATATTTCCAGTTAAAGTGTTAGCAGTACCAGTTTCAACCATTGCATAGTTAGATTTTATTTGAGCTAAACCAGCATTTATATCTTCTGAGAATGTGATGTCGAAAACTTTACTTGACACAGGTGTGATAGATGCGATTGCAGGTGCTTTGAAGTCGAAGTCCTTTTCAGTTCCGTTTACAGAAAGTGTACCTTCTTTTTTATCTAAATCAACGCTTAATACAGCTTTTCTTGTTTCAGCAGTGTATGTTACTTTTGTTGCTTCAACAACAGTTTGTCCTACTTTTACGCTATAGTTACTTAAATCTTCAGCTTCAGTAACATCCGTTCCGGTTGGTAATGTTACTGTTACTGTTGTTTTGGTAATAGCACTTACTGATTCAACTTTCAAATCACCAGCTACTTCTTCTTCAGTTTCTACTTTAATTTCTCCACCAACAACAGTTACTTTTTTAACTGTTGGAACAGTTACAACTTCTGCTTCTTCTGATTCAGTGAAAGCATTTAAGTTGAAAGTTCCTTCTTCAGCATTTAAGAAAGCATTTGATACTGATGCGAAATCTACATATCCGTTTTTATCATCGTGGAAAGCGTAAACGCCTTTTCCTTCAGATACTTTAGCTGTGAAATCTTCATATAAAGGAGCATCTAATCCTTCTGAATTATCTAAGAAAGATGCTATTAAGTCAGCTTTATCGTATTTGAATACGTCGTCTCCAACTTTTACTGTGTAAGCATCTACAGCTGCGAAAGCTTGAGATGTTAGCATAGCTGATGCTACCATTCCTGCTAATGCTGTTTTTGAAAGAACATTAACAACTTTATTTTGTTTAGCCATGATTTGTTTACCCCCTCAAAATTTAAAAATATTTATCTTAAAATATATTTTTACTATATTTTGTTACTTAAGTTACTAGAATTAATTATTTTACTGATACTGTAAAGTTGTCAGCATTTCCTAAAGCTGTTTCATCTGTTGAGTAGATTACAGCTTTGAAGCATTTGTTTGCTGCATAGTATTTTAATTCTGTTCCATCAGTGTAAGTTACTTTGTAATTTTCTGCATCTTCAGCATCTAAAGTTACTTTAACTGTTCTGCTGAAGCTATCTAATCCAGCACTTACTTCTACTGTTGCTTCTGGTGCTTCAACATTTGTGCAAACAACATCAAAGTTTTCAGCATTTCCTAAAGCTGCTTCATCTGTTGAATAAATTACAGCTTTAAAGCATTTGTTTGCTTCATAGTATTTTAATTCTGTTCCATCAGTGTAAGTTACTTTGTAGTTTTCTGGATCTTCAACATTTAAAGTTACTTTAACTGTTCTGCTGAAGCTATCTAATCCAGCACTTACTTCTACTGTTGGTACAACTTCACCTTGTTCATCTTCAGTTACAGTTACAACTTTAAGAGTCCAACCTTGATATCCTTGTTTGTTTGTTGTGCCAGCTTTTTTACCCCAAACATCTACTAAGTATGTTCCTGGTTTTGTGAATTTATAATCATCAGCTGTATCTTCTGCTGATTCATAATCAGCATCTATTGTCCATCCTTCAGCTCTTACTGGTACTGATGGATCAAAGATGTGTAATTTATATTCATCTGCTCCTGTAATAGTAACACTTTCGCCTACTTTATAAGTATCTTTAAGTCCAAGAGCGTCCATGTTTGCTCTATCAGCAAAATATCCTTCAGCTTTAACTGAGAAATTTTTAACTAAGAAGCTGTCATATTTAGCTTCTGAACCTACTTTTCTTACCCAGATAGAAGCTTTGTATTTACCTTCTGGTAATTCTTTTACTGTTTCAGGTTGGAAAGGATTTGTTCCTACTTCAGACATTTGATATCCGTCAGTTAACTCAACCCATTCTTTTGTTTCAAGATTTTGAGCCCAAACCTTGTACTCAACAGCATCTCCAGTATTTGATTGAAGAACAAATTCCATCTTGTCATTTGTTTCAACCATTGTTTGAGCTGGTGCTGAATAAGTTATTGCTACTTGTGTTTCTGCTTTAGCAGGAGTTGCTACCGCTACACCTGAAGCTACTAATACTGCTGCTAAAAGCATGCTAATTTTCTTTTTAACCACTTTAGTTCCCTCCCATTTTTGATTAAATTTTATATTTTTTAAATTATTAACTTTTTGTTGAATAATTTATGTAAAATGGGGAAAAATAACTACTGTGAAGTTACATTCCCGTATTATTACCTTTTTAGAATTAATACATATTACTTCAATATTCTACAATTCAGAAGAATTTCCTTCTTTTTCTTTGTAAAAGCTTAATTTATTAACATATATTTCACAATTTAATAATTATTTAGATATATTGGTAACTTTATCATATAATTAATTATATAGGTTTTTATACCATATATCAACATACAATACATATTTTATTTATGGAAATTGTTAACATTCGAAATATATTTACCATTATGTTCTATATTTTTTTCATAATTTTAACCATATCGTTATGATTTTATCCTATAATACCATAAAATGCAATACTTTTGAGATAATGTTTTTATATTTTTGAATTTAACCCCCGTTATTTTAGGTTCTATAATCGTAAATATTCTTATTACATTTTTTATGATTTTATTCTTAATTGCTTATATTCATTTAATCGAAATTAAACTCCTCTACTTTACACCTATTTTACTAGTAATATTTACCAATCGTTTAATTCTCATATATTCTTTTCTTAAAACTACTTATCAGTATTCCTAGTACCTTGTCACTATTTACTGTTTCCCCGTTATTATTTCTTATTTTTAAACACCCTAATATACATACGTATTATTTCTATAAATTTCATAAAAACTTTAAAATTTATTCTTCAATTATAAAATTCCTTTACCTTGAATATTAGTACTATAATTAACAAAATATATTTAGTAGATATTTTGTTACTGAAAAATGTGATTGAGAGGTTATAGAATTGGAAAAGAGAAATAGTAAGTACCTACTAATAAGATTAATGAACAAGTTAAAAGAGGATGATATTTTCGCCTTAGGCTCTCAGCTTGCCTACAGTTTGCTTTTATCCCTCTTTCCTTTTTTAATCTTTTTAATGACTATAATAGGTTTTAGTTCTATAAGTAGTGGTGATGTCCTATTTAGTCTGAAAACCATACTTCCTAGAAATGCTTATGAACTAATTCAGACTACCATAGTAGAGATTTTTGATACTCAAAAAAGTGATTTACTATCCTTCAGTTTAATCATTACCATATGGGTAGCCTCAAATGGATTTTATGCTGTTATTAAAGGGCTTAATAAGGCATATGAGGATGATGAAGAACGTCCATTTTGGAAGATACGCCTTATATCAATTTTATGTACCTTTGTTTTTGCTCTTATGATTATTTTTTCTTTATTTCTTTTAGTACTTGGAAATTTAATTGGATTTGCTCTAACAAAACGGTTTAATCTACCTTTTAATTTCAATTTTTTCTGGTTATTTTTAAGGTATTTTCTTACCTTTGTATCTATGATTCTGATATTTGCTATTATTTACAGACTTACTCCTACTAGAAATTTAACCTTCAAAGAGGTACTCCCTGGAGCTTCCTTTGCCACTGTGTGCTGGGTGCTTTCTTCCATGGGCTTTGCTTTTTACGTGGATAATTTCAATAACTACTCAAGAACCTACGGAAGTATAGGTGCAGTTATTGTTTTGATGATATGGCTTTTTTTAAGCTCTGTAATTTTACTTATAGGGGGAGAAATCAACGCAACACTAGAGGGGCATTAATAGTTTACAGTTGACAGTTTACAGTTTACGAAAAGATTAATTTATAGTTTACAGTTTAGAAAAAGATTAGTTAACAGTTTACAAAAAGAGTAGAAATATTTGTTTGATTTTCTACTCTTTTTTAATTATTTGCCGTTAGGCAGCCGTTATTTAATTTTAATTTATTACATACGTATAGCCTTTAATATTTATGTACATAATCTTTAGATATTAATAAAACTAATCCGGAGGTAACTCTATGGGAAATACCCAAAATAGTATTATATATAATAAAGCTTTAGATTTTGCTGTAAAATCAGTAACTCTTTATAAATATTTAACCTATACAAAAAAAGAATTCATTATATCTAAACAATATTTACGTTCTAGTACTAGTATAGGCGCTAATATACGAGAATCACTAGAAGCTCAAAGTCATAAAGATTTTATAGCTAAATTGTACATAGCTTTAAAGGAAGCTGGTGAAACTCAATACTGGCTTTCTCTACTTATACGTTCTGATTTTTTAGATGATATGACTAGTGATTCTTTCTTAAATGATGTAAAAGAAATTATAAAAATTATTAATTCTATAATTAAAACAACAAAAGCTGCTAATAATTTGCCTTAAACAAAAATAGTAAAAGAATTTATTAATAAACTAATAAATTCTTTTACTATTTTTCACTCTAAACTGTAAACTGTAAACTCTAAACTTCTTTTTCTAAGTATGCAATTCCCACCAACCCTGGTCCGCTGTGCATTCCGGAGACTGGGCTTATTGATCCTCCAAATTGTATAGATTCTACACTTTCAAGCTTCTTTAGTTCTTCATATACCCCTTGGGCATCCTTGTATCCATTACCGTGCATTACATATACATTACATTTCTTACCCTGAGTAACTTCTTTAAATATGTTTATAAGTTTGCTGAGAGATTGTTTTCTTCCTCTCACCTTATCATAGGTAAAATACTTTCCGTCTTCTCCTATACCTATTATAGGTTTAATATTTAAAATTTCTCCTATAGTGCCTGAAACTCTTCCTATTCTTCCACCCTTTTTTAAATATTCAAGAGTATTAACTACGAAAAACACATGAGCTCTTTTCACCACAGAAGGCATAATGTTAACTATTTCTTCGAAGGTTTTTCCCGCTTCTATCATCTTTCCGCATTCCTCTACAAGAAGCCCTTCTGCCCAAGAAATTGCTTTAGAATCACATACATAAGTAGTTATATTCTCATGACTTTCACTTGCCAGCTTTACAGCATTTGAAATTCCTGATAACCCAGATGATAATGTTATGGCAATTGCATGAGTATATCCTTCTTCTTCTAATTTATTAAACATCTCATGCATATCCTGCATTGCTGGAAGAGATGAAGATGGCATCTCCTCTGCAAGCCTCTCATAAACCTGCTCAGGTGTAATATCTACTCTATCCTTGTATTCTCCATCTTTGAAAATTATTCTAAAAGGCAGTACTTTTACATTATATTTTTTTATAACTTCTTCCGTTAAATCCGCCGTAGTATCAGCTATCAAAGCAATCTTACTCACCCATACATTCCTCCTTCTTTTATTTTAAATATATATTATCTATTCTTATTCTTAAATTCTAAAATTCCTAAATTCTTAAATTCTTAAATTCCTAAATTCTTAAATTCTTTTACTCTTTAATTCTTTTATTTTTTAATTCTTTAATCTCTAAATCCCTAAATTCTTTCCTTCTTTTAAACTGTAAACTTCTTTCGTTGTTTTCTTCTCGTAAACTGTAAACTGTAAACTTCTCTATTTTTTCTTTTCGTAGACTGTAAACTTCTCTATTTTTTCTTTCCGTAAACTGTAAACTGTAAACTGTAAACTTGTTTTTATATTACAGTATTATTTTGTGTCAAAAAATTTTTATTATTATACTTCCTTCTTAATAGAATCATGCTATACTATTCATGAATATTTCAGTCATTTTAAAATTCATATTCCAATATTAACATTTTGTGAATTTTTAACGTACTTTTAATTTTATTACCTAATATATGATTTGTAAAGAATATTTTCTTATATAAAAAACTTGCATAATTACACACTAAAAATCAGCAATGCAAGTTTTGTTGTGAACAGCGCCTTAAAATTTTTCCATATAACTTATGAAAGGATGTATCTTATGAAAAGAAAATTAAAGATTTCCTACATAATTCTAGGAATTGTGTTTTTTTTAATGGGATGCAGCAATGATAAAGCTGCAGTTTCTAAATCCTCAAATTCTAATAAAATTACCACCCAAGCTTCATCAAATAAAGAGACTTCAAACTCAGAATCTTCTGTTGAAAGTAATTCAAAAACAGAATCTGACTTTAATTCTCCTACTAAAACCCAAGGGGGAGTTCCTGTACTAATGTATCATTCCATAGGATATGAAAAGGATAATCCTGTTAGACTTCCTGTTGAAAACCTTGAAAAACAGATGAAATACTTAAAGGATAATAATTATACTACTCTATCACTGGATGAGCTATATGATTATTTTGAAAATAATAAGCCTATTCCTGAAAAATCCATAGTCCTTACCTTTGATGATGGTTATTTGGACAATTATACAAAACTATACCCTGTACTTAAAAAATATGGCTTAAAAGGAACTATATTTGTAATAACAAAGGCTATTGATAAAGAAAAAGACTATTTGCTTTCTAGTCAGCTGAAAGAACTAGATAAAAGCTGCTTAACAATTGAAAGTCATACTGCCTGTCACGAGAACTTATCAGAACTATCTTATGATAAACAATTAAAAACCTTAAAAGATTCCAAGGAATATCTAGAAAAAACTTTAAATAGAAAAGTAAACTACATTGCTTATCCCTTTGGAAAATATAACAAAGAAACTCTAAAAGCCGCAAAGGATGCAGGCTACAAAATGGCATTTACCACAGATGGAAAATGGTCAGATAAATCCGATGGCATCTTAACTTTGGACAGAGTGTATATAAGTGGATTTTTTGACTTGGATACCTTTATAAGAAGAGTAACAAACCCAGACTTTTATTAGAGTTTACAGTTTACAGTTTAGAGTTTACAGTTGTTGAAGAAGAAGGGTTAAAATAGGATAAACCTATTTTAACCCTTCTTCTCTATCTTTATTTTCTTAGTTTAGTTTTCCTTCCAGGAAAACATCACCCACTGTAAACTGTCATCTGCAAATTCTTTCCCTGGTTTTTCACTGTAAACTGTCATCTGTAAACTCTAAACTTTTTTACTATAAGCTTCTTTTTCACTGTAAACTGTAAACTCTAAATTTCTTTTTCACTGTAAACTGTCACCTGTAAACTGTAAACTTATGTCTTTACTGTAAACTGTCATCTGTAAACTGTAAACTTTTTTCTTTTTTAACTTCTTGCAACTCCTGTTTCTCTGGCAACTTTAGCTACTTCTTCTGCTACGGCTGCTGCTACTCTGTCATCAAAGGCTCCTGGAATAATGTATTCTTCATTTAATTCTTCATCTGCAATTATATTTGCAATTGCAATTGCTGTAGCTACTTTCATTTCTTCAGTAATATCAGTTGCTCTAACATCTAAAGCTCCTCTGAATATTCCTGGGAATACTAAAACATTATTGATTTGGTTTGGAAAATCTGATCTTCCTGTTGCAATAACTCTTGCTCCACCTTTTTTAGCTTCTTCTGGCATTATTTCTGGTACTGGATTTGCCATAGCAAATATAATAGCATCTTTATTCATTGTTTTAACCATATCCGCTGTAACTATATTAGGTGCTGAAACACCTATGAATACATCTTTTTCTTTCATAATCTCTTCTAATGTTCCTGACTGCATTTCTCTGTTTGTTTGCTTTGCTATTTCTGCTTGTGCTTCATTCATCCAGTCTGCACCTTCAACTAGTGCACCTTGTCTGTCGCACATAACTATATTTTTAGCTCCTTGAAGTATAAGAAGCTTACAGATTGAAATTCCTGCTGAACCTGCACCATTTATAACTATTTTTGCATCTTCGAAATTTTTTCCTACTACTTTTAATGCATTGCGAAGTCCTGCTGATACAGCTATTGCTGTTCCATGTTGGTCATCATGGAATACAGGAATATTTAACTCTTCTTTCAGTCTTCTTTCTATTTCAAAGCATCTTGGTGCTGAAATATCCTCTAAATTTATTCCCCCAAAGGTTGGTGCTAAATACTTTACTGTATTAACAATTTCATCAACATTCTTTGTATCAAGGCATATTGGGAAAGCATCTATCCCTGCAAATTCCTTAAATAATATAGCTTTTCCTTCCATTACAGGCATTGCAGCTTCTGGTCCAATATCTCCAAGTCCAAGCACTGCCGTTCCATCTGAAACTACTGCTACAAGATTTCCCTTAGCTGTGTACTTATATACCTCCTCAACATTTTCATGAATCTTTTTGCAAGGTTCAGCAACCCCTGGTGTATAAGCCGTACTTAAGTCATCTCTATTTTTTACAGATATCTTAGATACTACTTCAACCTTCCCTTTATTTTCTTCATGCATTTTTAAACTTAGCTCTTTGTAGTCCATCAAAATTTTCCTCCCCTGTTGTTCCTCTTATTTTGCAGTAGAATTTTTTTGTCTTCTCCCACGTTTATTATTCTATTATAAAGTAAAACTTTACTTAAATGAAGTTTTTAAAATATATCAGGTGATTTTTTTTAGTTTTTGGTAGTAATTTTACATTTCTTAAAAGTTCATTCATAACTTTGTCACCAAACTGTAACAAAAGAAAGTTATTATATACTCACAGTAGCAAAAGAAAATGTCATAAAAGTTTCCATTTAAAAATAGTATTAGAATTATTAGTCATCAGATAAATATTAATAATTACAATTATTCTAGGCTAAACTAGAAAAAGCAGAGAAAGCAGAAAACTAGGAACCTATAACCATCAATAAGGTGCTAGGTACTAGGTACTAGGTACTAGGTGCTAGGTACTAGGTGCTAGGTGCTAGGTGCTAGGTGCTAGGTGCTAGGTGCTAGGACTATTATAAATTAAGTTATGGCTATAATATATAAAATTTTTGGAGGTAGTAATATGAGCATATTTAATAAGGATAATAACTTAAATAATGAAGGTAAAATTATTGAGGGAGAAATTATTGAAACTAATTCTCTTGAAAATCAATATATAAAAAATCAAACTTACCCATACAAAAAGAATAGAAAAAGAACAGGCTTGAGTAAAAGAATTCTCTCTTATGTTCTTGTTGGTTTGATTTCAGCCTCATTAGGTGGTACTGTTTCATCAATATTAACTATAAAGTATTTTAATAAAGCAGCTTCTCAACAACAGCAATCAATCCAAAAGGAGAATAATGTAAACACTGTTAATAAAACATCAGCAAATACAGTTCCACTTTCTGTGGCAAATGTGGCAAAACAAGTAGGACCAGCAGTTGTAGGTGTATCTACCAAAAGTATAAGTTCTAATGATATCTTTGGTTTTCCAGAACAACAGGAAGGTATGGGTTCAGGAATAATATTTAATGAGGAAGGTTATATTCTTACAAATTATCATGTTGTAGCTGGAGCAAAACAAATAAACGTAATTTTCAATACAGGAGATGGTGGCAAAGAAATCCCAGCAAAACTGATAAATTATAATGCAGAAATGGACATAGCTGTTATTAAAACAACTGAAAAAGTAACAGTACCTGCTGTAGCAGAATTTGGAGATTCAGATAGTCTTCAAATTGGTGATCCAGCTATCGCCATAGGTAATCCTCTTGGAAAGGAATTTTTAGGTACAGTAACTTCTGGAGTTGTAAGTGCAGTTAATAGAGAGATTGCTATTGATGGACAAAAACACACTTACATTCAAACTGATGCTGCTATAAATCCTGGAAACAGTGGTGGTGCTCTTGTAAATGTATATGGTCAAGTAATTGGAGTTAATAGTGCCAAAATTGGTGGAAATCAAGTAGAAGGTATGGGATTTGCTATTCCAATTAATGCAATTAAGCCTGAAATTGAACATCTTTTAAAACCTATATTAAAAATTGGTATTGGAGCAAGAGAAATAGATAGTAAGCTTTCTAAAGAATATAATATCCCTATAGGAATATATATACAGCAAATTGAAGAATTCAGCCCTGCCGAAAGAGCTGGATTAATGCCTGGAGATGTTATTACTAAATTTGATGGTAAAACAGTTAAAACTATAAAGGAATTAAATGAATTAAAACAAAAGCATAATGTTAATGATACTATAAATATAGAAATTGTAAGAGAAGGCAATAAAAAAACTTTAACCTTAAAGTTAACTGAAAACTAAAGGAAATGGGGTCAGATTACAAAAATCCTACTAACTGGATTTTTGTAGCCTGCCCCCCTTCTTTATCCTAATTTTAATGTAAAATAAAACATAACCCCATTTTCAGTATTTTTTGCACCGTATTCACTGTTATGAAGTTCTAAAATATTTTTTACTATGGCAAGACCTAGCCCAGTGCCTCCAAGGCTCCTATTTCTGGATTTATCTATCTTATAAAATCTATCCCATATCTTAGATATTTCATCTTCTGGTATGTTTTCTCCTTGATTTTCTATTTCAACTAGCACTTTATCATCTTTAATTATAGTCCTAACAAATATTTTTCCCTGATCCTTAGTATGTCTGATTGCATTGGTTAAAAAATTCGTTACAACCTCTTCTATTCTTGTCTCATCACCTAAAGCTATTAAATTGCTTTTAATGTCTGCGATAAATTCAACATTTTTATCTTGGTTTTTCTGTGACCTGACCCCATTTAATCTTTTTATAATCTCCAGTATTGTATTATCTAAAGCAAATTCTTTAAGGTTTATCTTAAAGCTTCCTGATTCCAGCCTAGAAAGCTCTAGCATATCTGACACAAGTATACCCATCTTTTGAGCTTCATCTATAATTACATCTAAATAGTATTCTTGCTCCTCCCCTTCAACAATGCCATCCTTTATCCCTTCTGCATATCCTTCAATTAAGCTTATAGGGGTTTTAAGTTCATGAGAAACAGAGGCAACAAATTCTTTTCTCATCTTTTCAAGCTCTTTTTCTTTTTCTATATCTTGCTTTAACTTTTCATTGGATGCCCTAAGAGAAGTCAACGCAGACTTTAAATTTTCAGATAAAAAATTTAATGTATGAGCAAGATTTCCTATTTCGTCCTCTCTATCATCCTGACATTTTTCAGTAAAATCAAGTCTAGCCATTTTTGAGGCGGTTTTATTTAAATCTACTAATGGCTTTGATATCATTCTTGAATATATAAATGATAATACTAAAATTAATCCTACCGCTGCTATATATATGTATACATAAAATTCCTTCATTACATTAGCTGCCTCATCAACTGGCTGGAGAGATGACACTGCAAAAATAACCTTAGCTGGAATATTATTTACCACTACAGGATTTACACTAACAACGTTCTTTATATTGTAAAATCTATCATCAAAAATATAGGTTATTGTCTCGTCTTTGTTCTGCATTTTGAAAAATGCTTCAGGATTAGATGTCCATTCATGAATTATTGATTTTATTACTTTTATTCTGGCTGAATCCTTCTGCTCATTTTTATAATCAGTTATATAATTAAGCAATCCATTGCTTTCTAAAATCACTATTTTTGAATTGTTAGCCTCTTCAAATTCTCTAATATTTTCTAAAGTCTTTTCGCTATTCCTAATATTATTTACATAATTCTTTTCAAATTTCTCCAAGGCAGTTTTAAGGTTATTAGTTTTTCTATTTATATAGAATTTTTGAAAAAACAAAGACTGAAAAATAAGCTGTATACTTATAAAGGATATAAAAAATACTGCTGTTACTACAAATAATTTTAAGGCAATTTTCCTCCTCATTTTTTCACCTCAAATTTGTAACCACTTCCTCTTACAGTTTTAATAAGCTCTGCCTTTGATTTTAACTTTTCTCTAAGCCTTTTAACATGAGTGTCTACGGTTCTTAGTCCCCCATAATAGTCATATCCCCATACTTTATCTAATATTATATCTCTGCTTAAGGCAATTCCTTCATTCTTAGCAAAAAATAAAAGCAAATCGTATTCCTTTGGGGAAAGTACTGCATCCTCTCCATCTATCTTCACTTCATGAGATAACTCGCTTATTTCTAGTCCATTATAATTCTTACTGGAGCCTTCTGTGTTATCTTTTGGACTAGTCCTTTTTAATAGTGCCTTACCCTTAGCAACTAAGACTTTAGGACTAAAGGGCTTTGTAACATAATCATCTGCCCCTAGCTCATATCCTAGGAGTTTATCATCTTCTTCTGATCTAGCTGTTAAAATAATTATTGGTACCTCTGAATTTTTCCTTATATTTTTACAAACTGTCCACCCATCCATATAAGGCATCATTATATCAAGGATTATTAAATCTATTTTATTATTTTTAAATACTTCAAGGGCATTTATACCGTTCTCTGCCTCATATACTTTATAGCCACTTTTAATAAAATAAGCCTTTAAAAGCTTTCTCATTCTTTCCTCATCTTCAACTATTAAAATGCTTTGCTCCATGTATATCACCTCTCTTAAATTCAGCTGGAAAAAAAACTCCCTTTGAATTAAGCTTAACTTTATTATACTATATAATTATTGCATCTTGTATATCACAATGTTTTTATATGATTCTAATTTAAAATTAAAATTTGTTACCTGATGCCAATTTTTCTTGTAATGTTATCCATTTTATGGTAAATTAGATATATTCGCAATATTATTCATCATAATTAAATAACTATTAATGGAGAATTTTAGGTTTAAAATTCTAAGCAGTTATAAAAATAACAAATACTATAGCTTTTTTAAACAATATATTAACACATAACAGTATTTATGCTATACTATTGTTATTGTTTATGATGATATACACTATATTAATATATATGGCTTCATTTTAACTATTACCTTAAATATTAAAGGAGGAAAAGGGATGACCTTCTGTGACGAAAACAATATAGAATTAATAAAAAAAGACTTGCGTTACTTGGATCTACTTGCAAAGCAATATCCTGATGTTTCTTCTGCAAGCACAGAAATTATCAACCTACAAGCTATTTTAAACTTACCGAAAAGTACTGAGCATTTTATCAGCGATATTCATGGTGAATATGAATCCTTCACTCATATGCTAAAAAATGCTTCAGGTGTTATAAAACGAAAGATAGACGATATATTTGGAAATTCCTTAAGAGAAAATGAAAAATGCAATCTAGCCACTCTAGTTTACTATCCTGAACAAAAGCTAGAGTTAATAAAACGCACAGAAGAGAATTTAGATGATTGGTATAAAATAACCTTATATAGACTTATAGAGCTATGCAGAATGGTTTCTTCAAAGTATACCCGTTCAAGGGTTAGAAAATCTCTTCCAAAGGATTTTGCTTATATTATTGAAGAGTTACTTCATGAACAAGATGGAAAAATAAATAAGCATGAATACTACAATGGAATAATAAACACAATAATTGACCTGGACCGCTCTGGTGAATTTATAATTGCTATCTCAAAAGTTATTCAAAAGCTTGCTGTAGATAGACTTCACATTATTGGTGATATTTACGATAGAGGTCCTGGAGCTGAAATTATAATGGAAGCCCTAATGAAACACCATTCTATAGATATTCAATGGGGAAATCATGATATATTATGGATGGGTGCTGCTTGCGGTTCTGAAGCTTGCATATCCAACGTGCTTAGAATTTCAATAAGATATGCAAATTTAAATACAATTGAAGATGGATATGGCATAAACCTACTTCCTCTTGCTACTTTTGCAATGGAGGCTTATGAAAATGATTCATGCAAAAGCTTTACTCCTAAAACAATAGAAAAGGAGTTAACTGAAAAAGATCTTAATCTTCTTTCAAAAATGCACAAAGCTATCTCTATTATTCAATTTAAGCTTGAAGGGCAAATTATTAAAAATCACCCAGAATTTTTAATGGATGATAGACTTTTATTAGAAAAAATTGATTACGAAAAAGGTACAATTGATATCTACGGGAAAACCTATACACTTAACGATACAAATTTCCCTACTATAGATCCTAAAGATCCATACAAGCTTACTCCTCATGAAAAATGCTTGATTGCTAAATTAAAACGTTCCTTCGTTCACAGCGAAAAGTTTCAAAAGCATATTCGTTTCTTGTACAGTAAAGGAAGCATGTATTTAGTATATAATTCTAACCTGCTTTATCACAGCTGCATTCCTCTTAATGAAGATGGAAGCTTTAAAGATGTAGGAATTGGTGATAAAAAATATAAAGGAAAAGCTTTACTAGATAAATTTGATACTCTAGCAAGAGAAGCTTACTTCTTCAAAAGCGACTCTAAACAAAAGCTTTTTGCTATGGATATGATGTGGTACTTATGGTGTGGTCCAGACTCTCCAGAGTTTGGTAAACATAAAATGACTACCTTTGAGAGATATTTTATAAATGATAAAGTAACTCATAAAGAGGATAGAAATCCTTATTATAAATATAGAGATGATATAAATTTGTGTAACAACATATTCAAAGAATTTGATTTAGATCCAGCTATTTCTCATATAATAAATGGACATATACCTGTTAAAACTAAAGAAGGAGAAAGTCCTATTAAAGCAAATGGTAGACTTCTAGTAATAGACGGTGGTTTCTGCAGAGCTTATCAACCTCAAACTGGAATAGCAGGCTATACCTTAATATATAACTCCTATGGTCTTCTTCTAACATCTCATGAGCCTTTTGAGTCTATAAGAAAAGCCATAGAAGAAGAACAAGATATTTTATCTTCTACAATTATATTAGAACATGCCTTAACTAGAAAAAGAGTGGCAGATACTGATATAGGAAGAGAACTAAAAAAACAAATTAAAGATTTAGAAATGCTGCTTGTAGCATATAGAAAAGGACTTATTAAAGAAAATAAGTGGGAACGAGAGTAAAAAGAGCAGTTTACAGTTAAAAAACAAAATCTAGTATGACCAAAGGTCATACTAGATTTTTTATATTCTAATTTTATCATGAATCAAGTATGAAGGGTATTCAAATTCATACCATCTTTTAACTTTAATTTTGTCCCCTAACAATTTAAATTTAGAAGAATAATCCTTTGTAAAATCAATCTCATTAAGAGTATTAAATAGGAAAATTCCATCCGCTTCAGCTTCATAAGCTTCATGGGCTCTTGCAAGGTAATCTTCTACAGACAGGTATTCATTTTCTGGCAGATTTGTTCCTTCATTTATTGAATTTTCCGTTTCTTTGGTTGGATCTTTACCTTTAAGATTAGCTGTAATTCCAATATACAGCTCAACCTTTGTATCTTTAACCATATCTTTAAATTTATCTATATCATAAAAATCCTCATAGGATATAGATGAAGGAATTAATCTATCAATAAGACCTTCCTTTACCCAAGTCTCCACATCTAGTCCATAAGAAAGAGTATTAAGATAAGGCACTCTTACAGATATTTTCTCATGAGGAAGCTCTATTCTAACTTTTCTCATAAAGTCATTCATAATTTTAATCTTTTCTTCCTGGGATGCTTCACTTCCAATAACTGTGGGGTATCTACAAAAATCAAGATTTATATAGTCAACACTTTCAAAGCTTGCTATCTCTTTAAGTACATTTAAAATATACTGTCTATAGTCTGAATAGTAGTAACTTAATGAAGGACTGTTATTTTGTTTGCAATTTTCATATTCATCGTACATTTTACCGTTTAAAAACATTGTAGCAGTACTGTTATAAAATGCATTCATACGAAGAGAAGCCTGTACTCTCAACCCTTTTTCTTTACCTCTTTTTGCAATAATCTCTAAGGGAGATTTTCCTGTGCTTAATATATTTAATATTTGTTCTCTTGCTCGTTTATCTCCATTTCTGATAAATTCGTCATATTTATATGAATCTTCAAAAGCATTTCCTGCATATTTACTATTATAGTTTAAAAGCCCTGTAGTTCCCACCTGAAAGTTAACCTCTCCACCACCTGCATCCTTTACAGAATCAACAGCTAAGTTTTCTAGTTCTTCTACACTTCCACACTTACCCCAGAAGAAATCCGTAAATCCGTCATTACTATAAACTACTCTAGTATAGTCTCTATATTCATTATAGCTTTCATATAGCTGAACCTGTTTCTGTGTTAAACCTACTAATTTTATATATGCTATTCTTGCCTTTTTTCCCTCTATATCATCAATGGAAATAGTTCCATCCTTAAAATCTGCCGCAAAAGCAAAAGCCTCTTTAAGATATTCTTCTTCATTTTTATTTTCTACTATCTTAATATTTTCTTCCTTTCCTGCTCCCTTTACTTTCAGTTCTTCCGTTCCCGTAAGATAACCTATATATACTCCAAACCATCCATTAAGCTTTGCTGGAAGCATCAATTCCTCTGATCCATTATTACTCTCAATATATACTTTGTTAGAATTAAATTTATTTAAGGAATATATCGAAGCTTTCCAATTGGTATAAACCACACTTTTACCATTAGCATCCTGCAATTTATCTGCTCTATCAAATATATACTCTTTTCCGCCCTCTGAAGTTATGCTGTCACCCTCCTTTATTTTTATAGCTGTAGCATATCTATCTACTTTTTTTATAGTGAATTTCATATCCTTACTATTTTTTAATTTAACATTACTTGAGGAATAAATATTTGTTCCAACCTTTAAGGTGTAGGTTTCTCCCTCATTATACTGCTTTATTGGGGACTTAACTAAAATAGATTTGCAATCTTCACTTAGCTCCAAGCCTATATTAACCTTATCCCCAGCTTCATCAACTACACTTATTTCCTTTTTAGTGCTTTCATCTAATTTTACTTTATGGGAAAAATTAATACTCCAAATTTTACCCTTATCTACTACTATAGCATCATTTGTTTCTCCCTTTACAACTTGTCCTTTAAAAAATATAAATATAAAACTTAACATTAAAATTCCAACTAATTTTCTGTGTATTTTGTTAATCACTTTAATCCCCCTCTAGCTGCACACATTCGCCGAGTAAATTCTACATCATTATTTATTATAAACCATTTATAATAAATAAATCTATCTTATTATACCACTTTTTACAAATTTTTTAACATCCAAAATACACGTCCACTAAACTCTAAACTTCTTTCACTAAACTCTCTACACTCTCTAAACTTCTTTTCTATACCCTTCTTTTCCCTAAACTCAGCGCAGCGACTACTCTCTCTACACTCCCTAAACTTCTTTTTTCTAAGCTTCTTTTTCTAGACTCAGCGCAGCGTCTACTCTCAGCGAAGCGACTACACTCCCTAAACTTCTTTATTTATAGCTTCTTTATTTCTCAACTTCAACAATAGTAACATTCCTTAAATTCCAATCTTCCGTAAGATTAAACTCATTTCCGCTTTCCAAACTCTTTACTTTAGGACGTGTTGAACACATCTCATTATTTTCAATAACAATAGCCTTTTGTCCATTACTTAGCATTACTATAGTACCTAAAGGATAAGGGGCTACTTTTCTCAAAAACACTTTAACTAGCTTAGGATCAAATATGGTTCCATTGTGAGCCATAATATACTCAATAGCATCTGAAGGAAGATAAGCTTTTTTAGTAGGAGTCTCTGAAATCAAATTATCATAAGCATCACAAATACATATTATTCTCCCAAAAATAGATATATTTTCGCCCTTCTTACCATCTGGATATCCTTTTCCATCATATCGCTCATGATGCTGCAAAATTCCTACATATGATGTTACTGGAACATTATAAAACTGCTTTATATATCTATATCCCTTCTCCGCATGAGATTGAACTACCTTTTCTTCGTTGTCCATTAAGGCTTCTGTTTTATTCATAATATGCTTAGGTATAAAAACCTTGCCAATATCATGAAGTAGGGCAGAAGTTATTAATTTTTCTAATTTTATATCATCTAAATTTAATGCTATTCCCATTACCCCAGCTAAAACTCCTACGTTAACTGAATGGCTGTACATATAGTCATCATAGTTTTTTATATCAATCATGTTAATCATAATATTCTTATTTGATAATATTTGCTCCATCATATTCTTAGCTATAGTTTCTACGGTATTTAAGGTTTTTACTATACTTTTAGGATTATTATAAATGTCCTTAATAGCTTTAACCGCACCAATTCTAAGTTCTTCTGATATAATATTTTCAATTCTTATATTTTCAGATATACTGTCTTCAATATACACACCATTGATTACCAGTTTTTGAATATCTCCAATATATTTTTCTGTTAATATAACATTCTTTGCAAGTAAAACTACTCCCCCTTGAGAGTATATATTCTTTCCTAAAACCATGCCTTCCTTTAAACAGTTTGATGGCACATATCTCATAAACACACCCACTTCTTACTTTTTTAGTAAAATTTAAATATAATTTTAAATATAGTAAAACTCAAAATTAAACTTTTATTTTTATTATCGTATATAAACTATATAAATATAGTCTTTTCAGTGAGAAGTTTGCAAGATAATATATGTAAGAGGCACTTTTTCGAATCAGTGAACAATTCAACTTGTATAGAACTATATTTTTTTCAATTATATAATTTCTTCAAATATTAAATTGTCTGGAATTTTAAAATTAAAATTCCAGACATAGATTACTCTATCAAAACACAATATACATCATAAGAATCAGTTTTAGGCGGTGTAATATTATTACAGTTTGCAGTTATTGTAAACTCATCACAGTAAAATCTACTATAGTATGTTGAGTTAGAAGAGTGAAGTTCAATAGATTTTTCAGCATAGAAAATACCTGCAAAGGTACTTTTTGTTCCATCAAAACGAATATTTCCTCCAGCATAAAAAGTCACGCTGTCTTCTTGACTTCCAAAGTTTATACTATTTCCATCAAATTTAATATCACCACTTGCATATATTTTACCGCTGCCTTTAATAGGGGCAGTTATATGCACATTTCCATCAACAAAAATCACTTCATCTGCTAGAATATCAAGAGCACTATTAATATCTAAATCACCACTATAAGTTATTGTTGGAGTATCTCTAACATATTCAGGAATTTCTTTTGAATCAGAATCAGGAAACACTCCATAAGTTGTAGCTCCTTTATCCGTAATAGTTCCACAAGCAGTTACATTTCCATTAATAGTTATAGACTTTAATTGAAGATTTATATCCCCCTGAGAGTGTATATCCCCGTTAATTGTACTATCAGATTTTATATTCAGTAATTTTGAAGGATCATTTACAAAAATTACTATACCAAAACTCTTTTTCGCTTCTGCTACAGCTTCTGCACTTACTGTTTTTGAGTTTTCAATGCCTAGTACTGGAAGAAAAAAAAGTTTCACACTCTTGCTAGCAGCTACCTTCACTTTAAGATCACTACCTCCATATGGATGAGTTACTGTAAGATTTCCAGAAGGTATATCATTTTTATTAGCAATAGCTGTTGCTGTTTCTACTACTTTTTCATGGCTTTCAACAGTTTTCTGTGCTGCTGATAAGGCTGCAAAGTCAACACTATTCTGAAGCTGATTTTTATTATAAAAAAGATTAGCTACGTCAATTGCTAAACCTACAAATCCACATAATACTATGAATAAAAAAACAACTAATACGGCTACTTGTCCTTTTTCGTCTTTAACTATTTTAAAAATCATAATATTTCACCTCAATAAATAATATATAAAGAAAGAATTAAGAATTAACAATTAACAGTTAACAATGTAGGAGAATTTTTAATTCTTTATTCTTTATTCATTCTTAATTCTTCATTGTTAATTGTTAATTTCCTAAGGGGGTGAATTATGTTTAAAATAACAAATATGAGTAATGGCAATATAATTGCTGAACAGGCTGCTTATGCAGATACCTTTATAAGCAGATTAAGAGGATTGATGTTTAGGAATAGTTTTAACAAAGGAGAAGCTCTTGTTATTGTTCCCTGCAACAGTATTCATACCTTTTGGATGAAATTTCCCATAGATGTTGTATTTCTTTCAAAGGAAAATGTTGTTATATATACAATTGAAAACTTTCATCCCAATAAAATTAGCTCACTGTTAAGAAAGGCTCATAGTGTAGTGGAATTGCCTGTTGGAACAATAAAAGAATGCAGCATACAACAAGAAGACCTGCTTATGATTGATGAAATTAAGAATTAACGGTTAACAATTAACAATGTAGGAGAATTTTCTGCATATGCAGAAAATTTTAAATTTAAGTTTTGCGTTAGCAAAACATCCATAATTGTTAATTGTTAATTGTCAATTTTCTTTGGCCTTTGGGTACCGCTGTAATAGTTCCGGATCCATAATTGTTAATTGTTAATTGTCAATTCTTAATTATTAAGGGTGTACCTCAACCGTAGTATAATAAACTGCTTTCAAGTTAACACTGTCTCCAAGTAATTTCCCAACAGGGGTTATATAATTTAAAGTATAAAGTATTGATATACTCATTGAATCCCCTGTTTTCAAGCTGCTGCTGTAAGAAGGAGTAATATTCACAGTCATTGAATTCCCTGATGATGGGCTTAAAATTATTGTTGTACATCCTCCTCCCTCAGAAGTTGATGCTGTAGCCCCTCCTAAAAGTGGTTCTACACTATTCACAGCATTTTGTGCAACCTGTGAAATATCTTTTCCCACAGAAGCCATTCTTAAAGTACTTCTGGCTGCATGTTCCATTACTGCTTTATTATAAAATGCATAGCCAAATTCTACAATACCGAAAACAAGTAATAATAATATAGGTACTATTAAAGCAAATTCAACAACGGACTGCCCCTTATTATTTTTAAGAATTCTTAACTTCTTCATGCTGATTTACTCCTTCAGTACTGCATGTGATTTCATCAATAGGCACCTGCACTATTAATTTAACAACACCATTTGGTTTAGTTTTAATATTGATTTTACCATTTATTAATTTTAAATTGTTTTGAATAGATTGAAGTACATAATAGCTTAATTTATTATCAACACTCAATATTGAAGCCCTGTTTTTGTTTTCAGTAAATTTAAATTCAATTTCAAACAACTTGTGTTTATAATTAGCTAACACAAATATATCTGTTATTAGATTATGTTGTACTACTATATATAATAGTTCCTCAATAATCCTTAGTATTAACTGATTTATGGAATCCTTAAAGTGTCTTTCTGTACCTGATACCTTATAGTCTATTGTTACTTTATGACTTTGGCTATAGTCCTTAAATATGGCTAATATATTATTATTAAGTTCCTCTTTACTAAACTCAACTGTGCCCATTAGACTAGTGAGCAGCACTAGATTTTTTATTGAATTGTCCATATATTTAAGTAGCTCTTCTATTTGCTTTCTTACCTCTTCTGAATTCTCTGATGCCTTTTTTGAATAGGTTTCCAGCATCATACGTATATTTGATAATACTTCAACAATATTTTCCTTTATAACATAACTGTTCTTTTCTCTTTCCAAAGTATCAAAATCAAGTAGCTTTGTTCCATCAATCCTGTCATCAACAGATGAAATCTCACTTGTCAATGTAGTATCTAGGTGCTTAAACAAATCTGGAACATAAACATTAGGATTTCTTAACTCTATTTTGTAAAGATCTAATATAAAATGTATTTCTCCATTTACATAGTTTTGTATAGTTTTTAAATAATTTTCCTCAATTATGCTGTTATCAATACTATAAAACTTAACTCTTGAATCTAACTTTTCTGCTTCCTTAGCAACTTTTAAAGAATTATCTATAGAACCCATATCCAAAATAATTATTTCATCAATATTCTTTGGCTGCGAAGATAAAATTTTAATAACGTGTTCTAAAAGCTTTTGATTATTTTTTACCAAAATTACTATTGAAACCTTAGGCTTTATTTTTTCACCTTCTAATTTATATCGTTTTACATGCTTAATTTTGTATGCAACAAATATAATGGCAAATATACATGCTAATATGCCTATTGGCAAAATAGTATTATTCACTTTTTTCCCCCCTTACTTAAGGAACATTGAAAATATCTGTATCACTGCTGGCCCCAATAAAACTATAAAAAGCCCTGGAAGAATGAAGAATACCATAGGAAAAATCATTTTTACAGGAAGCTTGTAGGCTTTTTCCTGTATCTGCTGTTTTTTCTTTTGCCTCATTTCCTCTCCCTGAACCTTTAATATCTGTCCAATACTTATGCCTAAATGCTCTGAACTGATAATGGCATTAAAAAATGATGTAGCTTCTGGTATGTTCAATCTTTCTGATAGATTTGTTAAGGCTTCCTTTCTGCTTCTTCCATAGTTCATTTCATTTACTGCTTTTAATAGTTCTTGTGAAAGCGCATTATTCATTTTAATCGCTACATTACCAATAGCCATATCCAATCCCATACCTGCTTCAACGCATATAATTAGATAATCAATAAATGCTGGCAGAGCGTGTTTTATACTCTTCTTTCTTTTCTTAACCTTTAGCTTAAGAGAAAAATTAGGCAATCTATATCCAGCTAAAATGAAAATTAATATTACAATTATCTTTAAAATCAAATTAGTAAAATTTTGTGATAAAAATATTGATAATAAAAACATAATTATAGCCATAACTATTTTAAAGAATAAAATATCTTCCAATCTATATTTTGTATTAGATAGAATAATTGTATTTTCTAAATCACTTTCTGGACTTAAAGGTATTAATTTTATTACTTTTTCCTTAAATCTAGTAAAAAATAAATTTGATACTCCATTCTTTCCAGTGGACTTTGTTTTTTTATTTGGTACAGAAAGCTTACTCTTTACAGATTTTTGTGCAAATATTTTACTTGTAATTAAATACATCCATATAAAAAGACCTGCACAAAATAAAATTACCCATACATACTCTTTCCACATAACACATCACCAATCTATATTAATTATTGATTTTATAACTAATCCACCTATTATTTGTCCAAGCAATCCTGTAATGAGTAATATTCTTCCCATAGTATTGCTCAACAAAGTATTCATATAGGTTGGATTAATAATAAAGATTATGCCTCCAACAACAAAAGGAAGAAGAACTAATATTATACCTGACAGACGCCCCTGTGCTGTAAGAGTTCTGATTTGTTCCTTCAGCCTTCTTCTTTCTCTAAGTGTTTCTGAAACAACATCTAGTATATGACTTAAATTTCCACCATATTTTTTATTTATCATTATGGCTGTAGCCATTATTTCTATTTCTTCTATGGAATTTCTTTCTATTAAGTTGTTTAAAGCTTCATCATAGGACTTACCAATACCTATTTCTTCAATTACTACTCTAAATTCAGATGCTATGGGTTCTTTACCTTGCTTTACAACCTCATTTAATGACTGAATTAAACTAAATCCTGCTTTCAAACTACTACAAATAAGATTAACACTATCTAATAGTTGATCTGTCATCATAATAATCTTTTTTCCCTTTAAATAATTTAAAATAACTGCAATTATTATAGGAAAACCAATTAAAATAAGTATAGAAAGCATTAATGATTTTGTAGCAAAATACACCAATAAAGTACTGCATATATAAATTAAAATACAATTTTTTAAAAACTTATCTGCTTCTGTGCTTATTAAGGATTGTGAAAGCTTCTTTTCTAATGAATACATGACTCCTTTCTTTCTGTTAATAGTTCTTTTGTTTTTCATATCTTCATTAACTTCTTTGAAAAAGCTTGCATTTGTTTTGCCGTCCTGCAATCTTTTACCCATTGCTCTTTTATAAAACAATAAGTAAAAGAAATTATATAATATTAAAAATATAATTATAGATAAACCCAAAATCACCCCTGTATCCCTCATATATTACCACCTCTCAATGTCCATTCCTTGTTCCTTAAACTTATCTAATATCCTTGGTCGTACTACAGAACACTTAAATTCTCCTTGTATCTTTCCATCTTGTATGCCTGTTCTCTCAAAATAAAATACATCTTGAAGGGTAATTGTATCATTTTCCATTCCTACTACTTCTGTTATATGAGTAACTCTTCTACTTCCATCTGGTAATCTTTCAAGATAAATTATTAAGTCTATTGCTGAGGAAATTTGCTCTCTAATAGCTTTTAACGGAAAATCTATACCTGAATACAATATCATGGTTGATATTCTTGAAAGGGTATCTCTCGGTGAATTTGAATGGACAGTAGACATAGAACCTTCATGTCCTGTATTCATTGCCTGAATCATATCAAGAGCTTCACTTCCTCTTACTTCACCAACAATAATACGATTAGGTCTCATACGAAGACTGTTTCGGACAAGATCTCGAATAGTTATCTGTCCCTTTCCCTCAATATTGGGTGGTCTTGATTCAAGGGACACAACATGGGGCTGCATAAGCTTAAGTTCCGCAGCATCCTCAATGGTTATAATTCTTTCATCATCAAATATAAATGAACTTAACACATTTAGTAATGTGGTTTTACCACTTCCTGTTCCTCCAGCTACAATTATATTCAGTCTTGCTTTAACTGCCATTTCAATAAATTTTGCCATGTTTTCATCAAGGGTTTTATAAGCTATTACATTCTCTATAGTTAATGGAGTTGATGAAAATTTTCTAACAGTTACAACAGGTCCTATAAGAGATAAAGGGGAAATAATAGCATTTACCCTTGAACCATCAGGCAATCTGGCATCTACCATTGGCGAACTTTCATCCAATCGTCGTCCTAGTGGAGATAATATTTTATCTATTATATTCATAACATGATCATTATCTCTAAATTTAACATCTGAAGACTGAATAAGCCCTTCCTTTTCTACATAGACTTGTTTAGGTCCATTAATCATAATTTCTGATATAGAATTATCATTTATGAGTTTTTGAATAGGTCCAAATCCAGTTAATTCATCAGCAATGGATTGAATTAACATTAATCGAACTTTATTTGTAATGGTTTGATAATTTCTATCACAAAAATCATTTACAAGAAATTTTATTTCATTAATTAGTTCAGATTGATTGTTTATATTTGTAACATCCTCTGGCTTTATTTCATTAATTATTTTTTTTTGAATTTCTATTAATTCTTTGCTACTATAAAAATCCTCCAAAGATATTTTAGCTGGCTTATTTATACTCTGCCTTTTTTCATTGGATTTTTCATCAAGAAATTTTTTTAATTTGAGATTTCCACTTTCAAACTTGCTATTTTTGCTCTCTTCAATTTCCATCTTATCAATTCTGCTTTTACCAAATTTATTAATTATCATTTATACACATCACTTCTTCCTTTATTATTTTCTTTTAAGTATCTTAGAAAGAAAGTTATTCTTATTATTTTCACTATTCTTTAATCCTTTTACAAGGCTATCTTTATAGTTGTTACCCAATATTTGAGAACATATTTGAAATATCTGCTTTGTTATTTCACTATTTTTATTTGCTATTACAAAGGGCTCTCCCATATTTATAGATTTACTTACTATTTCCGAACAGTCATTTACATACATAATATCCTCTATTCCTATAAATTTTTTAATATCCTTTACTTCCATTTCGCTGTACTTGTTGTATCTATTTAGCACTAGAGTTATCTTTTCTTTTGGATAACCTATTGTGTACAATATATCAAGGCTGGTTTTTACATCTTTCAATGTAGGTACTTCCATAGTAGTTATAAGTAGTAAATTATCCGCCATTTCAATTGTTCTCAATATAATCTCATTTAAAAATGGAGTCATATCTATAACAATGTACTGAAACATTTTTTGAAAAAGCTCTATTATATCTTTAACATCCTTCATTTCAACTAAATCTGCCTGTTCTGGATGAGATGGTGCTGTAAGAACTTTTATACCACTTTTATGTGTAATAATATATTTTTCAATATCATCGCTATCTAAATTTTTTTTATCACTAATCATATCCACAATATTTACCTTAGAATCAACACTCAACATATAGGCAATATCTCCAAACTGTAAATCTAAATCTATTAGTAATACTTCCTTTTTTGTTAATTGCTTCAATGCTATTGCTGAATTAACTGCCAATACACTTTTGCCTACTCCTCCCTTACTGCTAAAAACAGGAATAACTTGACAATGTCTTTTAGGTATTTTTAAGAGGTTTTTCTCCAAATTCTTTCTTTGACAGCTTTTTGCATTATATAATTCTAAAATTGCATTGTATACTTTTTCTGAATTCAAAGGAAAAACAAGATAATCGGCTGCTCCCGACTGCATAGCTTTTCTCATTATATAACTGGATTCTGTAGTTCCCAGCAATATTATGCCAATGTATGGAAACCTATAATGGATTGTTTTAGCTGCTGTAAAGCCATCTATACCAGGCATATTTGTATCCATCAAAATAATATCTGGATCTAATTCTAAAATAGAATCTACAGCTTCTTTTCCACTTGAAAGTTTTCCAATTACCTTTATTTCTTTGAATTGCTGTAACAAATTTTCTATTATATTAAGAGAATCTAATTTATCATTAACAATCAAGACTCTTATCTTTCCCATTACGCCATTCCACCTTTTACTTTACCTTATTTAACCAGTTCTAAACTGCTGCCTGTTAAACTTTTTGCTTTTTTATCAATCCTATTTCTTAAGGAAAGTTTTATTTTACTTATTTCCTCTACAAGGAATAATTTTTCAGCATCATTAGGATTCATACATAAAGTTATAAATCTATTTTCTGAAGATTGATTTTCCTTATAGTCAGCATCTAGAACTTTTACATTTTGAAACACAGTCTTAACCTTCTCTGTGCTATAGGGAGGATTAACAAAAACCAATACATCTACATAATCTCCATCTTTTATATGTCCCCCTACACCCGTTACCATATCTGTCTTAATAGTTACAGCTCTAAATCCCTCAGGAAGAACTGCTGAAAGTCCTTCTTCTTTTTCACCTTTCATTAAATTCATTTGTAATATTTGTTCTCCTTTATAGATAGGTTCCTTAACTACTTTTCCTACTACTTTTTCTTTATCTACTATTGCCCCTGGAACAGCAGAGCTTTGTGGAACACTTATTTCTTTTATCTGAGAATTCTTGATTACTGTATTGGCTTCTATGTTGGATACAGCTGTTATAACTCTTACTTTATCTTGGTTTTCTATAGATTTTACTTTAAGGTAATAAAATAATCCACCTGTTACTACCAGCGCCAGAGCCAATGCAATTAAAAAGGCTCTAAATCTATAATTTTTCAACACTTCATCCCCCCAAATCTATAAATAAAACTGAAAATAAATCCAATTTGACAATATACCTACTCCTAAAAAAACGCCTAAGGGAAGGGTACCTGTAGCTTCTATCTTAGTTATATTTTTTAGAGAAAAGAAAAGCATACCTAACTGTTTAATAAACTTTATAAAATTCCTTTTAATTATCAGATATATAAGTGCCCCTATTCCACAAAATATGATTCCCCACAAGGTAGAATACAGTATAAGCTTTGGACCAACCCATCCTCCAACAGCAGTAAGAAATTTTACATCTCCTCCACCAATCCATCCCAATAAAAATGGCAGCAATAATATAAAAAAGCCTACAATACTCCCTAAAAGTGATGTATGTAGTCCATTCATACCATTTAAATAAGTATTAACAATAATTCCTAAAATCAAATAAGGCACTGTCATCCAATTATATATTTTCCTATATCTCAAGTCAGTATATGAAATTAATATAATAAACAACGCTAATGCTGCTGTAATTATTTTATACTGCATAAAATTCACCTCTCTCTTTTTTTTATAAGCAGGTCTATTTTAGACCTGCTTATAAAGATTATGGGATGGCAGTTCCACCAAGTGCACTAATAACTTCATTAACTTTAGATTTTATTCCACCTGATAATCCAGTACCCACTGCTACTGCTATAACTGCAATTGCACCAAGTATTAAAGCATATTCAGTCAAACCTTGACCTTCTTCATTATTCCATAATCTTTTTATTGTTTTATTCATAAAATACCCCCTTAATATTTATTGTTTTTACTAATACCCTACTTAAATTTTATTATTTCTTTGATTTTAACTAATATAGTCATGAAACTTTAGAGGTAATCAAAAATTTAAAATTGACAGTTATCTAGATAAGCTATTAATTCTTCATTATTAATTATCTGCAGATTGTTCATAAAGTCCTATTTTAGAAAAACCAACTTTTCAAACTATTAATATTACTGGTTTTGAAAAATGAAAAATATAAAATTTAGGGTTTTTTAGTCATGACCACCCGTAAAACGGGTGGCATGCTCTAGCCCTATAAGGGCATGTTACTGGCTGTGTCTAAAGACACGTTGAATGGTCTGCCAACCGCATATTTTTTCAAGCTACC
>JAVBWC010000059.1:0-22090 GCA_036677675.1 Clostridiaceae bacterium | reverse complement strand
TTAGAGTTTACAGTGGACAGTTTACAGTTAAGGATATTTTGCTAACGCAAAATTTAAAATGAAGTATAAAACCCTAGTATAGCCAAAGGCTACACTAGGGTTTGTTTTTTTATTGTTAGTTTTTCTGTAAGAAAAACTTCCTTCACTGTAAACTGTAAACTGTCATCTGTAAACTAAAGAAAATTACTTTGTAATTTTCTTCAGTTGTTCATTTTATTAACCTTCATTGCATATTATTAAAAAGAAACTTTTTAAAGAGGACGGATTACATGTATATAAAGGAATGTGAGTTATTAATCAATAAAATGCAAGTAAACATCAATGAATTAATATATATGAGTTCTATGTGTACCACAATGTATGAAAAAATGTTTTATGATAGCTTAATTCAGCAAGAAATGCATAAAATACATGCCTTAAAAAATTATATTACTAATATGAAAAAGGCAGATGGGATGATTAGAGAGGTTCAGGATAAGATATTTACTTTAGAAGAGCTTGCAAAGTTTAATGGTAAAAATGGTAATCCAGCATATATTGCGGTGGATGGAATAGTTTATGACGTAACCTTTGAAGCTACATGGGCAGCTGGAAGACATTTTGGACTTGAAGCAGGGAATGATTTAAGTAATGAATTTAAAAAATGTCATGAAGATCAAGCTATTTTAAAAAAGTTAAAAAAGATAGGAGTACTTCAAAAATAAGGAGGAAAAATCATTGGCAGAAAAGGTATGTCCAGTTTTACAATCAAAACCTCAAACAGCTAAAGTACTTATAGATACAGCAGTTACTGAAATAAAAAATAAGAATAAGAAAAAAATCAATTTGGTATGGATTGAAGCGGCAGGGTGTTCTGGAAATATAATTTCTTTACTTAATGGAAATGCTCCTGATGTAACATATTTTTTAACTGATATGGTGGATTTAAAGTATAACAACAGTATAATGGTAGCCCAGGGAGAACAAGCACAAGAGCAATTGCAGCAAGCACTTAATATGGAATTTATCCTTATTGTAGATGGAGCAATATCTACAAAAGATAATGGAATTTATAATATTGTTGCTTATTATAATGGTAAACCAATAACAGGTATGGAAGAAGTAAAGAGAGCGGCAGATAAGGCTAAATATATACTGACTGTTGGTACTTGTGCGTCTTTTGGAGGAATTTCAGCAGCAAAGCCTAATCCATCAGAATGTATTAGTGTTAGCGAATTCTTGCATAGAGAGGTTATAAAACTTCCAGGATGCCCATGTCACCCAGATTGGATTATGGGAACTATAGCACATTTAATATTGTTTGGAAAGCCAGAACTTGATAAAGAAGGTAGACCAATCATTTTTTATGGTTCAACTATACATGATTTTTGTCCAAGACGTTCTTTTTTTGAAAAGAGAATTTTTGCTGAATCAGTTGGGGACCAAGAATGTATGTTTAAGCTTGGATGTAGAGGACCAGTTACAAAAGCAGATTGTCCAACAAGAAAGTGGAATGATTACGTTAATTGGCCGATAGGAGATAATACACCTTGCATAGGATGTGCACAAAAAGGTTTTCCAGATGCTATGGAACCATTTATAAACTTATAGATAGGAGTTGGTGATTTGGCTGAAAAAGTAGTAATTAATCCTGTTACTAGAATAAGTGGATTTTTGCAGATAACAGCTTACATTGAAAATAATAAAATCATAGATGCAAAAAGTGAGGGAATGTTGTTTAGAGGTTTTGAAAAGATGCTAAAGGGCAGACCACCTCTTGATGCAACTTACTTTACAGAAAGAATTTGTGGAATATGCTCAACTGCACATTCGGTGGTTTCAGCAAAAGCACTAGAAAATGCTTTTAGTTTACAGGTTGATAAAAATGAAGAAATGCTGAGAGGGATACTTCACGGCAGCGAGTTTCTACAGAATCACTTAAGACACTTTTATCAATATACACTTCCAGATTTCGTAACGGGCTTTAATGTAAGTCCAGTCTATTCAGTAACTCACAATGATTTTAGAATTCCAAAAGAAGAAAGTCAAAAGCTAATAGAAAATTATTTTGAATCATTAACCTATAGTAGAAAGGCACATGAGGTATTGGCTGTTTTAGGAGGAAAAGCACCTCATAATCACGGCATAATTGCTGGAGGAATTACTGTTAATATTACTGCTCAAAAGATTTTTCAGATAAAGGCACTTGTAACTGAAATTAGAGACTTCATTATAAACAAAATGCTGGAAGATGTTTTTATTGTAGCTAAGTATTATAAGGATTACTTTAAAATAGGTTCAGGACCTAAGAATTTAATGAGCTATGGATTATATGATAACTATGGACCAGAAATTTATTATGTAAGTCCTAAAGTAATTATAGATGGAAAGGAAGAAAATTTAGATACTGAAAAAATAAATGAGAATATTTATTTGGCTTGGTATAAGGCAGATAAGGAAACTCTAAATATTGAAGATAATAACTGGCAGCCAGATGCATTAAAGAAAGAAGGATATAGCTGGATAAAGGCCCCTAGGTATAAAGGATACCCAATGCAGGTGGGACCACTTGCTAGAATGTATATAAGTGGGGAATATAGAGAAGGGATTTCTACTATGAATAGGACAATAGCGAGAGTGTTAGAGGCAAAGAAAATATCTGATATTATGTTACAACTATTAGCTAAGCTGACAGCTAAAGAAAGTACAAATAAGCGCTATGTGCTGCCAGATAAAGCTGTAGGGTATGGATTTAATGATACTACAAGAGGAGCTTTATCTCATTATGTAAATATAGAAGGAGGACAGATAAAAAATTATACTATAATAACTCCAAGTACATGGAATCTTTCACCTAAGGATTCTAATGGAGTTCGTGGTGCTCTGGAAGAGGCACTAATAGGAACTCATATTGAAGATTCTAAAAATCCAGTAGAAATAGGAAGAATAGTAAGGTCCTTTGATCCATGTGTATCCTGTGCTACTCATGTTTTAAGTAAAGAATTTTCACCTATGGATATAAGGGTTATATAGGTTATATTAACAAGTACATGAGGAGTATATATAAATTATGAGTAAAAAACTTATTGCTATAGGAAATAGAATAATGAGTGATGATGGTATTGGAGTATTAATTGCGGAGGAATTAACGGATAAACTAGAAAAGGTAGGAGTTCAAGTAATAATAGGTGAAACAGATGTGGATTATTGTTTAAGTCTTATAGAAGATGGAGACTTCTTATTTATATTAGATGCTACTCTTTATGGAACTAAACCAGGTGCAGTAAGCATATTAGGGCTTAATGAAACCGGAGACTTTTTTGAAAAAGGCTATTCTCAGCATCAATTAAGTCTTATTAAGTTATTAAATAGTTATGCATTAAAAAAAGTTTCAGGCTTTGTAATAGGTATAGAAGCCTCAAACATAGAATTTGGAATGGAGTTAAGTGAAGTTTTAAAAGAAAACTTTAAAAAAATAAAAAATCAGGTTTATAATTTGATAATTTCAAAAGGGGGATTTAAAAATGCATGATTCATTTTTAATGCAAAACATTTCTAAAAGTCTTAATACTATTTGCATGGATAATGGAATAAAGAAGGTAACCTTAATAGAAATTTCTGTGAATTCAAATAGCCATATAAATGAGGAAAATCTTTTGGAGCATCTTATGGATATGAGTAGTGGATTTGTAGATAAATATACTAAGGTAAAGGTTGTCTTTGAAGATATACCACAACTTACAGCAGCTATTAAAAAAATTGAGGGGGATAAAAGATAGAGATAAATGGAAGAAGATAAAAAAAGATATATTGTAAAAATATATGGAATAGTTCAGGGGATAGGCTATAGACCATATATTTATAAAGCGGCAAAAGAGTTAAATATTAAAGGATGGGTCAATAACTATGACTCATCTGTTGTTATAGATGTGGAAGGAAGAAAAGAAGAAATAAAAGAATTTCTTTTTAAGATAGTAAAAAAACCACCTGACCTTGCAAAAGTACAAAAGACAGAAGTTATAAAAATGAATCCGAAAGGGTATAAAAGCTTTGAAATAAAGGAAAGTATATCAGCAAATACAAAACTAAAATTTATTTTACCTGATATTGCTACTTGTGATAAATGTGTTAGGGATATATTTGAAGAAAGGTCTAAAAGATATAGGTATGCTTTTACTAATTGTACTGATTGTGGGCCTAGATACTCAATAATAAGGGCTTTGCCTTATGATAGATGTAATACAACTATGAGTAAATTTAAAATGTGTAGCTTTTGTGATAGTGAATATAAAAATCCTGATACCAGAAGATTTCATGCTCAACCTACTTGCTGTGTAGACTGTGGTCCAAAGCTTATTCTTACAGATGATAAAGGAAAAAATATAGAATGTACAGATAAAATAAAAAAAAGTGCGGAATTTTTAAAAGAGGGAAAAATATTAGGGATTAAAGGCATAGGCGGTTTTCACATAGTATGCAGTGCTTTAGATAAAAGAGCTGTTAATGAAGTTAGAAAAAGAAAAATAAGGCCTGATAAGCCTTTAGCTTTAATGATGAAGGATATTAATGAGGTGAAAAAATATTGTATTATCAGCAAAAAGGAAGAAGACGTGTTGATGTCTAACAAAAGGCCAATAGTGCTTCTTCAGAAGAAGAATGAGGGATTACTTCCTGGCAACATTGCGCCTAAAGTTAATAAGCTTGGAGTTATGCTACCTTATACTTCCCTACATCATTTACTGTTTAGTGAAGGCCTTCCACCTCTAATTATGACCAGTGGGAATATAAGTGGAAAACCTATAGAGTATACAAATGAAGGAGCTATAAAGAATATAGGACACGTAGTAGATTATTTTTTATTAAATGATAGGGAAATAAATACTCCAATAGACGACTCAGTAGTTAAAGTGGTAGGTGATATGGAAATAGTAAGTAGGCTTGGACGAGGATATGCACCTTATTCTTTCAACGGTAAGTTAGAAAATAAAATATTAGCCTGTGGCTCAGAAATGAAAAATACTTTTGCTTTTTTGGCAGATGGAATTATATATGCAAGTCAATATTTAGGAGATTTAAAGGACTTAGGTGCTTATGAGGAATATACAAAAGCTATAGAAAATTTACGCAGTATTTTTGAGTTTAAACCTGAAGCAGTTGCTGTGGATATGCACCCCAATTATATGTCTAGCATATATGGAAAAAGCCTAAATGGATCTAAGGTGGAAGTTCAACACCATCATGCACATATGACAAGCTGTATGTTAGAACATAATATATTTGATGATGTTATAGGTGTAATATATGATGGTATAGGTTTTGGAACTGATGGCAAGGTCTGGGGAGCAGAATTTTTAGTTGGAAATAGAAAAGAATTTAAAAGAATGGCACACTTCAAGTATACAAAGATACAGGGCGGAGATTCAGCTCAAAAAGATATATGGAA
The DNA here is from genome assembly GCA_036677675.1 of Clostridiaceae bacterium. Classification (GTDB taxonomy): domain Bacteria; phylum Bacillota; class Clostridia; order Clostridiales; family Clostridiaceae; genus Clostridium_H. Next base: position 16,668 of record JAVBWC010000059.1, on the reverse strand, counting down.
AATAGGCGTAAGTTATTTAAAAGCTTTGCATGATGATAGTTTAAAAGAAAAAGGGTTAGAGAGAATTCAAAGCTTTGTAAAAGAAGATATTAATAACGTATGTACTGCATTAGATTATAATTTAAACTGTTATGAAACATCCAGTGTAGGTAGATTATATGATGCTGTTGCTTCAATTTTAGGAATAAGAGAAAAAACAACTTATGATGCACAGGCAGCTATAGAGTTAGAGGCTGTTGCTAAAATGAATGTGGTTCAATCCTATAATTATTATATAAAAAAAGAAGATGTGTATAAGATAGATTCTTCAAAGATAATCAAGGGCATATTACAAGATATGGAAAAAGGAATATCAAATTCAATGATAAGTGCTAAATTTCATAATACTATTGTAAATATAACTATTCATATGGTTTGTAGGTTAAGAGAAGAGTGTAGCATTAATAAGGTTGTGCTTAGTGGTGGGGTATTTGAAAATGAATATCTTTTAAAAAAAACATATAAGATTTTGAAAGATAATGGATTTCAGGTATTTTTTAATAGATGTATTCCTATTAATGATAGTGGGGTTTCTTTTGGACAAGTAGCTACAGCAGAGGAACTCTTAAAAGAGAGGTGTTTATGAATGTGTCTTGCTATATGTGGTGAAATAAAAAAGCTAGATTTACCCTTTGCTATTGTGGATATAAAAGGAGTTGAAACTTGTGTAAATGTTCAGCTTATTGAAAAGCCATTAAAGGGGGAATATGTACTTATCCATGCAGGATTTGCTATTGAGAAAATAGATAAAGAGTACTTTGATTATTTGGATAATGTGTTTGAAGAAATGTTAAAAGAAGATGATAGATTATGGTAAATGATAATAAATTAAATAAAATCATATATAACATAAATAGGCTTTCAGAAGACTTAAATATGGAAAATATAAATATTATGGAGGTATGTGGAACACATACACATTCAATAGCTAAGTATGGAATAAAGAGTTTAGTTTCAAAAAAAATAAATCTTATATCAGGACCGGGGTGTCCTGTTTGTGTTACACATCAAAGTTATATAGATGCCGCTTTAGAGTTAGCTGATAGAGGTGTTATAATAGTAACTTTTGGGGATTTGGTAAGGGTAAATGGAAGAAAAGAAAATTTACTTTCTAAAAAGGCTAAGGGAAGAGATATAAGGATTGTATATTCTGTTTATGATGTTATTGATGTAGCTATTGAGAATAAAGAAAGAAAAGTTGCATTTTTAGGTGTGGGTTTTGAAACAACTGCTCCGATAATAGCCGCTGTAATAAAACAAACTTATGATATGGGAATAAAAAATTTATATTTTTTAACATCCATAAAAATTATGCCACCAATACTTGAGAAAATTTTAAATGTAAAGGAAAAAAAGATTAATGGAATAATTTGCCCAGGGAATGTAGCGGTGATTAAAGGTGGGGAGAGTTTTAGGTTTGTTTATGAAAAGTATGGGGTACCAGCAGTAGTGTGTGGTTTTGAAGCAGAGGATATATTAGGGGGAATATACTTTTTAATAAAAGATATTAAAAGCAAGCAAGAAGGAATAGAACAGTGTGGTTTTGAAAATTTGTATAGAAGATGTGTAAGCAATTCTGGAAATAAAATAGCTAAACAATTAATAAAAGAAATATTTAAACAAGATGATGTGCTGTGGAGAGGAATTGGGAATGTAAGCAAGTCAGCTTTAGTTATAAAGGATAAGTATTCAGAACTAGATGCAGCTAAGATATTTAATCTATATAGATATTTTAACAATGAAAAAGAAGAGTATTTGCAGGAAGATAAGGGATGTAAATGCAGTGAAGTTTTACTTGGAAACATATCTCCTAAAGAGTGTAGTCGTTTTGGAAAAGTATGTACTCCTAGAACACCATGTGGTCCTTGCATGGTATCTAGTGAAGGGGCTTGTTCAGCATACTACAAATACAGTTAAAAATTCCACACTTATAGAGGGGGAAGGAAAAGTGAATACTAAAAATATAGAATTAATACATGGTGACGGTGGAAAATATACTGGGGAATTAATAGAGGAATTATTCTATAAAAGTTTTAAAAATGATATTTTGTTACAGGATATGGATTCTGCATTACTTGATGTGAATAAAGGGAAATTAGCCTTTACCACGGACTCCTTTGTAGTTAATCCTATGTTTTTCAGAGGTGGAGACATAGGAAAATTGGCAGTTTGTGGTACTGTTAATGATTTAACTGTATGTGGGGCTTATCCACTATGTTTAAGTGCAGGATTTATTATTGAAGAAGGATTTTCTCTTGAAAAATTAGAAACAATAGTAAGTTCTATGGGAAATACATGTAAACAAGCTAATGTAAGAATAGTTACAGGTGATACAAAGGTGGTTCCAAAGGGGAAAGTAGATGGAGTTTTTATAAATACCTCTGGTATTGGAGTTGTAAAAGGATATACACCTAAAGAAATTCAATCAGGAGACAGCATAATTGTAACAGGAACCATTGGAGAACATGGAACTGCTATTGCAGTAGATAGGTATAATTTAAAGGTGAAAGGAAACATTGAGAGTGATTGCGCTCCACTTAATTATATGTTAGATTGCTTAGAAAAATATAAGGAAAGCATTAAGCTTATGAAAGATCCTACAAGAGGAGGAATAGGAGAAATTTTAAATGAGATATCAAAAAAGAGTAAATTAGGAATACATATTTTTGAAAAAGATATTCCTATAAGAGAAGAAGTGCAAGGAATAAATGAAATGCTAGGTATTAATCCCCTTTATTTAGCTAGTGAAGGAAGAATGATATTAGTTGTAGAAAGCACTGATGCAGAAAAAATTAAAGAAAAACTTGAAAAGGAATGTAATTGTGTTAATGCAAGGATAATAGGTCATTTTACAGACAGAGAAGAATTTGTATATATTGAAAATAGCTTTGGAGGAAAGAGAATACTTAATAGCTTAGATACGCAGATGTTACCAAGGATATGTTAGTATGTTTGAAATTAACAGATAAAACATACTATAATTACTATAATAAGTATATGACTAATAATTTTAATACTCTTAATAATAGGCTAAAAATGCTAAGGAGGAATTTACTTGAGTAATTTTACAGTTATAAATGGAGAACAAGCAAAACCTGAATATTTAAAAGACATTCTTGAATTAGATAAGCAAGTTTATCCTGAAAAATATTGGACAAATATTGAGTACATAACTAAATGGTTTTTAAAGAATCCTAACATAATAACTTTATTGTATGATGATAAACAATTGGTGGGCTACTTTTGTTATCTTCCTATAAAGGATAAGAGCTATATGGAGATAAGAAAAGGTGAAGTTTTTCAGGATTTAACTATACAAGTTGAAAATGTAAGAGAGTATGAAAAAGGTAATATATATAATTTATATTTATTTTCTATAGTTATAAATCCTAAATATCACGGAACGGATGCATTAAAGTGTTTACTTAAAGGATTTTATGATACAACAGTAAATTTAAGAGAAAAAGGAATCAACTTTAATAATTTGTTAGGGGATATAGTTTCTTCAAAAGGAGATAAATTGGCAAAGGCTTTAGGGTTTTCTAAAGTACATGATTCTGCTTATAATTCTGTTATTTACGAAAATACTTATGAAAATTTCATAAGTAAGTATGAAGAAAAGTTTTAGCAATTATATATATTTGTTCATTTTAGTATATTTTCATATAAATACTCCAATAATAAGGTGTATTACTAGATAAAGAAATTGCATAGTTGAAATCTATTAGGTAGTAAATGCAATATTTTTTGCAAACAATGAAGTTTATATGTCTTTATATGGTTTTTGAATTATGTAATTTACTTAAATTAATAATTTGGAGGAGTATGTATGGAAACAGGAATAGTAAAATGGTATGACGGCAAGAGGGGATATGGATTTATATCTGGCAGAAGTGGAAATGATGTTTTTGTACACCATTCTGCAATAAAGGAACAAGGACCTAGAAAAGATTTGCACGAGGGTCAAGAAGTTATGTTTGACGTAGTAGAAGGACAAAAGGGACCTCAAGCTACCAATGTTAAGAAAATGGATGAGGTGAAGACATATTTGTAATGGATTTAGAAGCACCTTCAAGCTACTAATGTTGAGAAAATTTACAGATATTTAACTAGATTAACTGAGATTAATATAGGATAATGCTAAAGTAGAGTACTCATTTTGGTACTCTACTTTTTGTGAGAAAATACAGGCGTTAGCTTAAAATCAGTTTATTTTACATATGGAGAATTTATTAGAAATGTGGTATAATAATTATATAAAATATGGATATAAAGTATAATTGAGTAAATTATTTATGGACAATATTATAATAGGAAAATAATCATTGATAAGTAAAAAAATTTCTAAGTAATTAAAAATTTAGTTCTATATAGAGAAAGTTATGAAATGAATCTTGCAATAAAGAAATTGCTAAGAATGAAAAAAACCAAAATGTAGTAAAGATTTTCTAAACATAATAAGTAAAACATATTTTCATAAAGTAAAATATTAACTAGTTGTAAAATCTTATTAAATGCTGTTTTTTCTAATAGAAAAGTATTATAATTAAGGTGTAAAAGCTTTATACAGTTTATAGAGTTTAAAGGGGGTCTCTAGCATGTTAAATGGTAGGAAGATTAGAGAATTTAGGGTGAAGTTGGGGTATACAGCCCGAGATATTGAAAATCTTACTAAGAATTCTAGATATGAAACTTCTATTTCAAAATCATATTTAGAGGAGTTAGAGAGAGGAGATAAGAAGAACCCGAGTTTACAAAAGGTTGCAGTGCTTGCCAGTGTTTTGAGATGTAAAATAGATGATTTAGTTGTAAGCCCGTAATTTTAAAATATTGAGAAAATTTTAAAAAAATATATTGACATCATGTTTGGTTTATAGTATATTGCTTATTAAAATACTATTTTGATGAGCAATTTTTTTAGAATAAAATTATTAGAGAATAGAAGATTAAAAAAATATAAGTTAAAGCAATGATGGGAAGAAGTAGGTAATAGGGATGTTTTACAGAGAGTGGGGAATGCTGAGAACCTACGAATAATCGATTACTGAACTAGTCCTTGAGCAGCAGGCTGAAATGATAGTAGGCTGAGCCGGCAAATGCCGTTATTTAAGTAAGTTAAAAATTTGGATGGTACCGCGTGCAGACCATACGCTCCAAGAGTGTGTGTGGTCTGTTTTTTTATATTTAATTTTAAGGGGGCATAATAATGACAAAGAGAATTCAAATTTTGGATACTACGTTGAGGGATGGAGAACAAACACCAGGGGTTAGTTTGAATGTAAAGGAAAAGTTAGAAATTGCTAAACAACTTGAAATGCTTGGAGTGGACGTTATAGAAGGGGGCTTTCCTATAGTGTCTGATGGAGATTTTGAATCGGTTAAGGCTATAGCAAAAGAAGTAAGAAAACCAATCATAAGTGCACTAGCTAGAGCAAATAAAAAGGATATTGACCGTGCATGGGAAGCACTTAAATATGCTGAAAGACCTAGAATTCATACTTTTATAGCAACGTCAGATGTTCATATGGAATATAAGCTAAATATGAAACCGGAAGAAGTAATGAAAAGAGCAGTAGAAATGGTTGCATATGCTAAAACTTTATGTGATGATATAGAATTTTCACCAGAAGATGGTTCAAGAACTCGCCCAGAATTTCTTTATAAGGTTCTAGAAGGAGTTATTGATGCAGGAGCTACAGTACTTAATATTCCTGATACTGTAGGATATGCTACTCCAGCTGAATTTGGATTATTTATAAAAGGTATAAGAGAAAATGTGCCTAATATAGATAAAGCAATTATAAGTGTTCATTGTCATAATGATTTAGGGCTTGCAGTTGCCAATGCACTTTCAGCTATTGAAAATGGAGCAGAGCAAATCGAATGTACTATAAATGGTATAGGAGAGAGAGCTGGAAATACAGCTTTAGAAGAAATTACTATGGCATTGAGAACTAGAAAAGATAACTTTGATTGCTATACAAATATAGTTACTGAGAGGATTCACCGAGTCAGCAGTACAGTAAGTCACTTGACAGGTGTAAATATTCAACCAAACAAGGCAATTGTAGGAGCAAATGCATTTGCACATGAATCAGGAATTCATCAACATGGAGTATTGATGAATAGAGAAACATATGAAATCATGACACCAGAATCTATTGGATTGACAGAAAATAATATGGTACTTGGAAAACATTCAGGTAGACATGCTTTCCAAGAAAGATTAGTGGAGCTTGGATATAATTTAGATAAAGATAGAATAGATGAAGCTTTCGCAAAATTCAAAGATTTGGCGGATAAGAAGAAGGAGATTTCAGATAGAGATATTGAAGCCTTAGTAAATCAAGATGTAGTACCAGTTTCTGAAAAGTACAATCTTGACAGTTTCCAAGTAACAACAGGAAATAATATGATTTCAACAGCAACAGTTATAGTTAAAAACGAAGATAAAGTTATTCAAGAAGCAGCTTGTGGTGATGGTCCTATAAATGCAGTATTTAATGCTATTGAAAGAACTATAGGAGTAGACGTAAAGTTAGAGGATTATGCCCTTAAAGCTATCACAAGTGGAAAAGATGCTTTAGGTGAGGTAACTGTAAAAGTTGATAAGGATGGAAACAAATTTACTGGTAGAGGAATTAGTATGGATGTTATTGAAGCAAGTGTAAAAGCATATATGAATGCTATAAATAAAATGGAAAGTAAAATAAACTAAAGTATAAGGGGGCTATAAAAATGGGAATGACAATGACTCAAAAAATTTTAGCAGAACATGCTGGAATAGATTATGTAAAACCAGGGCAGTTAATTAGTGCAAAATTAGATTTAGTTTTAGGAAATGATATAACTACTCCAGTAGCTATTAGAGAATTTAAGAAAATGGGAGTAGATAAGGTGTTTGATGAAAATAAGGTAGCTATTGTGCCAGATCACTTTACTCCAAATAAGGATATTAAATCAGCAGAACAGTGCAAATGCTGCAGAGAGTTTGCAGATGAGAAAAATATTGTAAATTATTTTGAAGTAGGAAGAATGGGTATTGAGCATGCTTTAATTCCTGAACAGGGACTTGTAGTTGCTGGTGATGTGGTAATTGGAGCAGATTCCCATACATGTACTTATGGGGCACTAGGAGCCTTTTCAACAGGAATAGGAAGTACAGATATGGCAGCAGGAATGGCTACAGGAGAATGCTGGTTTAAGATTCCAGAAGCAATTAAATTTGAACTAAAAGGAGAACTTCAACCTTGGGTTAGTGGTAAGGATGTAATTCTTCATATTATTGGAATGATTGGAGTAGAAGGAGCAAGATATAAATCCATGGAGTTTAGTGGAGAAGGTCTAAAAAGCTTAGGTATGGATGACCGTTTTACAATAGCAAATATGGCTATAGAAGCTGGTGCTAAAAATGGAATTTTTGAAGTTGATGAAAAGACAATAGAGTACATTAAGGAGCATTCAACTAAGGAATATAAAATATTCAAAGCAGATGATGATGCAGAATATTCTCAAGTTATAGAAATAGATTTATCTACTATAAGACCAACAGTTGCTTTCCCACATTTACCTGAAAATACTAAAACTGTTGATGAAATTGATAATATTCCGATTCATCAAGTAGTAATAGGTTCTTGTACTAATGGTAGAATAGAAGATTTAAGAGTTGCTGCTAAGGTTTTTGAAGGAAAAGAAGTACATTCTTCTGTGAGAGCAATTGTTATTCCTGCAACTCAAAAAATTTATCTTCAAGCTATGAAGGAAGGATTATTAGAAACATTTATAAATGCAGGAGCAGTAGTAAGTACACCTACTTGTGGACCTTGTCTTGGAGGACATATGGGAATATTAGCAAAAGGAGAAAGAGCTGTTGCTACTACAAATAGAAATTTTGTAGGAAGAATGGGACATGTAGAAAGTGAAGTTTACTTAGCGAGTCCTGCTGTAGCGGCGGCATCAGCTATACTTGGGAAAATTGCATCACCAGAGGAGGTAGTAAAGTAATGATAAATGGAAAAGTAATAAAATATGGAGATAATATAGATACAGATGTTATAATTCCAGCGAGATATTTGAATACAAGTGATCCAAAGGAGCTTGCTGCTTATTGTATGGAGGATTTAGATAAAGACTTTGTAAATAAGGTATCAGAGGGAGATGTAATGGTAGCGGGAAAGAATTTTGGATGTGGATCTTCAAGAGAACATGCTCCTATAGCTATAAAAGCCTCTGGAATCAGTTGTGTAATTGCAGAAACCTTTGCGAGAATATTCTATAGGAATTCTATTAATATAGGTCTTCCAATAATTGAATGTCAAGAGGCTGCAAAAGAAATAAAAGATGGAGATCAAATAGAAATAGACATAAACAATGGAATAATTATTAATAAAACTACAAATAAAACTTATAAAGCAGAACCTTTCCCAGAGTTTATGCAGAAAATTATAAATAGTGATGGACTTGTTAATTATGTTAAGGAAAGGGTGAATGCAAAATGAAGATAGCAGTTATTAAAGGTGATGGAATAGGACCAGAGGTAATAAATCAAGGACTTAAGGTACTTGAAGTTATTTCAAAGAAGTATGATTGTAATTTCCAATATGAAGAAGTACTTATGGGAGGTGCTGCTATTGATGAAACAGGAGTACCTCTTCCAGATAAAACTATAGATGTTTGTAAGAAAAGTGATGCTGTTCTTTTAGGAGCAGTAGGTGGTCCAAAATGGGATAGTGTTTCAAGAAATTTAAGACCAGAAGCTGGGCTTTTACAGATAAGAAAAGAATTGGGTGTTTTTGCTAATCTAAGACCAGCTATTATGTTTCCACAACTTAAAGATGCTTCACCACTAAAAGAAGAAATCTTAGGGGATAGTTTAGATTTGATGATAGTTAGAGAACTTACAGGTGGAATTTATTTTGGAGAAAAGAACAGAATAGATACAGTAGATGGCGAAAAAGCTTGGGATACTATGAGTTATTCTACTCCTGAAATATCTAGAATAGCTAAAGTTGCATTTGAAATTGCAGAAAAAAGAAATAAAAAGGTTACACTTGTAGATAAAGCAAATGTACTTGAAAATTCAAGATTATGGAGAGAAGTAGTTTCAGAACTTATAAAAGAATATCCACACATAAATCTAGATTATATGTATGTAGATAATGCAGCAATGCAGCTTATAAGAAATCCAAAGCAGTTTGATGTTATACTTACTGGAAATATGTTTGGAGATATTTTAAGTGATGAAGCTTCTATGTTAACAGGTTCACTTGGAATGCTTCCATCTGCTAGTGTTGGGGCAAATAAATCAGGACTTTATGAGCCTATTCACGGCTCAGCGCCAGATATAGCAGGTCAGGATAAAGCAAATCCTATTGCAACAATCATGAGTGTGGCTATGATGCTTAGATACAGCCTTGATATGGAAGAGGCAGCAAAGGATATTGAAAAGGCTATTGCTAAAGTGTTAGAAGCAGGCTATAGAACAATAGATATTATGGAAGAAGGCATGATTCAGGTAGGTACTGAAGAAATGGGAGATGTAATATCACAAAATATTTAGGTGAGGAGGGGTATAATGAAGGCTTCTCAAGCTATTGTTGAATGTTTAAAGCAGGAAAATGTAGATATAATTTTTGGATATCCGGGAGCTACTATAATTGAGATTTATGAAGAACTTAGAAAAACGGAAATCAAGCACATATTAACCAGACATGAACAGTCAGCAGGACATTGTGCTAATGGATTTGCTAGGGCAACAGGAAAAGTTGGTGTTTGTATTGTAACTTCCGGTCCAGGGGCCACTAATGTCATAACCGCAGTTGCTACTGCATATATGGATTCTATTCCTCTTGTAATCATAACAGGTCAGGTTAAAAGTAATCAAATAGGTAAAGATGTTTTTCAGGAAGCTGATGTTGTTGGGGCTACAGAGTCATTTACAAAGCATAATTATTTAGTAAAAAATGCGCAAGATATTCCTAGAATTTTCAAAGAAGCTTTTTATATAGCTCGTACAGGACGCCCAGGTCCAGTATTGATTGATATTCCAGCAGATCTTCAAGAACAGGATATAAAATTTGAGTATCCAAAAGAAATAAATATCAGGGGATATAAACCAACTGTTGAAGGTCATAAGGGGCAAATAAAAAGAGTAATAGATAGAATAAAAAAAAGTACAAGGCCGCTGATTTGTATTGGTGGGGGTATTTCACTAGCTAATGCACAAAAGGAGTTAGAAGAATTCACGAAAAAGTCTAAGATACCTGTTATCCATACTCTTATGGGAAAGGACGGCATTTCTTCAGAGAACCCTTACTATGTGGGATTAGTAGGCTCTCATGGTGTTAAACATGCCAATATAGCTGTACGAGAATCCGATCTTTTGATATTTATAGGTTGCAGAGTAGCAGACCGTACATGTTCAGGGTGCAATTTTTTAAGAGAAAATACCGATATTATCCATATTGATATTGACCCAGCCGAGATAGGAAAAAATGTTTCATGTACTATTCCAGTAGTTGGAGATTGTAAAAATATTTTGCAACAACTTACAATGGAAATAGAACCATTACATACAGAGGAATGGATAGCTGAAGTAAAATCTAATAAAACAGATAATGAATTTATAGAAGCAAGAGAAGATATGGTGAATCCTAAATATGCATTAAAGCTGCTATCACAGATGGTAAAAGGTGATACTATTATTACAGCTGATGTTGGTCAAAATCAAATTTGGACAGCACGCAACTTTAACATTAGAGAAAGTATGAAATTTTTAGCTTCAGGTGGTCTTGGTACCATGGGATATTCATTACCTGCAGCTATTGGAGCTAAAATGGCTTGTATAGACAAAAGTGTAATAGCCATTGTTGGTGATGGTGGTTTTCAAATGAGTTTATCTGAGCTAGGAACAATTGCTGAATATGGATTAAAATTAATAATCTTATTGTTTAATAACTCAGGACTTGGAATGGTTAGAGAAATTCAAAATAATAGATATTCTGAAAACTATGGTGTTGCAATAAACTCAAACCCTGATTTTGTAAAATTAGTAGAAGCTTATGGACTAAAAGGTAAAAGAGTTATGGATAATAAGCAGCTTAAGGATACATTCTTGGAAGCTATGTCATCAGATAAAACATTTTTAATAGAATGCTGCGTTGATCCAATAGAAAGTACATTATAGAAGGGAGAGATAGGTATTTCTAGGCATGTTTTATCAGTATTAGTAGAAAATCGCTCTGGAGTTTTAAGTAAAATATCAGGATTGTTTACAAGAAGAGGATATAATATAGATAGTTTATCTGTTGGAGTTACTGAAGATGAAAACATATCCAGAATGACAATTGTGGTTAAAGAGAATGAGGAAATTTTAGAGCAGATTGTTAAGCAATTAAATAAACTTATTGATGTAATAAAAGTAGTAGAATTAAATGCGGAAAAATCTGTATTTAGAGAAATTGCATTAATAAAAATTAATGTAAATCCAAAAGAGAAAATGCCTATTATGCAGACGGTTAATATTTTCAGAGCTAATATTATAGATTTAAATAATGAAAGTATGATAATTGAAATAACAGGAGACGAAGATAAGATAACGGCATTTATTGATTTAATGAGACCTTATGGTATTAAAGAAATTGTTAGAACAGGGCTTACTGCCCTTTCAAGAGGGCCTAAAATAATAAGTGAACTTTAAAAAACTCATCTATGGTGCTTTATATTAAGCTCATAGATGAGTTTTTTTATTTTACTTTTCATAAAGTACACTTAATTTTTCCCATATATTAGGGTGCTTTTTCTTTATATTTATGATTTTAAAATCATTGTTAACAAAGGCATGGGTAGTGGTTCCTTTTGCTAAAAGCTTACTGTCACTTTCTCTGATAACATTATAGTTAAAAACTACTTTTACTGGATTTAGCTCTTTTATAGAAGTTTCAATTATAAGATTATCATCATATTTTGCACCTACTATGTATTTACAGCCGCTTTCTACTAATGGAAGCATTACACCCTCTTCTTCTATTTCCTTGTAGCTTATTCCTGATTCTGTAATGAATTCACCTCTGCCTATCTCAAACCAAGGATAATAATTAGAATGATGAACAATTCCCATCTTATCTGTTTCAACATAACGTACTGTAACTTTAGCTTTATTTACAAACATACTTTTATTTTCCTTTCTTTAATAAATTCTTACTTCTAGTATAACATAACATGAATTAAAAAGTTTAAAAAGTAACTTAAGTAAGAGTAAAGTAATAAACTTAGGCATAGATTTTTGTAAATCTATGCCTTTATTGACTGATTAGATGTTAAATTTTAATATGATATTGTAGCAAGGGCTGGTAGAGCTTCAGCTAAGTTTACTACTTAATTATTTTGATTTTATTATTAAGATGCAGCTTTTTCTTTATTGTATTTCCAAGGCTTTTTCTTAATAATTCCATCAGCAAATGGTACAAATATTGATATTATAGCTGACAATGCAAGAAGTTGTTGATACCATAATAGTGGTATAACTTGCATTGGAGATACTGCGTCCTTAGCAAAGCTTGTTAATATAAGCATTTGAGCTCCGTAGGGAATAAGTCCTTGGAAGACGCAAGAGAATGTATCTAATAAAGATGCACTTCTACGTGGGTCTACTTTATATTTTTCGCAGATTTCTTTTGCAATAGGTCCATTTATAATAATTGCAACTGTGTTATTAGCAACTGCAGCGTCTATTAAAGAAACTAAAGTGGCAATGCCAATTTCAGCTGATTTTCTACCTTTTATCATTTTTTGGATACCATTTAATAAAAATTGAATTCCACCAGCTTTAGTAACCATTTCAGCTAGTCCACCAGTAAGTAGAGATAAAAGAAATATGTCTGTCATGTTTGTAAATCCTGCAAATACTTGCTGTGCAAAGCTTAAAATATTTAGGTCACCATATATAAGGCCAATTATACCTGATAAGAATATGCCACCTGTTAATACAGCAAAAACGTTAATTCCTATTAAAGCTAAAACTAATACAAATATATATGGTAAAACTTTTATTATGTTAAAATCATAAGTTTGCATTGCAGGTATAGTTGTGGGATGTCCGAAAATTAGAAGTAATACTATTGTTAGTATTGCTGCTGGTGCTGCAATGAATATATTTACTTTGAACTTATCCCTCATGTCACAGCCTTGAGTTCTAGTTGCAGCAATTGTTGTATCAGATATTATAGATAAATTATCACCAAACATTGCTCCACCACATACAGCGGCTAAAGTAAGAGGCAAAGAAAGTCCTGCTTTTGAAGCAATGCCTACAGCTATAGGACCTAATGCAACTATTGATCCAACAGAGGTTCCAGTTGCGGTAGATATAAATCCTGCTATAATGAATAAACCTACCACTACATATTGAGCTGGAATATATGTTAAACCTAGGTTTACTGTTGAGTCTACGCCGCCCATTGCTTTAGATACACCAGCAAAGGCTCCAGCTAATAGATAAATTATGCACATGATTATTATATCAGGGTTTCCACAACCTTTTATAAAAGATTCGAATTTTTCGTTTATTGTTCCTTTTAATAGAATAAAGGCGGTAATAATACCGCAAAATACAGCTACGGGTGCAGGAAATTGATAGAATGCCATTTCAACACCTTTTGCTTGTAATATGAGCCCACTTCCTAGATAAACACCTATAAATACTATAAAGGGTATGAGGGCTATTCCACTATATGGTGTTTTGCTTTGCTTATCACTCATTATAATTCCTCCTTTAGATAAATATTAATATCTATGGTAATAATATTTAGTAATGTATGAAAAGGGTTGCACTATAATTTGAAGTATATAGTCTATTTATAGTTAATTCAAGGCGGCACAACGGTTTAAAGTATATCATCTATTTATAATTAGTTCAATGTATATAATTTTTATTTTTTCATCTAAGTGGTTAATTAGGGCATATATTCATAAAAGTTAATAATATACACAGCTTTCCTTAAACAAATGGTAAATGTATTCCTTGAATTCATATTAAATAAATATCAAACTAAAATAAAATTAATCATAAATATATAATCAAGTAGATTTTATTGGAAGTCTAATAAAAAAATCAGAAGGCCTTAATAATATATCTTCATAATTATTAAATGGATTATGGAATTTAAAACTTGATTAGAAAAGTATATATGAGTTTAAATTTTTCCAAAGCCCACATTTTTTTAGTAATAAATACGGGATTTTACTAATATATTCATTGCATATTGAGCATAATACATATATAATAGTTAAGTTAAGTGTTGATAGAATAAAATTTGGAAGGAAGTAATTATGGGAAAAATTAAATTTGAAGAATTACCGATATCAAGTGATATCAAAAAAGCAGTTGCGGATATGGGATTTGAAGAACCATCTCCGATTCAAGAAAAGGCTATACCTCAAATATTAGATGGAAAAGACGTAACAGGTCAGGCGCAAACAGGAACTGGGAAAACAGCAGCTTTTGGTATTCCTGCTATAGAGATGATAGAAACTGACAATAAAAAGTTACAAGCTGTAATTTTATGTCCAACAAGAGAGTTGGCAATTCAAGCAGCAGAAGAAATAAACAAACTTGCAAAATATAAAGAAGACTTAAAAGTTTTAGCTGTTTATGGAGGGCAACCAATAGATCGTCAAATTAAGGCGTTAAAAAGAGGGGTTCAAATAATTATTGGTACTCCTGGACGAGTTATAGATCACATAAATCGTAAAACATTAAAAATAAATGATGTAAAGATGGTTGTTTTAGATGAAGCAGATGAAATGTTAGATATGGGATTTAGAGAAGATATTGAAACTATTATAGAAGGTATGCCTGAAGAAAGACAAACAATTTTATTTTCAGCTACAATGCCAAAACCTATATTAGATTTAAGTAGAAAATATCAGAAGAACCCTGAACTTGTAAAAGTAGTGCATAAGCAATTAACTGTTCCAAATATTGAACAGAAATATCTAGAAGTAAAAGAAAGTGCAAAGCTTGAAGTTTTATCTAGACTTATTGATATGTGCAATCCAAAACTATCAGTAATATTCTGTAATACTAAAAAGAGGGTTGATGAGGTTGTTGGTCAACTTCAATCTAGAGGATATTTTGCAGATGGACTTCATGGAGATATGAAGCAGCCACAAAGAGACCGAGTTATGAATAAGTTTAGAAATGGTACTATAGAAATTCTAGTAGCAACAGATGTAGCTGCTAGAGGTATAGATGTAGATGATGTAGAGATAGTATTTAACTATGATTTACCACAGGATGAAGAGTACTATGTTCATAGAATAGGCAGAACAGGAAGAGCAGGAAGAACAGGAGTAGCATATACTTTTGTTGCAGGCAAAGCAATTCGTAAGCTTAAGGATATTGAAAGATATACCAAAACTAAAATAAAACATCAAGAAGTTCCATCAGTTAGTGATGTAGAAGAGTTTAAAACAAGTATTTTCTTAGAAAAAGTTAAAAACGTTATAGAAGAAGGTCATTTAGGAAAATATATTGACTATGTAGAAAAATTGCTTGATGAGGATTATGCATCTATTGACGTAGCTGGAGCTTTATTAAAAATGTCTATGGGCGAAGAAAAGAAAGAAGAGTTGGAGTTAACAGATGAAATAGGTGATACTGGTGCAGAAGCAGGAATGGTTAGATTGTTTATAAATATAGGCCGTAATAACAAAATACAAGCGAAAGATGTTATTGGAGCTATAGCAGGAGAAACAGGAATAGCAGGTAAGTTAATAGGAAAAATAGATATATACGAGAAGTTTACTTTTGTTGAAGTACCAAAGGAATATGCAAGAGAAGTATTGGATATAATGAAAAATAATACAATAAAAGGTAAAAAGATAAATATAGAACCTGCAAATTCTAGATAAACTAAGATGGTTACTTAATAGAGGCTCAAAAGGTCTCTATTTTCTTTTAAAGTTAAGAGTGAACAAAATTCTATCTAAATTTAGTTTTATTTTATTATGAATTGTTTAGAAGCTTAAAATTAAAATCTATATGTATATATGTATAAAGAGCATTAAATATAATAGTATAGTAATATAAAAGTGCAATAAAAAATCGGGAGAACTATAAAATGGTTTAACAATGATTGGGAGTGGTGAATTATGATTATTGGAACTGCAAAAATTTACTTATATGCAAATTGGGTTCATTCACTCAAAGAGAAAAGAATGATTGTAAAAAGCATTATAGCTAAAGTTAAACACAGATATAATGTGTCGATTTCAGAAGTAGAAAATCAAGACTATCACAAATCTATAGTAATAGGGATTGCCTGTGTAAGCAATACATCAAAACAAGCCAATACGGTTATACAAAATGTAGTGGATTATATAGAAGGAAATACAGAAGCCCTTATTGAGAAGATAGACATAGACATCCTATAAGAAAATTACGAAGTAATTTTCTTTAGTTTACAGATGACAGTTTACAGTTTACAGTGAAGGAGGTTTTTCTTACAGAAAAACTAACAATAAAAAAACAAAACCTAGTGTAGCCTTTGGCTATACTAGGTTTTTATACTTGATTTTAAATTTTGCGTTAGCAAAATATCCTTAACTGTAAACTGTCCACTGTAAACT
>JAVBWC010000058.1:0-86946 GCA_036677675.1 Clostridiaceae bacterium | reverse complement strand
AATTTTGGATAACAAATTGTATTTCTTATTTGTTCAAAAGCTCTTCCTGCTGCAAACATTGCAAAAGTACTAGCAAATGGTATCTTACCACAAGTTGCTAATCCTCCAGCAACAGTCATCATATTTGCTTCTGCTATTCCCATATTTATGAATCTTTCTGGACAAACTTTCTTAAAATCTGCTGTTTTAGTTGATTTTGATAAATCTGCATCTAATACAACAATATTTTCATTTTCCTGTCCTAATTGTGCTAAAGTCTTTCCATAAGCTTCTCTAGTAGCAATTTTATCAGCCATTATTCTTCACCTCCGATTTCTTTTAAAGCTTGCTCACATTGTTCTCTACTAGGTGCAGAACCATGCCAGCCTGCTTCATTTTCCATAAAGGATACTCCTTTACCCTTTACAGTTTTGCAAACTATCATTGTTGGTTTTCCTTTTGTAGCTTTAGCTTCAGCAATTGCATTTATTAAAGCTTCAAAATCATGTCCATCTACATTTATTACATGCCATCCGAAAGCTTTAAATTTTTCATCTATTGGGCTTGGATTTAATACATCTTCTACATTTCCATCTATTTGTAGTCCATTATTATCTAAGAAAGCAGTCAAATTATCTAATTTATAATGTGCTGCTGCCATAGATGCTTCCCATACTTGTCCTTCTTGTAATTCTCCATCTCCAAGTAATGCATATACTCTAAAGTCTTTTTTATCTAATTTACCTGCCATAGCCATACCTACAGCTGCTGAAATACCTTGACCTAATGAACCTGTTGACATATCAATTCCTGAAACATAATTCATATTAGGATGACCTTGAAGTATAGAACCCATTTTTCTTAATTTCATTAATTCATCCTTATGAAAGAAACCTTTTTCAGCTAATACACTGTATAAAACTGGTGCAGCATGACCTTTTGAAAGGACAAATCTATCTCTATTTGGATCTTCAGGATTTTTAATGTTTATGTTCATTTCACTAAAGTATAATGTAGTTAGAATCTCAACTGCTGATAGTGATCCACCTGGGTGACCTGAACCTGACTCTGTTAACATGGTCACAATATCTTTTCTAACTTCTTTTGCAATATTCTGCAACATATTCAATTCCTTTTCCATCACATTACCACCTTTTAATTATTATTAAATTCTATAACAACATAGCTGCAGTAATATATTGATATTTTTTCCTGAACTCATTGCTATAATTTTATTATCTCCCAACTTATTTAGCCTATACAATGTTTACATAAGAAAAGAACTGAATATAGATTTAATAATACAAATCCACATTCAGTCCTAAATTTAACATAAACTATCCATTTTTATTTACAGTTTACTTTTTTTCTTTATCAAAATCTTCAAGCTTATGCTGCTGCCATTTTAAATTAAGCTTGCTGTAATTTGTTTTATTTATAGTAGTATTTCCCCATATTTCATTTACTTTAGCCTTGTTTTTAGATGTCATATTTGCTACAGGTAAAGTTATGGTTTGTGTATAGGTATCTTGTCCTATTTTTATAATATGTGTATATTCATTTTCTAATCCTTTTAAGTCATATATCTTTGTTTCATCTTCATTTACAAACTTTTTAACTGCATCTAAATCATATTCTTTTTCAAGATAATATACTTCTGCTCCATTATATTGAGATGATTCAATCTTAATCTTTGCCAAGCCCATTCGAATTTCATCATTGTTCAAATATCCTTCAGCTTTACCTTGAATAATTTCATTTATTTTACTTGTATTCAATCCTGCAAACATGTCAACACGCATATTACTTGATGACTCAAAAGCATTTACATACTCATTGTTGCTGATATTTTCTCTATATATTTGCTCTCCGTACTTATAGAAAAATTCATCATTATAAAGCTCATCATCAAAACCAAATCCCTCTCCAAAAGTATTCCAACTTTTTGTTACCTTTGTATTAAAATTATATTTTTTCATTTTTAATTCTTTTGAAGCATTTAAATTTATCAATGATTCAGCTGAAATAAATTTACCTAAATATTGGCTAAAATAATCTTTTTCTAACGTAAATGAATTTAGCATATTTTCAAAACTACTTCTTTTACTATTATCCTTGTATTTATCTTCCATCATTGTTGCAGTTACTAAGTATTTATAACCATTCCCTACAACATAGACGTTGTGAATAATATATGGATTTTTAGTAACAGTCTTATAACGTATTACTACATGCTGAACCTTTGTATCCCCTTGAGTTCTTCCTTCATTTTTTAATATTTCATAAGCTTCATTATGATAATTATCTTTTAATTTATTTATTTCTTTTTCTGCCCATTTTGCAGAAGTTTCTCCATTTTCAGCTGAACTGATTAAATTCACAGTGATTCCTTCTGGTATCTTAAATTCTTCTTTATTATCTTGACTGATTTTTTTACTTTCATTTAACTCTTCATCACTATATACAGGACGGAAGCTTTGATTACGAGCATTAGGTGTTCCTTCAACTTTCCAGTAAGGACTCATTACTAATTTCCATCCATAGCTTGTATTCTTATATTCTCTGGTAGTGCTTACTGAATCTGAAAGCTCTTTTATATAAGGATTTTTTTCATCAAAAGAAAGCTTAAAGGAGGATGATAATTTATCAAACATTTCCTCATGCTGTTTATAAAACTCTCCATTCATACTTATTGTCAAATTGTATATGTAATTGTTTGTTACATATATTCTGTTTTCTATATAGTCTCTCAATTCTTCTGCTGCTTCATCCACCATAAAATAATCATAGCCTTTACTAGACTTTATTATTCTAATGTATCTTTGTCCTGACTCATCTTTAGCAATATCAACTGCGAATTCTTTATCTCCCCATTCCCCAAAGTCCTCTCTATCTGAATTATTTTGCATTTGGTATAACACATCTTCTAAAGATAGTTCATCTTTATTTTTATTAACTTCTAATTGAACAGATGACTGATAGCTGGTTGTTGACATGTTAAAATAATTTACTCTATCTGATTTATAGATAATAGCATCATCTGGTAAATGCATTGACCATTTATATATACGGCTTCCTACATCAGTTTTCAATATATCCTTTTTATTTGAAAATACTTCATACAAATCAATTTTCCCATCATCATCCTTAGAATATGCTGCTGGAGCAAACAAGCTGGCAGATACACAAACACTGGCTAAAATTGAAATAAACTTTTTCATACTACTCCACCTTCCCTACTTAACTGTTTTTTCACTATTTTCTTTATTATTTGCTTCTTTTAATACTACTGTAATATCAAATTTTTTATTTCCTCTACTGAAGGTTAATTTTGCTTTATCACCAGGTAAATGATTTTTTAATATTTCATTGTACTGAGCAATAGATGTTACAACCTTTCCGTCTATTGCTTCCAGCATATCTCCTTCCTTTACCTGCTTAGAATTTACTACTGCATCCTTTTGAATTGTAACTACTTTTAATCCTTGATTACTTGGAAGACCCAATAATGCAGCCCAATTTTCTTCAAACTCTATTCCTGTAAAGCATCTTTTTATTCTTCCGAACTTATTATATTGATTTACAAAATAATTTATATTGTCTATTGGAATAGAAAAGTTCATTCCTTGATAAAACATATATCCCAAAGTATTTATACCAACTAGTTCTCCATTCATATTTACCAAAGGTCCACCACTATTTCCAGGGTTTATTGCCGCATCTGTCTGCAAATACATATATGAGCGATCTACAGGTCTATTTAAACCACTTATAATTCCTTTACTTGCACTGTTTCTGTAACCGAAGAATAAAGGAGTACCAATAGCAACAACTTCATCTCCAACTTTCATTTTCTTTTCATCTGCTAATTTTATTGGTTTTAAATCTGATCTATTAATCTTAAGAAGGGCTAAATCAATCTCCTTATCTGCATATAAAAGCTTAGCCTTGTACACATTCCCATCATATGTAACCACATATATATCATCAAGACCATCTACAACATGATTATTAGTTAATATTCTTCCATCTTTACTTAATACTACACCTGAACCATGCTGTAAAGTCGTAGGAAACTTTGTATATTCCTCATCCTGCTCACGAATTTTTTTATTTTCACCTATTACAGCCACTACTGATTGGTTTACTTCATCAATTACGTCAGATACTTTCTGTTCTTGATTTCCCGCTTTTAACTGTTGCTTTTGAGTTTTTACTACTATACTTTTAATAGCTTTATCATTCCCTTCTGACGCAAAAGCCATTGTACTTATAGAAAGTATAATACTGATACTCAAAAGAAACGTAAGAAATTTTTTTTTCATAATTAATCCCCCCTGTATTCGTTACATTCTAAAATTACATAAATATTAATTATATCTATAATTAATTTAATAAGAGATAATGAATATATTAAAACATTTATGGTAAATACAAGCCTATCTTATCATTTTTATCCATATATTTCCACATACTTTCATATTAAATTTTACTTAAATTTTCTTAAATTCTATAAGTTTTTATGCAAAAACAGCTTACATATAGTCTTATTTCTATATGTAAGCTGTTCATATATATTTATTTCTCTATATTAATTTGTTCTGCCAACTCATTTAAGTATGTCCATCTTTCCATCAAGTAATCCAATTTATCCTCAATTTCCTTCTGTTTTTCAAGAAGTTCCTGAAGAAGGGTATATTCACATCCAGCAGAATTTATTTTTTCTTTCACTTCTTCTAATTCCATTTCTACTTCTTCTATCTTTCCATCAATCTGTTCATATTCTAGTTTTTCTTTATATGAAAACTTTAAGCTTTTATTAACTTTAGATTTTTCACTTTCCTTATTGTTTTTATTCTTATTATTCTTTATTTGCTTTTGGCTTTTTTCTTCTTCTTCAATCTGCTTTTCAATAAATTCCATATACCCAGAATAATTTCCTGTAAACTTTTCTATAGTAGCATTACCCTTGAATGAAATTATTTCATTTACCACCTTATCCAAGAAGTATCTATCATGGGAAACAGTTATAACCGTTCCATTAAATTGTTCTATATATTCTTCAAGGACATTTAAAGTTTCTATATCCAAATCATTTGTAGGTTCATCCAGTATAAGAACATTAGGAGCCTCCATTAAAACTCTTAGAAGATGAAGTCTTCTTTTCTCTCCTCCAGATAATCTTGATATCTGAGTCCACTGAATCTCTGGTATAAACAGAAATCTCTCCATCATTTTAGATGCACTGATTGGTGTCCCATCTTCTGTTTTTATAAATTCAGCACCTTCTCTTATATATTCTATAGCTCTCATAGATTCATCTATATTGTTATATTCCTGAGAAAAATACCCAATCTTAACTGTTTCACCCGTATCTACAGTTCCCCTATCGGGTTTAATCTTATTCGTAATTATATTCAAGAGCGTAGATTTTCCAATACCATTAGAACCTATGATACCAACTCTATCCTCTTTCTTAAAAATAAAACTAAAATCATCAATAAGCTTTTTACCCTCATAGCTTTTACTTATATTTTCAAGATTTATAACCTTCTTTCCAAGTCTGCTGCTGCCAACAGATATCTCTACTTTTTCATTTTTTGTATCAATTTCCTGAGCTGACAATTCATTGAATCTGTCTATTCTTGCCTTCTGTTTAGTACTTCTTGCCTTTGCTCCTCTTCTTATCCATGCAAGCTCACGTCTTAGCAAGTTCTGTCTTTTCATTTCCACAGCTTCATTAAATGCTTCTCTTTCTGCTTTAGCTTCTAAAAAAGTACTGTAATTACCTACATAACTATATATTTTTCCATTATTCAGTTCTAGCATTCTGTTGGTTACTCTGTCTAAGAAGTATCTATCATGGGTAATCATTATAAGAGCACCTTTTCTATTATTTAAATATTCCTCAAGCCATTTTACTGTTTCATTATCCATATGGTTTGTAGGCTCGTCTAAGATTAATAAATCACATGGACTTATCAATGCTCCTGCTAAGGCAATTCTCTTTCTCTGCCCTCCTGATAATGTTCCTACTTTATCCTCAAAATTCTTTATGCCCAGCTTAGTAAGTACTGTTTTTGCCTGGCTTTCAATTTCCCATGCATTTGCTGCATCCATTTTTTCATTAAGCTCCAAAAGCTTTTTTTGAAGTCTACTGTCATCAGGATTATTTTCTAATTTTTCAATAGTATTTTCATATTCACGAAGTAGCTTCATTATTGGGGAATTCCCCTTAAATATCTGTTCTATAACCTTAGCATCATCATCAAAATCTCCTGTTTGAGATAAATATTCTACTGTAAGCTTGCTGGCTTTTGTTATTTTTCCATCATCATAATTTTCTACCCCAGCTATCACCTTTAACAATGTTGATTTTCCTGTTCCGTTGATGCCTATTAACCCTATTTTTTCACCTTCATTGATTATCAAGGATATATCCTTTAAAAGAACCTTTTCTCCATAGCTTTTGCTTATATTTTCTAAAGTTATTAAATTCATTTTATCGTCCTCTCTATAAACTACGATTTATTAGTGTATATTCTTATTTTATTTTAAATTCATCATTAAGTAAATTATAAAAAGTAGTAATTGTAATATAATATTCTGTTCCGTTTCTTAATTCCCATTTGTTATCTGTATAGAAATTTAAATAAATTGCTTTTATTGCATTAACTTTAATTCTCATACCATAGGCCCACCCCCTTTCTATATAACAATATTCTTATAAGAATATTGGATACGCTTTACTTTGAGTATTTAATAAATATTTAGGATAAACTATTCATAGCTCAAATTTTCAAGGAGGCATTAATCATGAAAAATAACAATATAGGTCTATCAGCATGGCAACTTACTATGATGGCTCTAGGTACTGTAGTTGGAGGTTCTTTTTTCTTAGGCTCTGCTATTGCCATAAATACCGCTGGGCCTGCAGTACTTATAGCATACATACTTGGAGGAATTTTAGTTTATTTTATCCTTTTTGCTCTTTCAGAAATGACGGTTGCTGATCCAACTCCAGGTTCTTTTAGAACATTTTCAGAGAGAGCCTTTGGTCCTGGTATGGGATTTGTTGTAGGATGGGTATACTGGACTGGTTTAATACTAGCTATGTCTAGTGAAGCAACAGCAGTTTCTTTATTTTTTCGTGTATGGTTTCCACAAGTTTCACTGCCTTTTCTAGGATCTATGGTTATTATTGGAGTTACTCTACTTAATCTTTTAGGATCGGATAAATTGAGTAAATTAGAAAGTGGATTAGCAGCAATAAAGCTTATGGCAATTATAGGATTTATTCTTTTAGCCATTTTTTTAGTATCAGGACTTATACCTAATAAACCTACTGTAGGTATAGGATCATTAGTTAATGAACCTTTATTTCCAGCTGGAATCCCAGGTATTGCTGGAAGTATGTTAATTGTAATGTTTACCTATGCAGGCTTTGAAATTATAGGATTGGCTGCATCTGAAACTAAAAATCCCCACCGTACCATTCCTAAAGCCATTAATTATACGGTTATAGGATTATTGGGATTGTATACAGCAGCTATTACTTTGCTACTACCCCTAATTCCCACAGCTGCTGTAACTGAAGAAGTAAGTCCCTTTGTATCTGCTCTTAAATTATATGGTATAGATTGGGCTGCTAGTGCAATTAATATTGTACTTGTTACAGCTATTTTGTCTACTATGCTGGCTGCAACTTTTGGGTTGGGGCGAATGATTCGTTCCTTAGCAGAAGAGGGTTGTGCACCATCATGGTTAAGAGATAAAGGTAATATACCGTACAGAGGAATTATTTTTTCTGGGATATCAATGCTTTTAGCACTTGGTTTAGGATTTTTACTTCCTCAAAGAATTTATATATTTTTAGTTAGTTCAGGTGGTTTTTCTCTATTATTTACTTATTTAATAATCATGACCACCCATTATAAATTTAGAAAAAAACATGGTTGTCCTCCTCAAGGCAACTGCCAATTCCCTAGATATCCTTATACTTCTTGGATAATTATTGCCGCTTTATTAATTACTATAATAACTATGCCTTTAATTCCAGGTCAAGGTTCTGGTCTTGTAGCTGGAATAGTTTTACTAGTTTTCTATTCAGCATGTTATATGGTGACAAAATATATGAAAAATACTTCAAATATAAAAAAATATTTATATAATTTTAGTAAAATAAAAATGAAAAGAAAGGAAAAAAGTAAATAACTATAAATAATGAAGTTTTTCCATCTCTCTTAAAAAATTCTCAATAAAAGAAGTTTAGAGAGTGTATCACTTCATTAAGTGTAGTTTAAAATAAAAGTAAAAATTGAAAATATTTAACTAAGGCGACTTAATTGTTAATTTAAAGTTTTCACTTTGTTAAAAATATGATTGTTTACTTAGTAAAGGTTATCTGATAAAATTAAAATTATGATGACTATATTTATAGACAATAAAAGAGACATTGTGTAAAACTCAAGTAAAACTATTAATTTAAAAACATTAAATATAGGAGTAGATTAACTAATGAGTAAAAAGAAAAATTTTGATAATTCCTACAGTAATTTAGAAACCAGTGAAGAAACAAAAAAATTTATAAAAGAAATGCAAGAAATGGAAGATAAAAACGAGAAAAAAAGCAACCTAATTTTTGCATCCTTCGCTATACCACTTATACTAGTAGCTGCCTTTATGATAAAGCAAGTGGCTTCAGTTTCAATTAACTTGGTTAAAAACAGTTCTAATGTACAACAAAGTGAAAATATAGTTAGTAACTCTCAATCAACTGAAGATGCAATCTCTGGAGAAAATAAAAATGCAGCTAAAGAAGCTTCAATTAATACTGAAGCGCTAAATACTAGAATATATACCTATTTAAATAATAAAGCCAATAGAACAGCTTCTCTTAATGAAGCAAAAGCTTTAAATAGTGGAAGTGATAAAGGACTTTCCACAATTTTTATAGCAGAAATATTGAGAAATAACAATTATGATATATCAAAATCTGTTATTAACACAAAAAGCTTAGTTAGCGAATTAGAAAATAAGGGCTGGAAAAAAATTAATGACTATAAAAAATTAGAAAAAGGTGATATTGTCTTTACAACTGCCTCTAAGTCCAACTCTCCAACTCATGTATATATATTTATGGGATGGGTTAAAGAAGGCAAGACAGATTACGCTAATATATGTGACAGCCAGATATCTGAGTATAGTGATACTCTTCATAAGAGAAATATAGATTTTTCAACACCTAAAAAAGACAAGTTTAATTTCCTTATGAGAAAAGAATAAAAAAGGTATTTTACCAAAGATACTTTTCATAATATATGCTTTTTCTAAATACCCCAAAATTTAAATACAAAAAGACCAGAATTTATTCTGGTCTTTTTGTATTTTCCTAAAAAATTAAAGCTGTAATAACTCCAAAAATAATCAGTGGGATATTGAAATGCATAAAAGTAGGTACACAAGTATCCCATATATGATTATGTTGATTATCCGCATTTAGTCCAGAAGTCGGTCCTAATGTACTATCAGAGGCAGGAGAACCTGCATCCCCTAAAGCTCCTGCAACTCCAATAAGGGCAATTATACCCAAAACACTAAATCCTAAACTTTGAGCTAAAGGACAATATATTGCTGCTAAAATAGGTACAGTTCCAAAGGAAGTTCCTATCCCCATAGTTACAAATAATCCTACAAATAACATCAATACAGCACCTAGTATCTTGTTTCCTCCAATACTTACTGCAACTGTTTTAACTAAAGTTTCAATTGCTCCTGTTTCTCTCAATACGCTTCCATAACCTGCTGCAATAAGCATAACAAAAGCAATAAATGCCATCATTATGATACCTTCATCCATTAGCTTATCAATTTCTTTCCACTTTATAACTCCTGTTATTATCATGAAAATAATTCCACATAATGCTCCTAGTGGTAATGATTTTGTCACTAACTGAATAGTAAAAGCTACTACTGCCGCTGCTAAAGCAATCCATTGAGTTCTACTCATCATATTTACTTCTTCAATATCAATTTCCTTAGAATCATGTACCTGAATCTCTTTATATTCTCTTGGATTTCTATAGGTAAAAAATACTGCAATTAAAAGTCCTACAAGCATACCTATACTTGGCAACCATAAAGCCTTCCAAACCATATCTGTTGTTATATTAATTCCATTTGCAATCATTTGATCTCTTATAATGTTATGGAAAATAAGTCCAAATCCTACAGGAAAAGCTATATATGGAGTCTCCAATCCAAAAGTTAAAGCACATGCCACCGCTCTTCTATCAATTTTTAATCTATTCATAAGTTCAAGCAAGGGTGGTATTATAATTGGTATAAATGCAATATGCACTGGAATAAGATTTTGAGAAAAACAGCTTATAAAGGCAATTAATAAAATAAATATTGTCTTTCTTTTCTTAACAAATTCAGCTATTTTTTTAGACAAAATATCCGCTAATCCCGTTTTACTAATAGCTACAGCTAAAGCTCCTAAAAGAATATAGCTTAAAGCTGTTTCTGAATTTCCACCCATTCCCTCTATTAGAATCACCATAGTATCTTGAAGTGATATTCCTGCTGATATTCCTGCTGTTATTGCTGCAATTAGTATTGCCAAAATTACATTTAAATTTAAAAGACTCAAAACTATCATTACTAAAACTGAAATAATAACTGGATTTAATATTATCATTTATGTCCTCCTTTATCTTTTGTAAAATCCTTTGTTATTTTACCACATTAAACTGATAATTGGACATAGTTTTTTAAAGAAATTCTTTACTTTTTTATAACTTTCTCTGCTAACTCACTCAAAAAATTTTCCATACCTTTTTCTTTATCATTGGTATTAGAAATAATAGTATTTATGCCCCTATTTTCCAATATTTCCTGTTGAACTGAATTTCTATTTAATAAGAGAATATAGGACTTAGGTCTATATTTTTCTACTTTTGCTTCTTTCCAAAGCTTGTTTAATTTAAATAATAAATATCTTATGTTTATATCACTTAAGCTATATCCTATAAATAATACTGCCTTTCCTAATATATCTCCTCGAAGCTTTATATCTAAACAGCTTTCAAAGCTTAATCTTTCAAAATAACTAGATTCTGTCAGCACTATAGAAGATTCATCTTCAAGATCTCCATGAAATTTTATAATTTGGGTAACTCCATTTTTTAAGTTTACCAAATCATCTATTCCCACAATCTTTGTATATTTCTTATTGTAATAATCAAAAGCATTTTCAAGCCACCTATCATAATTTGTGGTATATATTATTGGAAAATTTAAATCTATAATAAGCTTGTGTACATTGGAATCTTCAATTTTTATTTTAGAATTATGCCAATTTACATCCATCCATTCCTTAAGAGCCTTAATGGATTTTTTTCTAATCTTATAGAACTCCGCCAATTCTAAATAATTTCCCATACTTCTAAAAACATTTCTATCATATCCAAGCTCTATAGCCATTTGGTCAATAAGTTTTCCCCAAGGCGCTCGCCCCAAATTCTCTGATATTCCTGCACCAACAAATAAAATAACCCTATTTTGTTTCATTTCTTCTATTAGTTCCGTAGGTATATTCATAAGAAGCCCCCTTCCTTTTATTATGGTTTTTACATCAAATATATTTTATAAATTTAGTTATTTAAGTCATCTAATTAATATTCTCACCAAGAGTAGAAATTTTAATTACAACTCATTAAAAGAATTAATTGCTTTATTTAAATATTATATTAAATTTTTCATATATATTTTTATGATTTTACTATCATTATATTAATGAAATGTGTAAATTGATATAGATATAAATTGATAAAATATATATCTATTGAAGCGCATCCTAGTATGAATATCTATTTTCTTTCAGATGATATTATACACAAAAACTTCTCCTACAAAATTGTAATTACATTTCATTAATCTATAAGATTACATTTCTATCCTATCTCTTCCCTTTGCCTTTGCTTTATATAAAAGCTCATCTGCTTTTTTAACCAATTTTTCTGGTGTTTCTATTCCTGTTTCTAATTGAGCAACTCCACCACTGATAGTAACCTTTAATTCTTCATTTTCAAAAACTAAATTTTTAATTCTCTTTCTAATTTTCTCAGCAATTTCATAAGCATCTTCCAAATTTTGTTTTGGAAGAATAACTAAAAACTCTTCTCCACCGTATCTTCCAACAATGTCTCTATTCCTAACTTTAGATTTAATACATTCTGCAACTCTTTCTAAGCTCTTGTCCCCATATTGATGTCCGTAAACGTCATTAACTTTTTTAAAGTAGTCAATATCAAACATTATTATAGAAATACATTCCTCTTTCTCCTTAGCTCTTCTTATTTCCTTTGATAAATTGTCATACATATATTTATGATTATACAAACCTGTAAGCCCATCTGTAACACTACTTCTTTGCAAATTATTATTTATCTCAATAATTCTTTTTTCTATTTCATTCCTTTCTTTAATCATGTTATTAGCAGAAACCGCCAGGTCCTTTAATTCTGAATAATGTATTTTATCAACATCAATCTCTACATATTCTTTTGATGCCTTTTCAAAAAAAGAAAAGAAAACATTAAAACTTTTATTCATTATCTTCTTTGTAAAGTACGCCAATATAATAACCACTAAAATAATACTAAAAACAATAATACCAATTTCAGTTATTCTTGTTTTTACCTTTTTTCCCATTTCTATTCTCTTTAAATTAATAACTTCCTCAATTTCATCATTGTAAATCCCAATTCCAATAACCCATTGCCATTCAGGAATTGCCTTTACAAAATATAATTTTTCAGAATTATTGACCGAATTTTTCTTAAACCAATACTGCTTTGTAAAAGCTCCTTCAGGATTTTCTTTAGCAAGTCTTATTTGCTCTTGGACAAATTTTATTCCCTTATTATCTTCTAAATCCCATAAATTTTTCCCAACTAATTCAGGAAACATACCATTAACCTTTTCTATTCCTTGATAGTCTATAATAAATATATATTGATCATTGTTCTGTCCAAAGCGCATTTGTGAAATTCTTTGACAAACTTTATCTTGTACATTCTTTTCAACATCATCAACATATTCTCCAGTACCTATAGTCCAATTATATGGTTTAAATAATTTAACAAATGTAATTTTAGCATATGATTTTTCATCAGTAGGATTTGGTTTTTTCCAATATGCTGTTATAAATCCTTCTTTTTTATTTTCTATTAGTTTAATCTCTTCTTGTTCAATATAATTACCATTTTCATCTTGTAAATCAATTAAACTCTTACCTTCCAACTCAGCATAGACAGGATAAAGTACTGACTCTCCCTCCAAAGTATCAATAAAGAAGTATCCTCTTCCATTATTAAATCGAATTGGTCTTAAGACATCTACTATCATTTTTTTTATTTCATTATCACTTTTTATCCCTTTATTTTCATTATAAATATTCATTGCAATGCTATAAGCTTCATAGGTTCTGTTTCTTATATCTTCTTTTAGTCTTATTTCCGTTTCAGATTTTTCAAAATCAATATATTTAATAGCTCCATTTACCTCATTTTTCAAAATTGATTTTTGGTTTGTTATATATTCATCCCTTAAAGCTTTAGCTTCTTCATTGAATTGAGAGTATTCTTTATCAATCCACACATATCCCAATATCAAGGCAGTAATAACTACAAATCCAATTATATGAGCAAAAATTGTTCGTACTATACTCTTGTTTATTTTACTCACCTTTCTTTCTTGTAAATATACTTTGTACTTTTTTGTTTTATTTTATCACATTCTGTAAAACTGTGTAATTTATATGTCCTTAGTTATATTTTCGTACTATTTTCTCTTAAGTTGAACTTTACTTGTAAAAATATTTAATATAAAATGAAACTTAATTTAGATGAAGTTTTTACTCAATCTAAATTCTAGTTGAAGGAATCCAGAGACTTTACTGGGCTTTCACCACCTAGCTGTCGCCCATGCTGGGCGCACAACGAAAATCACTACCAACAAATTTATTGGTAGTGACTAATATTAATATCCTAACATATCATTTTTTTATAATATTATTAAAATATTTTTTAATTTAATTATAATCCTAGTGAAGCCATTGGAATTACAAATGCTGCTAATACTATTATAGGAATTATGAGCTGTGTTATAGCTATGTCAAAGTATCCCTCTTTATGAGTAAGACCACATATTGCTAATAATGTAATTTGAGCACCTTGATATGGAAGGGTATCTAAGGTTCCTGATGCAATTACAGATATCCTGTGCACATATTCTAAGTTAATACCCATACTTACATAAGTATCCTTAAGGGCTTCGTAAGCAATTCCTAAACCACCAGAAGCAGAACCTGCTACTCCTGCAGCTATGGCTGTTGTTATTGCTATGAAACTCATAGGTGAAAGTCTTAAGTTTTTCAAACCACCTATTATTTTATCAAATCCTGCTGTAACTTTAACTACTCCAGCAAAACCTACAACAATAGCTGTATTTAGTATAGCAGTAGCCGAGTTTATAGCTCCTCTGTTTAAAGTACTAATCCATTCACTAACTCCACCTCTTTGTTTCCATAAGAGAGCTATTGCTGAAAGAATCCCTATAGTTACTGCTCCTTCTACTGGAACTTTTAATATATTGAAAGTTACTAATATTAGTATAACTGGTATTGCTGATATCCATGGATTTGGTAGTGATACAACTTGACCATCCGTTGCTGCAGCAATTTCCTTTAATGGAGGTAAGGAAGCATCATCAAATCCTAATCCCTTATTACGTAGTGATTTACTTCTATATTCAAGCCATAAAAATATTAAAATCAGTTCTCCTAAAGCTCCTGCAATGGCTGGCAATAATGCTGCCGTACTGCTAGTACCTAAATACCTCATAGGTATAATATTCTGAATAGCTGGACTTCCTGGTCCACTCATTGACCATGTCCATGCCCCTGCAGAAATAGCCGCTGGTATTAATCTTCTAGATACATTGGTATTCTTAAAAAGCTGAAGTGCAATAGGGTACATTGCAAAGAATACAACGAATCCACTTACTCCTCCATATGTTAAAATACCTGTTATTATCATTACCACTGGTGCTGCCCATTTACCTCTTGTAAACTTTACTAATGAACGAGCAATAGATTCTGCTGCTCTTGATTCATCCATTACTGCACCAAATACAGCTCCCACGAAGAAAACCAAGAAGAACTTCTCAACATATCCCGCTGCAGCTTTCATATACGGTCCTAGCATTGTTTCAAACATTGGAAGCCTTGCAAATACAATTACAAATATTGATATTACTGGTCCCAGTATAATAGCACTTACTTTTTTAAAAGCTAGTACTGAAAATAATATTAATGCAACAATTAATATTAATATTTGAAACATGATATCCCCCCTATTATCTCTTTAACCCCATAGGTTCAGTGTGAAAAATTTTTTCATCCATTAACTTAGGTCTACCATCCATTTTAGGTACAAAATCCATTAGACTCAATACATCCTTTTCAAGGTCTATTCCTGGTGCAATTTCAGTTAAATATAGTCCATCTTCTCTTAATTCAAATACTGCTCTTTCAGTAATATACATAACTGGTTGCTTTGTCTTACGTGCATATTCTCCACTAAAGGTAATTTGCTCTACTATGTCAATAAACTTTTTAACCTTACCTTCTTGCTTGATGATTAATTTTCCATCACCAACATCTATCTTCAATCCTCCAGCAGTAAAGGTTCCACAGAAGAATACTTTCTTAGCATTTTGTGTAATATTTATAAAACCTCCACAACCTGCTATACGAGGTCCAAACTTACTTACATTTATATTACCTTCTTTATCAGCTTGAGCTAATCCTAAAAAAGCTAGATCCAAGCCACCTCCATCATAAAAATCAAATTGATACGGCTGATCAAGGATTGCTTCTGGGTTAATAGATGCTCCAAATGCTCCCCCCCCTGTAGGTATGCCACCTATTGGACCTGCCTCCACAGTTAAAGTCATATATTCACCAATTCCTTCTTCCTTGGCAACCATAGATATGGCTTCAGGTATACCAATGCCCAGGTTAACAATAGCATCAGGCATAAGCTCCATAGCAGCTCTGCGACCAATAATCTTTCTTTCATTTAAATCCATGTTTTCTTCATTATTTATAGGAATTCTTATTTCACCTGTATAGCTTGGATTATATTCCTGTCCAAAAATTTGTTCATGTTCTTCAGACTTTGTTGCTACTACAATTGCATCAACATAGATTCCAGGAATCTTTACTAATTTTGGGTCTAATGAACCTGATTGAACTAATCTTTCCACTTGTACTATTACTTTTCCACCAGAGTTTTTTACAGCTTGAGCTATAGATGTTGATTCATGAGTAATAGCTTCTTTTTCTAAAGTTACATTACCTTTTTCATCAGCACTAGTTCCTCTTAAAAAAGCAACATTCACTGGAAATGCATTATACAAGAGCCTCTCCTTACCAGAAATATTTACAACCTCTACTATATCTTCCGTAGTCTTTTCATTTAGTTTTCCCCCTTGTATTCTAGGGTCAATAAAGGTTTTCAAGCCTACATGAGTAATAGTTCCTACCTTTCCAGCTGCTATATCCCTAAACAAATGAGAAATTACTCCTTGAGGTAAATTATAAGCTTCAATTTTATTTTCTACAGCTAATTTCCCCATTTTAGGAGCTAGATTCCAATGACCTCCAATAACCCTTTTAACCAATCCTTCATGAGCAAAATGATTTATTCCCTTATCATTACTATCCCCTTGCCCTGCTGCATAAACTAAAGTTAAATTTCTAGGATTACCGGTCTCAAGAAAACGTTTTTCTAAAGTCGATGCAAGAAAGTCAGCAAAACAGCTACCAACAAATCCACCTGTAGCTATTGTATCTCCATCCCTAACTAATTTTACAGCTTCTTCAGCTGTCATAATTTTAACTGGCATGTTTATCTACCTCCTTACAATTACAGACTAAAATTTTTGATCTTTATTTGTAATTACACATAATTAATTTAGAGGAGATTTTAACCTTTATATTAAATTAATTGCCTCTTCAATAAACTGGTACAAATCTCCCCTACGTCTATAAAACTTTAGACTAACATATTAAGATGTTATCTTCTATATAGTCTAAATTATTATTCTCCTTTAAATTGGGCTTTACGTTTTTCTACAAAAGCTGTCATTCCTTCCTTTTGATCTTCAGTTGCAAAGCATAACCCAAATATATCAGCTTCATATTTATATGCTGATTCAGTATCCATATTCATACCATCATTTACAGCTGCCTTTGCAAGTCGAACTGCTACTGGTCCTCTACTAGCTATTTTAGATGCCATTTCTATAGCCTTAGGTAATAATTCTTCTGGACTATAAACCTTATTTACAAGTCCAATACGATATGCTTCCTGTACATCAATCATATCTCCAGTTGAAATTATTTCTTTAGCTATACCTCTACCAACTAATCTTGGTAATCTTTGTGTTCCTGCAAAACCTGGTGTAATTCCAAGTGTAACTTCTGGCTGACCAAACTTAGCTTTGGTAGAAGCTAGACGTATATCACATGCCGAAGCTAATTCGCAACCTCCACCTAGAGCATATCCATTAACAGCTGCTATAACTATTTGTGGCATATGTTCAATTGCAGAAAATACCTTTTGTGCAAGTCTAGCAAGTTCTTTTCCTTCTAAAGCATTTAAATCCTTCATCTCTTTAATATCAGCACCAGCTACAAAAGCTTTATCTCCTGCTCCAGTAATAATAACAACTTTAATTTCTTTATTTTCAGCTATTTCATTTATTACATTTCCTAGTTCTCTCAAAGTCTGACTATTTAAAGCATTAAGAGCTTTTAATCTATTTATAGTGATTTTAGCTATTTTATCTTCAACTTTCCATAGTACATTTTCTACTTTTTCTTTACAAACTATATTTTCCATTTTCCATATCCCCCTTTAATAAATACTTAAATTTTTGATAAACTAGTTTGGCATCACATTAAGAAATGATTTTCTTCTATCCCCCCTGTCTTAATATATATCCTTGCATATCTAATAAGTACTTTATCTACCATACATAATTCAGATTAAATATAATGAATACTTCAACCACTACATTTATGGTAACATATGGTTAAAATATTGACTCTAGATTATTCTGTCATTTCATTTACATTTTAGTTAATTATTCCCAATACATTGCTATGCTATAATTTTTTATAGATCGTAGATAAAAAAAATAGCACAATTATGCTATGCTAATAAATAACAGAAGCAAAATTGTACTACTTTCATTAAATTGAAAAACTATATAAAAAATTTATTACGATAATCTTTTGGACTCATACCAATCATTTTCTTGAAAACTCGACTAAAATAGTTAGCATCTCGATAACCTACTTGATATGCAATTTCTTTAATATTTAAAGATTCATTTGCAAATAACTCTATAGCTTTTTTTATCCGTATCTCTGTAATAAAATCCACAAAGTTTATATTTTGGTATTCCTTAAATAATTTGCTAAAATAAAATGGACTTAATGAAAATTTTTGGGCAGTTTCTTCTACACAAATTGGAAGATGGTAGTTTTCATTTACATATTCTACCACTTTATCAATAATAAAATGTCTTTTATTATTCTGCTGCTCGTTCACTTGTTCCAATAGCTTTTCAACAAACCTTTGAGTAAACTTTATGATATCATGAAACTCATCCAATGCAATAAGTAATGCCAAATCATTCAAATTTGAAGAAGTGTATTCTTTTCCTAAACAACTTTTAGTGATGGATGATAAAAATTCAATTAATCTAACCTTTAAAGTCATTTGTTCATTGCTATATTTATTCTTTAAAAAAGTAAAAATTTCTACTAAGATATCACTTACTTCGTTATGATTTCCCTCTCTAATTTTTTTTACAAGTAATTTCTCACAGCAATCATTATTATTCTCAATCTTATGTTCTTCCAAAGTGTATACATATATAGGTTTGTTATCATATGATTTTTTCTTATTTTTTATTGCAGTTAAAGCCTCTTCATATGATTTACTTAAATCCTTAGATAATAAATAACCTCTTCCAATACCAACTTTTAGAGTTAAATTACAATTTCGTTGTACGTATCCTAACATATTAGAAGAGATTTCTAAAGTTTTTTTGTGACTAATATTCCTATCTTTTTCTTTCAAAAACAAAAACATAATTACACTTTTTCCTTGTATACCAGTAATATATTGTAATAGCTGTTTTTTCATAAATTCATCAATGTAACGACTAATTTTTTTTAAGTAAATATTTTCATCAATTCTATTTTCTCGAAAAAATGTGTCATGTTGATGATCTAGGCTAAAAAGTATACAAGCACCCCAATGATATGATATGTCTAACATTGAAAAATAGCCATCTATATGTTCTTCTAATCCTCCATAAGCCAAGGATATAGCCATATCCTTTTTCATAATAGACATCCAATGTTCAAGTTTTTCTTTTGCCTCTTCTACATTCCTTTTATTCAATTCACGTTTTTGAATATATTTGAAAAATTTATTTATAGCTTGATTGAAATTATCACGTGAAGGAGGTTTTAAGATAAAGTCATTTACACCATTTTTAATGGCTTCTTTGGCAAACTCAAAATAATCATAAGCTGTAATAATAATAATATATATATCAAGTGATTGATTACGTATTCTTTTAATAGCTTCAATTCCATCCATGCCGGGCATTCTAATATCTATTATTATCAATTGAGGTTGATTCTTTTCGAATTCATATATTGCTGCCTCTCCATTGTTTGCTTCATAAAATTCAAACATTTTTGTATATTGTCTCTCTAATAGAATTTTAATTATATTTCTTTCTCTTGCTTCATCATCCACTATTAGTACTTGATACATTATTTTCCTCCTCTCTTATTTGTTCTTGGCAACAGGATAGTAACACAAGTTCCAGCATTAATTTCACTATCAATTAATAATAAATTTTCTTGTTCAAAATATATTTTTAACCTCTCATAAACATTGTTTATACCTATCCCAGTT
Source organism: Clostridiaceae bacterium (assembly GCA_036677675.1). GTDB lineage: Bacteria > Bacillota > Clostridia > Clostridiales > Clostridiaceae > Clostridium_H. The sequence continues at coordinate 66,892 of JAVBWC010000058.1, read as the reverse complement.
GTATGACCAGTATGATTTTTCTGATTATTTTCATCAAATAACTTGTCCAAAACTTCTTTATCAATACCTATACCATCATCTTGAATTTGAATGATTATATATTTTTTTTCTTCTTTTAAGGATATTTTAATTGTGCCTCCTTGAATTTTTTGCTCTAATCCATGTATAATAGCATTCTCAACAATTGGTTGAATGGTCATACATGTCATATATATCAAGGGAATATTTTCAGGTAAATCTATTTCAAATTTAATGCGATCACCAAAGCGTTGGGATTGCAAATATACATAACGCTTTACCATTTCTAATTCATCTTCAAGCTTAACTTCCTTATGAAAGCTAGTTAAACTATATCTAAGCATTCCAGATATTTTTTCTACCATGCTAAGGGTTTTATCAGCTCCCTCTATAAGTGCTGATTCTGTAATTACACTTAAAATATTGAATAAAAAATGAGGATTTACTTGTGATTGTAGTGCCTTTAATTCCGTTTCTTTTAATAAAGCTTTAAGTGCAGCTTTATCCTTAATCTCTTTTATTAATTTTTTAATATCATGTATCATTTGATTAAAAGCCATAGTTAAGTATGCTATTTCATCGTTGCCCTCTATCTCAATATCATTCATTTCAAGCTCTCCATTTGATATTTTTATTGCTTGATCAGCCAATTTTTCAATTGGTTCAGACATTTTTTGAGCAACAAAAATTACTATGGTAAATCCGATCATTACTTCTAGAGTTACAGTAATTATTAATACATATAATATATTTTTAGCACCACTATTAAAGTCTTCAACATATGCTGTAGCATTAACCACCCAATTCCAATTAGTATCAATTTCAGAATAATTAATTTTAGTACCAATTTTATCCGAGTTTGGAAAAACCCAATCATAATATGTAAATCCTCCACCTCTGTTAGCTACTTTTATAACATCTCTAACAAAAAAATACCCTGTTCCACTATAATCTTCTGTATTCCAAATATTCTGACCTTCTATCCTGGGATGTGCAATTTCTAATCCATCTTGACCATATATGATGAAATATCCATTTTTTCCTAAGTTAACATTATTATCCATACTCCTTGTTCCATCTTTTCTCTTTTTGCCCAACATATATTCTTTAATTTCTTCTTGAGCTTCTTCTAAGGAAATAATTCCTCGTTCTACCTCCTTATTTTTCTGTTCTATCATACTTATAACCATTTTTACACTATTTTCTAAAATTTCTTGTCCTCTCTTATCTAATTCATTTTTAGCATAATAATAACTTATAATCCCTAAAATAATCATTGGAACTATAAATAATAATGATGTAATAAATATCAACTTACCCTTAATATTCCACTTAACTTTCACTAAGCTCCCCCTTCTATTAGATTCATAAAGAAATATACAAAAATACTTTTTAAAAGTGTAAAATTTATAACTAGTAGGTATACTCCTCACATAGATTAGCATTTTCATTCTCAATTCTCATTGTTAAATTATTCATTTTATTTTGAATATATATTTTTATTATTTTTTTGTTTGGTTCAACTTCAATATAATTTACGAAAAATTTCACAATAGGTTCTATAAGGCAAAATCTTCTGACAAATCGAGTGCTTAATTCATCTTTTAAATATATTTTATACTGAAAATCTTTTTGAAAACGAAGCTCTAGTATAGATAAAAATATTTCTATCCGTTGAATCTCCTGACTTACCATTATCATATCTTCGTTACTCTCAGAAAAGTAACGCATTAAATCAATGACTTTACTTAATACTTCTAATGTTAATTCACTATCATCCATTAGTGTAAATTCGTATGCAAGGTTTAAACCTGATAATAAAATGTAAAAACATTCTTTATTCATTTCATATTACCTCTCCTTGTGGTATTTATAATACTTACTAAATCTTTACACAAGCTGAATAATTTGTTTTAATCTTTTACTCCGATAATAGTATAAATTTATCTTTTTCTCACGAAAATACTCAATCATTCTCTATTGATTATAAAAAGTTTATTTTATCATTAAGTTTTTTTTACATTATATACATATTTTAACATATAGTTATTGATTATTTAAACAATTTTATAAGAATTCACAACAATAAAAAAGACTAGGATTCCTCTAAGTCTATATTAAAATATACTAACTCCACTAAAACTGCATAGGTTCATGCTTGCCCTATTGTATATTCTCAAAGTTAATTTTTATTATTGACAAAATAAATTTTTTTGCTTATGATTATAAATGAATTTAGAGAACAATATTAATTAAAATTAAATATATTGATATTTTTAAAATATCTAAGTGTTGAACCTCCACTTCAAAAAAACTCAAAGTGGAGGTTCTTTTTTTGTAATTAATTAGTCACTAATTAATATATATAATCTTTTTAAGAAGGGAGTTTTTAAATGTCATTTAATTTAATCAAAGACTATAGGAATAATAGAAAATTTTATAAGAATTTACTTACAATAACTTTACCAATAGTTTTACAAAGTCTAATAACCTCATCCCTTAATATGTTGGATACCATGATGATAGGTACAGTTGGAGAAATAGAGCTAGCCTCTGTGGGTATTGCAAATCAATACTACTTTTTGTTTACGTTATTTATATTAGGTATAGCTGGTGGCTGTGGAGTATTAGTTGCACAGCTTTGGGGTAAACATGATAGAGATAACATAAAAAAAGTTTTAAGTAAATCTTTAATTATGAGTTTAATTCTATCACTAATCTTTACATTTGTGGGTTTTATGCTGCCTGAAAAAATAATGTCACTCTTTAATAAGGATGTATCAGTTATAGCTATAGGTAGTGGGTACATGAGAATAACAGTTATAAGTTATATATTTACAGGTATTTCTTTTGTTTTTGCTTCTGCTCTTAGAAGCATTGAAAACACTAAATTACCTATGTTGGCAAGTTTATTAGGTCTTATTGTAAATGCAATCTTAAACTATGTTCTTATATCTGGGAATTTTGGAATGCCTGAACTTAAAACTCAAGGTGCTGCAATAGCAACTCTTATTGCAAGAATATGCGAGTGTAGTATGATATTATTTTCAATATACTTTAAAGACAAATTACTAAATATCAAAGTAAGTGATTTGAGAGGATTATCTGTGAATCTAACTAAGACACTATCAACAGTGACTATACCAATCGTTTTAAATGAAGCTTGTTGGGGACTTGGTAACGTAACATATATTGCAATATACGCAAGAATAGGCACCGGTGCAGCTGCATCAATGCAAATATGCTCAACTATAATGAATTTATTTATGATATTTGCTTTTGGACTTGCTTATGCTGCATTAGTTATAATAGGAAATGAAATTGGTGCCAATAGAGAAGATACTGCTATAGAGTCATCTAAGAAGATATCTAGGTTATCTATATTAATATCTTTAGTTTTAAGTGCTGTACTTTTCATATTAGCAAAACCTATAATTTCTTTCTTTAATGTATCAGATGAAGTTAAGTTAGCTTCAACTTATATACTATATATATATTCATTAGTTATGATTGTTAAAGTTTATAATTCAGTTATGATAGTAGGAATACTTAGAGGTGGCGGAGATACTACTTATGGTTCTATACTTCAAGGAATTACACTTTGGTGCATAGGTATACCTATGGCTTTTATGGCCGCATTTGTACTACACTTACCAGTATATTTTGTTGTTGCATTTACTGCAATTGAAGAAATTATAAAAGTTTTCTTTATGATAAAAAGATTTAAATCATTTAAATGGATAAAAAATATGGTAAATGATACTTCAGATGAAATAGATGCAATAGCATAAACATTTATTGATTATAAAGACGTCATCCCCTCCATAGAATTAAAAGTTTCTAAATTGATTCAGTTGTTTATAAAATCTATAATTTAAAGCCGACTTACTTAATATAATAAATAGTGTAGAAAAAAATAAAAGGAGAAAAAATGTGCTATTTTATTGGAGAAAACCCTAATAACCACGCTCCTATATCAAATAACAATATATTAACCTGGATAACGCAATACGATAAAAACAATATTCCAGTTGACTTACTTAATCAAATTTTTTTCCCAGATTTTGATTTAATGAATACACTTCTAGATACCAGAGGCTCTTATATTCTTGTAAAAGATGAAAATGAGAAGGTATGGTATGATCCATACGGCATTGTGAAGCAGGACTTAGGACAAATAGGACAAATTATTTCATTAGATCACACTAGATACATTGATGGATTTGGAATTTATGAAGTTGTGTCTCATAAAGGAAATACTACTGTAAAAACTAAGACTTGGTCGCCTTGGAATAGTAACATTGTTGTAAGATCTATACAAGTAAGTACACTAAAAGGTAATGCTACAAATATGGAAATTTTTCCTATAGTTTATCTCAAAAATATATCAGAGCGTATAGGTAATATTTTTATTTCACGTATTTCTTGTTGTACGTGGTTGGCTGTAACAACAATACCATCAATAGAAGGTAAAATTGGAGATGTTGCTAAAGTAGTAACAGGTGGGAAAGTTACAACCTTTGAGCATAGTTCTATACCAACGGGTTTAACTTTTCATTGCAGCGCTTCAGTACCTTGTAACGGATATAGCCACCCAATTTACCAACTATTTGCTGCTGGTAAAACAAAGGAAGAGGCCATATCTCAATTACAGTTAGCTATGAAAAATATAAAAAATCTCTATAAAGATACTTTATATGAATGGAAAAGATGGCATACTATATCTGATAGTATACTTATTAGCCTTCCTCCTCATCTTCAATACTATTGGAGGGTAAGTAATAGTCTGCTGCGAATGAGTTTACAGAAAAACGGAGCACCTATTTTAATTGGATTCCGGCCATATCAAGGAAATGTATGGGTAAGAGATGGTATATGGATTATTACTACACTAGCACTTGCTGGTCATTTAGAAGAGGCTACTAAAGGATTGTATAGCCTCGTTGGTTATTTAAAGGAGCGTCCAGATGGGAATTACTATTTTGCTTATAACGTGACAACTGGAATTCCAAATGAGCATGCTTATGAAAATGATACTACAGGGCTTATTCTTTACGGTATATGGAATCTATGGAATCTTACAAAGGATAACAATATTATAAATAATTTATGGTCAGTAATTGAACACTCTGCTAATTGGATAATGACGAATAGAGATGAAACAGGATTAATAAAGAAAGATGCTGGTATTTGGGAAACTTTCGGACCTCATCTTAATGAAGAATTTGAGCATATGACGTGGACATCTGCAATTTCCGCTTATGGTCTCTTAAAAGCTTCTCTTATGGCTCATTATAAAAATATGAAAGCCCAAGCAGAAAGCTATGAAAAAGGCGCAAGTGATATTGTAAAAGCTATTGAAAAAAATAATGTTAAAAATAATATAGTTTTTCGTTCTAAAGAGTCACTATTGTTAGATTCCTCTGTGTTATTATTTTTCACTGAATTTCCTATCTTTCCAACTAAATGGTTAAATCCTACTGTTAAAGCAGTTAATAAACGTCTTAAAGATCCGTTTTTAGGTGGACTATGGAGGCATGAAAGCTTAACAACAGAAGAAGGAGATTTACTTCCTTGGACAGGACCTACATTTTGGATGGGAGAAGCACTACTTACAGCAGATAATCCAAATCTTGCATGGTACTATTTTAACCATAATTATACAAATAGTACTTTCTGTGGCTTACTTCCAGAATTAATGTACAGTAAAGATAGAGCAAGAGGAATTGCTATGCCAAGTTATTCTCAATCAGGTGTGATTCGATCTATCCTATATACATTAGGTTTACTTCATAAACCTTAAAAAATAGTATTTAATTAGGTTGGCACAAATAAAAAAACAATCGAGTAGTAGGGAAATTTAATTAAATTTTCCCTATCTCTCGGTGAAAATTAAAGTATTAATCACTTTTTTTACTCAATCTCAACCTTTGCTGCCTTATTAAAAGGATTAGTTCTCACAGCAAGTGAAAATAAAAATGGATATTCTCTTTGTAAATGTTCTATGTAATTTACCCATTCTAATATTAAGTTACTATATAATCTAGATATATCCTTAGAAATATGCTCATAATCTGCTTCTGATAGGTTGTCTAAGTTTTTTCTGTTCATAAGCTCTTCTGTAAGATGAAAACCTGCCCACAGTAAATCTGTAAAAGATTGATGTTCTAGTAAATTAGAATTTTGCAAAAGATATAGCATAAATTTTCTTCTATCAACTAAAAATTCTTTTAACCTTATAATATCTACTATTTCTAATGAAATATCAAAATCTTCATTTCTAAGCTTATTCTTTAATTCCATAAAATCTTTTTTAGTCCATTCTTCAGAGAAATTAAATTCTTGGGCTTTTTCACATAAATTAGTTTGTGCCTCAATAATTATTTTAAGAAGTTCATCTCCCATTTCCGCAAAGAATGCTCCTATTACCATATTTAATTTTTCAATAAGCTCCTGCTTTTTATTGTTACTCATCAATTCATCAAGCACAAAAGTTACCAGCAATGTTGAAAGAGGCAAAAAACCTAATTGAACAATAATTGTATCCAATATATACATATTATCTCTAAATATTAAATAGTGTAGAGTATAGACTACACAAGATACAGCTATAAACAATATTCCTAGTTTTATTTTCCAATTAATCTTTCTCAATAAAATCCCTGCCTGTTCATGTTTAAAATTTAATTTGTATAGATAATATATCATCATTTAATATTTTATCCAAGCATATTGTAACAAAAATCTATTATATACTTCAGTATTAATTTTTACCTATAAATTTAATCCCCATATGTTTATTAAAACATATAGGGATAACATAATAAAAATTAATGTATTTTGATTTCTAATATCAAAAATTACCTACTAATACTTATATAATTTTTTGAACTCCAAATACCCATTCTTTCTTAATTTACAAGCTGGACATTCTCCGCATCCATTGCCTTTAATTCCATTATAACAAGTTAGAGTTTCTTCTTTAACTATATCAAGAACTCCTAAATCATCTGCCATTTTCCATGTTTCTGCTTTATTAATCCACATTAGTGGAGTATGAATTACAAACTGATAATCCATTGCTAAATTTAATGTAACATTTAAAGACCTGACAAATACATCTCTACAATCTGGATAACCACTAAAATCACTTTGTGATACTCCAGTTATAATATTATTTATTTCTCTTTGCTTTGCAAATACTGCAACAAAAGTTAAAAACAACATATTTCTTCCATCAACGAAGGAGTTCGGCAATTCTCCACTTGGTGCTTCCTTATCAACTTCTATATCCGCTCTAGTTAATGAGTTTGGTGCTAATTGATTTAGTAAATTCAAATCCATGATATGATGCTCTACATTATATTTTTTACAAATCTCCTTTGCACAATCTAACTCCAATTTATGCTTTTGACCATAATCAAAGGATACTGCTATAACCTCTTTAAATTTTTTCTTTGCCCAAAACAAGCAAGTTGTACTATCTTGTCCGCCACTAAATACTACTATTGCCTTTTCTTTATTCATAATTGCCCACTCCTGTTTTATTATTTATACAACATCATTAATTTATTAGTAAAAATCGGATCAGTATTAAATTTCCCTCTTAAAGTAGTAGTTACTGTTTTTGCATTAGTTTTCTTTATTCCTCTGGTAGTCATGCAGCCATGTTCTCCTTCAATAATAACTGCTACATCCTCTGAACCAGTTATCTTTTGCATAATATCAGCTATATCCGTACCTATTCTTTCTTGAAGTTGAAGCCTACGTCCCACCATATCAGCTATTCTTGCAATTTTACTTAAACCAATAACTTTCTTTTTAGGTATATATGCCACTGCTACCTTCATATTGTACATTAAAGCTAAATGATGTTCACAATGACTGAAAATCTCTATATCCTTCATTAAAACTATATCTTTAGTTCCATCTTCTATACATAAATCATCTTCAAAGGTCTTATCAAACATCTCAGCAATTTCATCGTTGGTATAGCACATTCCCATAAATACTTCTTCATACATTTTAGCTACACGTTCTGGAGTATCCTTAAGCCCTTCCCTATCTGGATTTTCTCCTAAGGCCATTAATATGCCTCTTATATGCTTTTCGATTTCTTTTGTATTAATTGCCATAGTATCTATACACCTCTTTTCTCTGGTTCCCATATTACTTTATGCAGTTGTATTTGCAAAGTAACTCCATTCATTTTATTATCTTTCATAAACTCTACAATATTATTCATATCAATTTTACCAAACACTGGACTAATATAAACATTAGTTTTATTTACAAGGCTATAATTAATAATTATAGTCTTAACTTTCTCCAAATCTTCAATACTTCCTGATACAAATTTAACTGTATCCTTATTAGTTAGGCATTTAAAATTATCTATTATCATCTTATTTTCCATATTACTTGAAGGAAGCTTATAATCCATTGTAAAACTTGGTGGATTTTCTATATTAGAAAATTTATCTAGAGGTATGCTTCCATTTGTCTCTATTTCAACTGAAAGCTCCTTATCTTTAGATAGAATTTCTAATAATTCTAATATACCCTCCTGAAGCAGCGGCTCTCCTCCAGTTAAGGTTACATTTCTAACCTTAGTGGATTTAATATGGTCATATATCTCTTTTGCACTCATAAGCTCATAGTGTACATCACTTTCATTTGCCCATCTTGTATCACAATAACTGCAGTCTAAATTACAGCCTGCAAATCTTATAAATACAGCTAACTGTCCTGATAAACGACCTTCTCCATTGATACTTACAAATTTCTCAACAACCTTCAATTTCAATTTTTTCACCTCATTCTTCATATACAGCACTGTTAGTTGGAGTTTCATATATAGTAGCTCTTTTTACCTTATAGCCTTTTCCCTTCATATGATTAAAGAAAAAAGCCGCAAAGTTTTCTGCCGTTGGTCTAAATTTAACCTCTAATATCTTAAATCCATCTTCTAATAAACATTTCAATGTTTCTTTTCTCATAGTACCTTCTTCTATAATTAAAGCATGATCATAAAAATCCACTATTTCTTTAACATGTTTTTTCAAATCACCAAAATCTATTACCATTCCATCAAGCTGTCCGCCTTTTACTAGTGTTTCTGACTGAACCTCAATTTCTACTCTCCATCTATGTCCATGGATATTTCTACACTTTCCTTCATATCCTGCAAGAAAATGAGCACTATCAAAACTATGCTCCGCTTTCAATATATACATACTATTCCTCCATATATCTTTACATACTCTTAATTTCAATCTAATCCAGTAAACTCTGCAAAATTTTTTATTACTGACTACTGGATACTGTCTGCTGTATGCCTATCCCTAGTACCTAGTACCTAGTACCTAGTACCTAGTACCTAGTACCTAGTACCTAGTACCTAGCAATTAAATGCTATAAAAAACTAACTGTCAACTAAAAATCTACTTCCATAAAAGCAGCATCCTATTGCCCCATTAAACTGAGGATCTTCAATAGAAACTATCTCATCGTAATCCTTCTTCAGATATTCCTTTATTGCAGTGTTATTTGCAACGCCACCAGTTAAAACTAACTTTCTCCCTCTAAATTTAGTTAAAAGTGGACTTAATCTCTTGTATAAAGAATAATTAACACCAGAACACAATCTTTCTATAGTTACACCCTCAGCTATTTTTCCGATCAACTCGGATTCAGAAAATACAGCACAAGTTGAATTTAGCTCTACTGGATTTTCATAATACTTACTCATCTCATCAAGAGGTATCTCAAGGACACTTGCCATATTCTCTAAATATCTTCCACAGGAAGCTGCACATTTTTCATTAAGTTCTAAATCCGTAGTAAGTCCTTTCTCAACTTTAACAACCTTAACGTCTTGCCCACCTACATCTAACAATATAAAATCCTTTAATCCTGTTTGATAAAATCCACCATAAACATGTGCCTTTATCTCATTTATGGCCGTAAACTTATTTAGATCCGTATTGTTTCTTCCATATCCTGTTGATACAAATCTATCAATATTATTAATATTAAGCTTTTTTAAATTTAATGTAATTTTTCCATCATAACTGCAGTAATCTCTATAAAAAGACATTGTACTTATTTTTTGTTTTTTTATTATCTTGTTATCTTCCATTACTACAATCTTTACTTCTCTACTTCCAAGATCTATACCTAGCACTCTCATCTAGACTCCTCCTTTAAATCCGATAACATATCAAGGAAAGCCTCAAGTCTAAGCTTAGTTCTTGCATCTAAAGTATTTAGCTTATCCCCTTCAATATTTAAGATTGGAATATCTAGCTGCTGCTTTAAAACAATATCTTCAACTGATCTATAACAAAAGGCTTGAGTATAGTGGATAATGCCATCTAATTTTCTATCACTAATCTGCTTCTTTAATTCTTTAATTCTAAAATTTGTATTATAAGGATAAGTATAATCATAATACTGCTCATATATATTCAATGCCTTGTCTGCTCTTGGAAAAGCAAATTCTCTTTGAACCTCGTTATACACAAATTGTGCATTAAAATTTTCCACAAATTCATATATATCTCCAGTCATAGGCGGCACCCCTATATATCCTAACCTAAGCTTTTTCTTATTTGAATTTCTACCTTTGATTTTTGAAATAACCTTTTTAAGTTCATCTTCAAAGGCATCAATATTTCCATTTAAATCACTTAGACTTACTTGATACAAGTGATTTTCAAATCCATTGGCTTTACTACTTATATATGTTAACTCATCAATTTCCTTAGCTAGTTCTCTGATTTTATTTAATCTATTTCTTACTTTTTCAACTTCTTCCATACTTACATTAAAAATTTGCATAAACTTATCTATTTCTTTACGCACATCTTCTCTCTTATGACTGTGTGGAAATGAGAAGGGATAAATCCTAACTCCTCTAAGTTCCAATACCTCTATAAGTGCTTTTGTATTAGAACAATCTCCTTCCATAACTCCAACTATTTCTTTTATCCCATTCTCAACACAAGCTCCATATATACCTTTTATCCAAGCACATAGGCTTTTGGGAAATCCATCTCTTTCAGCTATATCTATATATTTTGAATAATTTTCAGAAGTTATAAACAGGTTATTTAAATCTATGGGAGTATATCCTGCTGCTAAAAGTACCTCTACAGGTACTGTAGTTGTTAAACCTATCTTTTTCATTTGTTAATCCTCCTTAATATGGATAAAAAAGGACATTAAAAAAGGGCATAACTGCCCCATAAACAAAAACCGCCCAAAACGGTACTTAAGTCCTAGTTTTGTTTATAGACAGGATGGTTACGAACTGTCTTGTTCTATTATATAGTTTAGTTTAGTATAGCACATTACAAAAATTTCGACAATCTTTTCTTAACACTTACTTTACCATAACAGCTGGCAGATTATATCTACCTGCTGTTTCACCATTACTTATATTTCTCTAGTTTTTATTTTTAACCATTCTCTTTCCTCTTCATTTAAGTATGCTGAAAGGAGGTTGTATACCTTTTTATGATATTCATTAAGCCAAGCTTTTTCCTTACTATTAAGCATATCAACATCAATACCATCTAAATCAATAGGACAATATGATATAACTTCAAATCTCATAAACTGACCAAATTCTGTTTCTTCATCCTCTACTGCTAATAACATATTTTCTGTTCTAATACCATGCTTTCCTTCTTTATAGATTCCAGGTTCATTAGTAATTATCATACCTTTTTCTAATTTTGTATCATTATAATCCTGACTAATTCTTTGAGGACCTTCATGAACATTCAGTAAAAATCCAACTCCATGTCCTGTTCCACATTTATAGTCTATGCCCTCTTCCCATAAAGGTTGTCTTGCAATAATATCTAGATTAGATCCTGTAGCTCCATATAAAAACTTTATTTGACTTAAAGCTATGTGACCCTTCAACACCAAAGTAAAATCGTGTTTTTCTTCTTCACTTATTTGTCCTAAAATAATTGTTCTTGTAATATCCGTTGTACCATCTAGATATTGTCCACCTGAATCAACTAAGAACATACCTTCTGCTTTTAAAGTATATTTAGTTTCCTCTGTTGCACTATAATGCATCATAGCTGCATGATCTTTATATCCTGCAATAGTATCAAAACTAGTACCTATAAACTTATCTTGTTCTCTTCTAAAAGCTTCTAACCTTTCTGAAGCAGAAATTTCTGTAATATCTTCCTTCTCCACATTTTTGTCTAACCAATGGAGGAATTTTACCATAGCTGCACCATCTTTAATTTGGCAGTTTCTCAAATTTTCAATTTCCACTTTATTTTTTATTGATTTTAATGTTGTTGTAACATCTCTATCCTCAATTTTCTTACATTCATGTGGAATAGACTTATAAAGCCAATAGCTAACTCTATTTGAGTCTATAAAAACTGCACTTTCCTTTTTTAATGTCTTTAATACCTCTTCTATTTCATGGTATCCTCTTATTTCAACTCCATTACCTTCTAACATTTCTCTAACTTCTTCTGTAATTTTCCTATCATCTACAAATAATACAGCTTTCTCTCCTAAAACTAATGCATATGAGATAACTACAGGATTATTTTTAACATCATTTCCTCTAATATTAAAAAGCCATGCAATATCATCTAAGGAACTTAATAAATAACATTGAGCACCTTTTTTCTTCATTTCTACTCTTACTAAATCTAATTTTTCTTTAACACTCTTCCCTGCATATTTTGTGTCGTGAATATACACTTCACTTACAGGAATATCTGGTCTCTCTTTCCAAATAGCATCAATTAAATCAAATTCTCCATTTATTCTTATTTCTTTTTGTTCAAAACTTTTTTCTAATTCTTTCACCTGTGCCCATGGAAACACCTTGCTATGAAAGCCTACACAAGCCCCTTCTATAAGGGTACTTTGCAGCCATTCTATGTACGTTGGTACATTAGGCTGTTTCATTTTAAATAATTTTATTTCAGAATCCTCTAGCTGTTTTTCTGCTTGAATAAAATATCTTCCATCAGTCCACAATCCGCTTTCCTCCATTGTTACAACAACTATTCCAGCAGAACCTGTAAATCCTGAAATCCATGCTCTTGACTTCCAATGCTCTGCCACATATTCGCTTTGATGTGCATCAGAACTAGGTATGATATACGCATCTATCCCTTTATTTTTCATTTCTTCTCTTAATAATTTTAGTTTTTCATCTACTAACATGTTATTCCTCCTCGAATTTATTTTGCCAATATACAATGAGTAGTTTTAACCTCTTCCCCTGTTAAAAAATAAGCTAAGATAATTCCACTAATTCCTGCTATTAATTTACCAATCATTACTGGAACTATCATTGAACTTTCAACACTTGCTACAAATCCCATTTGTCCTCCAAAGGAAAAAGCTCCACTGACAGCAAAAGCAGAACAAATAACCTTGCCTCTCTTATCCATATCCTTCAACATAACAAAGGTGGGAATATTATTTGCAAGTGAAATAATTAATCCTACTATAGCATTCTCTCCTATACCTATTTTTTCACCAATCTTCGATAGTGGTTTTGTAAATAATTTTGTAATTATAAACATCATAGGATAAGCTCCTGCTAGAAATATAGCAATATTCACCACAACATTTAGTCCTTCTTCCAATGGCTTCATTCCATAAATCAGAGTAATTCCTACCAATCTTTGAAGAATTCCAGCAATTAATCCTATTGTTCCAAGAATCATTATAATTTTATTAAAATAAATAAAACATTTTATTATTTTTTCAGGTTGTTTGATCAATGCTAATGCTAGAATAATTGAAAAAACTATAATAGGAATAAGATTTTTAACAATCACCCAAATATTTATCCCTGATAAAATGCCACCTAAAAGTGCACCTATGGGAATTGTAATTATTCCAGACAATATCCCCTTTATAAAAAAGGGATGATCCTCTTTTTCAATAACTCCAATAGCAATTGGAAGGGTATATACAATAGTTGCTCCCAGCATAGACCCTATCATTAAACCCGAAAACATCCCTATTTCTCTACTCTTAGCAATTTCCATTGCACAACTGTATGCTCCCATATCGCAAGCTAATAAGCTTCCCACCAAAATAGAAGGATCTACTCCTAATTCTTTGAATATTGGCGCTATTAAACGTAATAAACCATTAGCTAGTACTGGAGCTATAGAATATATTCCTATAATCCCTAAAGCTAAGTTTCCCATGTTCATAAAACCTTCATCAAATTTTTTCCCCAACCCAAATTTATTTCCAATAATCTTATCAACACTTCCCAATACAGCAAAAAAAATAATACTATACAAAATAAATTTACTCATAGTACGTCTCCTTATTTCCTTTATTCATACTATATTTTATTATAATACGATTATTTATTGATGTATATCCTATTCTATTTATCAAAATATCATTTAATAAATGGCAAAAAAGTTAGCAGATAAATATACCCTGCTAACTTAAAATACCTCTTAAACATTACTTATTATTAGTCTAATATTATCTTTCCTTCTTTAAACTCCACTTTTATATTAGAACCTTCACCAAATTTATTTTGAAGATACTGCTCTGCAATTTCATCTTCAATATATTTCTGAATGGTCCTCCTTAAAGGTCTTGCACCATATTTTTCATCATATCCTTTTTCTAATATGAAATCTTTTGCACTATTTGAAATTTCTATATTTATTCCTTTTTCTTTAACTTCATCAGTTACTTCCTTCAGCATCAAGTCAATAATTTCACGTAGTTCTTCCTTATTAAGCTGTGTAAATACAATGGTTTCATCCACTCTGTTTAAAAATTCTGGTCTAAAGGTTTCTCTTAAAGCGTCTTTTACCCTACTTTCAAGAGCATCATATCCACCTTTTGCAAATCCAATACTATTTCCTTTAAAATGAGTACCTGCATTAGACGTCATAATAATTACAGTATTTTCAAAGAAAACAGTTCTTCCTTGACTGTCTGTTAATCTTCCATCTTCAAGAATTTGAAGCAGCATATTAAATACATCAGGATGAGCTTTTTCTATTTCATCCAATAGAATAACAGAATAAGGTTTTCTTCTTACCTTCTCAGTAAGCTGACCTCCTTGATCGTATCCCACATATCCTGGAGGCGCTCCAATTAGTTTTGAAACTGTATGTTTTTCCATGTACTCAGACATATCTACACGAATCATAGCTTCTTCACTTCCAAAAAGTTCATGAGCTAATGCTTTTACTAATTCTGTTTTACCTACTCCAGTAGGACCCACAAAAATAAATGATGAAGGTTTTTTCTTTTTTCTAAATCCAGAACGATTGCGTCGTATTGTTCTAGATAAGCTTACAATAGCCTCATTCTGACCTATAACCCTCTCATGAAGTCTTTCTTCTAAATTTAGAAGTTTTTGTGCTTCCTCTTCTGTAATTCTTTGTACAGGAATTTTAGTCCAGGCTTCAATAACAAATGCAATATCTTCAACAGTAATCTGCACATCATTACATTTTTTTTCTAACTTTTTAATCTTTTCTGCAACTTTGCATTCCTGCATCTTACATTCTGCTGCTTTTTCATAATCATTGTTATCTGTTACTGTTCGCTTGTCCTCTTGAATTTTTTCTAACTCTTCTTTTAAAGCTTTCAGCTCTATTAATCCTTGATTTTTAAGGTTTGCTCTTGACCCTGCTTCATCAATTACATCTATTGCTTTATCAGGTAGATATCTATCTGTAATATATCTTTCTGATAGATTTGCAGCAGCTTCAATTACTTCATTAGATATTTTTACTTTGTGATAGTCTTCATAATAATTTTTTATACCTTGTAGAATTTCTATAGTTTCCTCAATAGTAGGTTCTTCAACTAATACAGGTTGAAATCTTCTTTCTAGTGCAGAATCCTTTTCAATATGCTTTCTATACTCGTCTATAGTAGTTGCACCAATTACCTGTATTTCTCCTTTAGCAAGAGCAGGTTTTAAAATATTAGCCGCATTCATAGCTCCTCCTTGAACCTCTCCTGCTCCCATAATATTATGAATTTCATCAATGACTAATATAACATTTTCATTTTCTTTAGCTTCTTTTATAATTGATTTCATACGGCCTTCAAATTGTCCTCTAAATTGAGTACCTGCTACTACAGCCGTCAAATCTAATAAATAAATTTCTGAATCAATCAATTTTGCTGGAACCTGTTTTTCAACAATTCTTACAGCTAATCCTTCTGCAATAGCTGTTTTTCCAACACCAGGTTCTCCAATAAGTATAGGATTATTCTTAGTTCTTCTATTGAGAATTTGTACTACTCTATCTATTTCTCTATTTCTTCCAATAATCCTATCTACTTTATTATTTTTTGCCTTTTCCGTTAAATTTGTACCATACATTTCTAGATTTTTTCTTTTTTTCTTGAAAATTTTACTCTTCTCTTTAATATTTGATTCTGCTTTAACCCCAGAAGAATTTTCTTTATTCTCCAAATCAATATTTGCATCCTTTATATTTTCATCCTTCATTGGTTGAAAAGCATTATTAAGCAGCTTAGTAAATAAGTTATCTTCATCAGATTCTTCTGAATCTGAATCTAAATCTATATCTTGAAACATATCATTAATCTGTTCAGTCAAGTTTTCAACTTCTTCTGCACTCATTCCAGTTTGGTTCATAAGCTGATCCATAATAGGTATACCCATTTTTTTTGCACATTCTATGCATAATCCCTTAACTTCTGACTTTCCATCTTGAATTATTGATGCAAATATAGTTGCTACATTTTTCTTACAAACAGAACACATCTTCATATAAATCATCTCCATAATTCTATATGTTAAAATCCAATTGTCATTATATTATAAAGTATAACATATTTTTTTTCTATATTATTTTTATCAATAAATAGTTTTTGAAAAAATTATTACCAAATAAAATTAATTTTAGCACTTTAGTATACATTATATTTATTGTTTATTACTTATGATACGTTTTTTATCAATAGATATTCTGAGTATTTGAAAACCAGCTATTTTCACATTTATTAACCCATCTAATTTTAATAAAAAATTTATCACTATAAAATAAAAAACGAGCTATACCTCGTTTTTTATTTTATCTAATATATTATAAATATTTTTTCATAGAAATATGCTGAATTCCAGCTTCATCAAAAATTTCACCACAAGCTTCAAAACCTAATTTTTCATAAAAATTTTTAGCATAAAATTGAGCATGTAATCTAATTTCCTTTGCCCCTAAATCTTTTGCCTTTGTTAATATATTTTCCATGACTACTTTACCATATTGCTTTCCTCTAAACTCCTTTAGCACAGCTACTCTTCCTATTACATAATAATTTTCTTTCTCCAATAATCTTCCAACAGTAACTGGCTTATGATTTTCATATATTACTATATGATGTGATGCATTATCAAATTCATCCATCTCAATTTCTATTGGGACATTTTGTTCCTTTACAAATACTTCTTCACGAATCATGCTTGCATCTTTAAAATCTTCTTTTCCTTTTGACCACTTTATTTGCATCGTATAATTCCTCCAATTTAATTTGAGATAAATACTTTCCTCATATATACTCTATAATTTTTTAAACAGTTTATATGTTTATCTTAGGTTCTGAAAAATAATATCCTTGTGAAAAATCTATCCCCATATTGCTTGCTTTTTTGTATATTTCCTCATCTGAAACAAATTCCGCAACTGTACTTATTCCTAGCTTTTTTGCAAAGCTGACAATAGTCTCTGCTACAACTTCTGCAGATTTATCTTTATTTATATTTTTAATTATAGAGCCATCAATTTTTATATAATCAACCTTCAATTTCATGAGATAAATAAAATTTGAATAACCTGTACCGAAATCATCTATAGCTACTTTGGCACCAATTCTTTTTACCTCTTTTATAAAGTCAATTACTTCACTAAAATTTTCAATTCCTTCTGATTCTACAATCTCAAATACAATTTTTTTTGCCAATCCTGAAGTTTGCAATTTTTCAATAATGAATTGTCTTGTTTCAATATCTAATATATCTTCTACTGATAAATTAATTGAAACTTCATAATCAGTAGTTTTAAATCTATCAAGAGTCTTGTTAATTACTATTCTAGTAAGCTCTTTATATATTCTAGCTTTTTTTGAAATATCTAAAAAATAGTATGGAGTTATAACCTTTCCTTCTTCATCTATCATTCTAATCAATGATTCGAATTTTTCTATTTTCTCAGTATGATTATTAAATATAGGTTGAAAATAAGGTACTATTCTATCCTCTTCAATAGCATCATTTATTTTTTTTATCCAAATTAAATTGTTCTCATAGTCTTTTAAAATATTGAGATTTTCATCATATATCTGAAAGATTTTCTTATGTTTTTTTGCATAGCTAAGTGCCATATCTGCTTTTTCAATAAGTTGAGTGTCTTCTCTAGCTAGCCCAATGGTTACATTTATAAAAAATTTATACTGCTTATAAAAAAAACATTGCTGTTTTATAATTTTTTCAAGATCAATTAAAGCTTGTTTAAATCTTACATCTTCAAAACTATCACTATTGGCTAAGGCAAAAGTATTAGCATCTATTCTATATACTTTAAATCTATTTTTTTTACTAAAGTATTCCATTAATTTTGCCAATTCAATTAGTATAACATCCCCAGCTTTATTTCCATAAAAATCATTAAGTTGCTTAAAAGAATTTATATCAATTAGTGCTAGTTTTCTATACCTTTTTTTCAAAATATCTACAGTTAACCTATTTCTATTAGGTAAACCGGTTAACATATCAGTATAATACTGATCCTTTAATTCTAATGTTTTTTCATAAACTTTTTGTTGCAAATTCTTATTTAGGTAGTTAAGTTCATCTCCAGTTTCTTTAATTAAATTATATAATGCAAATTTTTCATTTCCTTCACAATTCTTTAACGTTTCATAGAAATTTTTATCTGTTGTGATACGTGCATTACTATTTTCTGAAAGACCTAATAATGTCATAGTTTGAGTACTAAAAACATTTAAATTATCTACATTGTTAAACTCACCAAAAGTAAAGAATCCACTTACTGATATATCTTTACTTAAAGGCTGCATCTCAGTATCAATCTGTGATTTTAAAAACAATTTTCTCGCAATACATGAATATATAAATACTGTTTCTATTGGTTTGGTTTCAATATTTTCTAGAATTTCTTTAGTAGCTTTTAGAATATAATTTAAATTACCATACCCTAACTTTACTTTTTCTCCTTCTTCTACCTTAGAAATAGTCTTAATTTCTCCATTTTTTCTTAACTCAATTATTGGTCTTGAAACATATTTTCCTTTTCTATTAACCATTATTGGAAATTGAATACCTATCTCTTCTATTTTGTTCACATTTTCACTTCCAAAATATTTTTCATAAAAATACTTGGCTGGCATATGATCAATAGTTTCAATAATATTTTCTTTTACCTTTGTTATTGTATGTTCTTTTCCTATTGGTATCCAGTTAAAATTATTATCTGTATGTACATAAAGTTCTTTTCCACTTAATGCAACTCCTACAGCTCCACCTTTTACTATTTCCTTTTCATTAAACATAAAAATTTCTGATTTACTGTCAGTGCTTCCTGTAAGTCCTCCTGCAATAATAATATCTTTTGCTACAGAGTCTACTCCTTGTAAAAATTCTTCACCATCTAAACTAGCTTCATCTGCAAAGATAATCAAAACCTTTGTATTGTTCTTTACAAGCTTTTGTCCTAGAATCTGTCCACATTTAAAATCCGATAAATTATTTTTCCTAATAGTATGAGTATTTAACTCTATATTATTGAAAACTGTTATAGAAATTACGCAGTTATTATTTATACTATTTCCATTAAAAACCTCTCCTGAAGAAGTTACTCCAATAATTTTTGCCTGTGGTAAAACATTTAATATATCTTTTTTTATTTTGCAAACATAATCTTTATCTCGTATTCCACTAAAAATCTGTATAAGAATTTTATCATAATAGCTAATATTATTTTTACAAATATACTCATTTAAATTATGGAAATCTTCATAAATAAGATTATATGTTTTCATAAAACACCCCAATTCCATTAATTACAATATATAGTATACTTTTTTACTTCATCTAATTCAATGCAAATTTGTTACTATAGTGTAAATTTAGTATTAACAATTATATTAACTTTTGTTATACTATTTTTTTCATATTTTTAAGTAAACTATCAAAAGTTATCCATATTTTTTTAATTTTCAATTCTGAAATTATCTATAATGGATTAATCTTAGAATACACGTATAATTTTCTATTTGACAAACTATATCATAATTTATTAGTTTTTTCAATAATTTTTTAATAAATTATAAATAACAACTATATTTTTTTGATAATTTATTATTTTTTTCTATTTAAATTAATACTTTGTGAAATCGTTTAATATTTATACTTTTAAAGCTGCAAAATTCTTTTTATAATTGAGTATCATTAAAATCTATAATTCTTGAGTCCTAACAGGCTTAGGAATTTTGTAAGTGACTATAATATACATTAAAAGGAGGTATATACAATGTCTATTAATAATTCCTTTGAATATTCTATTAAAACTACAAAAGAAGGTGAGTTTATTAATATTACTAATTTAGTTCAAAAATCTGTTAACGAAAGCAAAATAAAAAATGGAACTGCATTAATTTTTTCGCCCCATACTACTGCTGGTATTACAATAAACGAAAATGCAGACCCAGATGTTATTCGTGACATTTTAGTTGCATTAGATAAAACCTTCCCTAAAATAGGTGATTATAGGCATATGGAAGGTAATTCTCACGCTCATTTGAAAACTTCCTATACTGGTTCTAGTACAACTGTTATAGTTGAAAATGGTAGACTTAAACTAGGAGTCTGGCAAGGAATTTATTTCTGTGAATTTGATGGTCCTAGAAATAGAAAAGTTTATATAAAAATTAGTGAAAATTAATATGAATTAAATTGAGGCAATTTATTAGGGGTAGAAAATTTCTACCCCTAGAATTTAAAATTTTTATATTTTATATTTTATATAAATAAAAAAATATATACATTTATTTTAAGCAATCTGCTCCTGTGATAATTCTTTTAAATCTACGCTGATGACTTGATTTCCAGCTAAATCTCTTTGTACACCTACTATGCGAGTCTTGATTTTTTCCCCATTAAGATTGATATATAATATACTATGTTCTCCTTTTCTTGCTATGTATTTTTGAAATTCATTTGTGCTAATGTAGAAAGGAATATTTCCTCTTTGTCCACCGTAAAGTATTCCAGGTAATTTGCCAATTCTTCTTGCCTTCTTAGCTTTTTCATTAACATCTCTTACATTTGCTAATAATTCATTCATAACAAAATCCCCCTTTACTTTTACAAAACAAACCTTATATTAAAATAATAGTAAATTTTTACCATATAGTCAAGAATTATATTCTCTACCCAATCCATTCTTTCATTTTAAAATATAAATTTTTAGCATCTTCATATCCCATCTTATATAATTCTTTTAGTTTTTGAGGATTTTTCTCTAATCTATCAACTTTTAGAGGTTTACTAGGTCTAATCACAAATGCTTTATATTTATTTTCTAACTCTTCAATATAATCTAAAGTATTATTATATATTTTATAACGATTAAAGATTTTATCTACTAACTTTGGATATTTTGAATAGCTTCTTTTTACAAAAAGTTTGAATTTATAAGGTTTTTTCCTATACTCCTTATTTCTTGTTAAAATTATTATATTTCTTTTAAATCCATCTTCTATAGCTTTTTTTATTGGAATAGAATCAGCCACTCCACCATCTAATAATTTTTTACCCTCAACCTCTACTACAGGTGATAAAAGTGGTATACTGCTGGAAGCCCTTAAGACTCCTAATATATCCTTACATTTATTTTTATCAAAATATAGAGGATTTCCCGTTTCGCAATCTGTGGTACCGATTATAAATCTCTGTTCAGAGCTATGAAAGGTTGTATAATCAAAAGGTTCTAACTTATTAGGTATTTCATTAAATAAAAAATCCATACCAAAAATACTTTTTTCTTTTACTAAATTTCTATAGCTAAGGTATCTAGGATTTTTTACATAATCAATATTTATTCTTTTACTTCTCTCTTTTTGTTTAGAAATATAGGAAGCTGCATTACAAGCACCAGCTGATACTCCAATAACATAGGGAAAATACAAATCTTTTTCCATAAAAAAATCTAATATTCCCGCAGTATACAGACCTCTCATTCCTCCACCTTCCAACACAAGTCCTACTTTATTCATATATTTTCCCCTTTCTGTAATTATTACCTTTAACTATTATAACTATTTCCTGGTATAATCTTCAAGTTTTTGTGTAACTTAAATAAAGAAGTACATTTATGCACTAGGCATAAATGTACTCCCTTTTAATCATAATAATATCTAAGAGTAAGTCTTACAATTCTTTCACATAATCTTCTCGCTACAGGATATGGCACTCCATATCTTACCATAGTTCTAAAAATTCCTGGATTATATCTTTCTATCATTCTACATATTCTTTCAACATCTCCGTATTTATAATCCTTGTCTTTATAATCTTTGTCATAATCTTTGTCGTAATCTTTGTCGTAATAATCATCATAGTCTTTGTCTTTATAGTCTTTATCCTTGTTTCCATTCATCTTCTTTTCTCTATATTGTTCTTTTTGCCCTTTATTTGTTTCTAGTAATGACAAATCCTCTATAATAGGATCTATGGTTCTTGGCATATACATATAATTTAAAAATTCAAAAGGTACCATGTAATTAATTTCTTCCATATTATTAGTATTGTACAATTTATATACCTCCATATTTTTGTTGCTACATTAATAAAATATGGTTTTTCATAAATTTTGCTACTAATTTTCATATTATCTAAAGATTAATTTTATCTGATGACTAAGAATTCTAGTCCTCCTTTAACAAAGCATACGCTTTCCCATTAGACTGTAGTAAGCTAAATTCATTGAATCTAATTTTTTGCTGTAGAGATATGTCATGTTTTACATCCACATCAAATTTACTCCAGAATTCTTGTAAAAACGCCTTTTGCGAAGCTTCTATTCTACTTAATCCAATTTTTTTAGATTTTTGAACCACATCTTTAGCCTTTATAAATAATTTTTCTTTTGAACAATCTTTTGATGTAAAATATGAAATATATTTGTTTAATTCTATCTTTTTATTTACCTCACTGTCCATTGTATATACTACTTCTACCTTTTTATCATATTCTTTAGTTGCTACTTCAAATTCGCCTTGACATAGAAGCTGATTTTCCATACCACAAACTACTACAAATTTTGTATTAATAGTTTCTGAAGTTATTGCAGCAAAGCTTCCTGCCACTTCTTTTTTTAATACATTTAAGCCGTTTTTCTTTGAATCTAAATTTGCTTTTAACTTTTCTTTCCCTACACCATCTGTAATATCTCCATTTATAGAAGATATAATCTTAATTTTTCCTGAAAAATTAAGTGGAATCACCTGATATGAAATAGTTGCTAAATGTATATTTTCAAAAACAACCATTGTTTTAGTATTAATCTCTACTCTTTTTCCTCTTGGTGATTCCCAAATTAAATATCTATGTAAAATTCCTTCTTTCAAATCAAGGGTTCTTTTATATTCAAATATAGTACCTTTTAACATATCAAATTCTTCATCTTCTATATATATCCTTATAATTTTCCCATTAACTACATTAGATATATTTTCATTTTTCTCAACACAAGAACATGCTTCTTCATCATGTATAGTAGATTCTATATCATATATCCCCTTAATATATGTACCTTCTTGTTTATAATTACCTTCTTCAAAACTTCCCTTCATTCCCATATATCCATTTCCAAGATAAAATACTACATCTTCTAAAAAATTATCTTTAACCTTAAATTCTTTTTCAGTAATTCTCCATCCATCATAAATATAGTTGATATTATTTTTTAAATTTTTATTATCCATTGGCGTTCCCCCTTTTTTGTGAAAATAGTTTATAAAATATTCATTAAATAAAACTATTCTCCCATTATTAACTTAAAGGATTTTAGTGTATTTTTCTTTATTTATATTTAGTATATTCTGGATAAATATATTGCTTAAGCTACAAACCGAAATCTTCTCAATTTTTATTTTTTACTTTATTTACCATAAATTATATACTATTTGTATAATTTTTTCAATTTATTGAAATATATATTTACTAAGATAATATTTTATTTTAAGTTTGAATTTTTAAACCTAGTAATAAAAAACAGTAACTTAGTTTATAAAATTAGTATAAACTAAGTTACTGTTTTTAGTTTGTGATTTTTATTTTGTAAAACCTACTACCTAAAGCTACAATCTATTGGTAATTCAATACTATTTACCTTCCCCTTGAAACACTTTTCTTGCAATTTGCACCGATTCTTGAGCATCCTTTGCATAGTAGTCTGCCTTTATCATATCTGCATATTCTTGATTAAGTACAGCTCCTCCTACAAAAACTTCACACTCTATATTATTTTCTCTAAGAGCTTTTATGGTATCCTCCATGCTCTTTACTGTAGTCGTCATAAGTGCGCTTAGTCCAACCAGCTTTATGTTTTCTTTCTTAGCAGTTTCTACTACCATTTCTATCGGAACATCCTTGCCCAAATCTATAACATCAAAACCATAGTTTTCAAGGATAACCTTAACAATATTTTTACCTATATCATGTATATCACCTTTTACTGTAGCTAAAATAATCTTTCCTTTTGAAATTGTCCCTTGATTATCTTCAATCATTTTTTCTTTTATAACTTCAAAGGCTTTTTTTACTGTTTCTGCTGACTGTATAAGCTGGGGTAAAAATATTTCACCTTTTTCATATTTATAACCCACAATATCTAAAGCTGGTATTAAATATTCATCAACAATTTCCATACTACCTTTTGTTTTTAGTAATTCTTTTGTCCTTGCTGCAGCTTCCTCTTTTATCCCTTTCACAATTATATCCCTTAAATGTTTATCTCCATTTTGAATGGTAACTTCCTTATTTTCGTTTGCCTGAGAATAAATTTTCACATACTCCTTAGCCTCTTTATCATCATTCGAAAGCACTTTAAAGGCATTTATAGTATCCATAACTTCTTTGTTATTAGGATTTAATATTGGAGCATCTAAGCCTTGGGATAAAGCCATTGCCAAAAACGTTTTATTTAATAATCCCCTATTTGGTAATCCAAAGGATACGTTACTTACTCCAAGAAGTGTTTTAACTCCAAATTTTTCTTTTACCATTCTTACAGCTTTTATTGTTTCTATAACTTCTTCCTGTTGGGCTGAAACTGTTAGCACCAAGCAGTCAATCAGTATGTCTTCCTTTTTTATTCCATATTCTTTAGCTGTATTTATAATTCGCTCAGCAATTTCAACTCTCTCTTCAGCCTTAGCAGGAATCCCTCTCTCATCTAATGTAAGTCCTACAACACATGCTCCATATTTTTTAGCAATAGGAAATATTTCTTCCATAACTTCTCTCTTACCATTTACTGAATTTATGATGGGTTTTCCATTATAAATTCTAGCAGCAGCTTCTATAACTTCTGCACTTGAGCTATCTATTTGAAGAGGTAAATTTATAATAGACTGTATTTCCTTAATAACCTTTACCATTACTTCTTCTTCATCAATTTCAGGAAGACCTACATTTACATCTAATATATCCGCACCAGCTTCCTGCTGATTGATAGCTTCCGTTAATATATAATCTAAATTATTATCTCTAAGAGCTTCTTTAAATTTTTTCTTTCCTGTTGGATTTATTCTTTCTCCTATAACCTTTGCCCCTGCTCCTAAAATTACAGTTTTAGAAGAGGAACATACCCCTGTAATATCTTTATGTTTTATGTCTAAAGGCTTTAATTCATGCAATTCTTCTATAACTATTCTTATAAATTCATCATTTGTTCCACAGCATCCACCTAAAATAGCTACTCCTTTTTCAGCCATACTTTTTATATAATAAGCAAACTCCTCTGGAGTAATATCATATACAGTTTCACCATTCTCAACCCTTGGAAGCCCTGCATTTGGTTGTACCATAACAGGAATTGAAGCGTATTCTAAAATCTTTTCTACTGTTGGCAGCATTTCCTTTGGTCCAAGAGAACAGTTTAATCCCAAAGCATCAACTCCAAGTCCTTGTAAAACCATAACCATAGTAAGAGGATCAGTCCCTGTAAAGGTTCTTCCATCTTCCCCAAAGGTCATAGTACAAAACACAGGTAAATCACTGTTTTCTTTTGCAGCAAGTACTGCCGCTTTTGCTTCGTATAAATCTGAAATAGTTTCAATTAAGATAAGATCACAGCCTGCTTCTACACCTGCTTTTACCTGTCTTTTAAATATTTCGTAAGCTTTTTCAAACTTCAATGTACCTATTGGTTCTAATAACTGGCCAGTAGGTCCTATATCTAATGCAACATATTTATTATTATCATCTTTTTTAGCTTCCTTAGCAATTTCTACAGCTTTGCTTATAACTTCTTCAACAGAATATCCTGTTTCTTTAAGTTTTAATTCATTAGCTCCAAAAGTATTAGTAGTTATTATATCTGCCCCTGCTTTAATATATTTTTCATGAATATCCCTTATTATTTCTGGATGTAATATATTATAAAGCTCTGGTATTTCTCCTGCTTTAAGTCCCCTGTTCTGTAGCATGGTTCCCATAGCCCCATCAAAAAATATAAATTTCCTGCTAAGTATATCCTTAATCTCCACAGTAGTTGCCCCCTTTTTTGTACTCACAATTTTTATGCCTACTGCAGCTTTTACATCCCGGATGTTCACTTATAATACTTCTATCTTGAAATCCTATTACTGCAGTTACTGACTTTCTAGGTATTAAAATACTATCCTCTGTAACAGAAAGACCAATTTTTTTCTGTGCCTCTAAAATATCTAAGATTTTCTTCTGAATATCTATAGGAAAATCTCCATATCCCGGACTATATCTATAGGTTATTCCTTTATTTGTTTTTAAAGCCTCTTTTTTTATTTCCTCTTGTATTTCATCACAGGCACTTTCTATTATAACAGTTGCACAGGCATCTAAAATTAAAGCCTTTGTCAAATTAAATTTTTCATAATATCTTATCTTTGCATCTACTAAATTTCCTAGAGTTACAGCCATAACAGCACATTGTTTAGAATATTTAAGGTGTTCTTCAATATCTCTACCTTCAAGTATTAAATTACTATTTAATACTTCTACTCCTTGTATACTTTTAACTATATCAAATACCTTAAAGATGTATTTTAAACTTACATATTTCATAATCTCATCTATGCATTCGTCTATTAGTAAATCTATAGACTCTCCAACTATTTGATTTTTATGTCCTAAATAGCGTAATACTTCTTTCTTCTTAATGTTCAAACAATTCTCCTCTTCTCACAATAAAAATAATAGTTATTTTTTATCTATAAAATTTAGTACTGAAGCCTTTATCTAATACATACTTTGCATATTCCTTTGCACCAAACAAAGATAAATCTCTATAATTACCACATTGTATATAATTAGCCGCGGGAACTTCTTCTGCATCTAATACTTGTCTTAAGGAAAGTTCTAATGCCTCCTTAACAACTTCTGGCTCTACATCTCCCCAAAGAATAAGATAAAATCCTGTTCTGCATCCCATAGGGGATATATCAATTATTTTCTCCAAATGTTCTCTTAAAAATCCTGCTAAAAGATGTTCGAGAGCATGTAGCGAAGCAGTTGGTATAGCTTCTTTATTAGGCTGTACCAACCTCAAATCAAACTTTGATACTACGTCTCCTTTTTCACCAGTCAAGATACAACATTTTCTTACATAAGGTGCTACTACCTTCCTATGATCTAATTGAAAGCTTTCTACTTGTTGCATAAAAAATTTCACTCCTTACTTTTAAACTAAATAGCAACATTACGGTTTAATGCATATACAATAGATGATATGTTTTGAACTATTCTCTTTGCAACCTCTGGATTGTTCATAGTATAGATA
The DNA here is from genome assembly GCA_036677675.1 of Clostridiaceae bacterium. GTDB lineage: Bacteria > Bacillota > Clostridia > Clostridiales > Clostridiaceae > Clostridium_H. The sequence continues at coordinate 38,786 of JAVBWC010000058.1, read as the reverse complement.
TGAATGCCATCTATTCCAGAAGACAATAAGTCAATTATCTGTTCAGTCGCATACGCAATTCCTGCATCCTTTAAAGCTTCTGGATTGTTTTCATATCTGTTCATTATTTTAATGAACTTTTCTGGAATATGGGTTCCACATAGAGATACTATTCTCTCTATCTGTTTTTTATTTATAACTGGCATAATACCTGCTTCAATTGGCACACTTATACCTAATTTATCAGCTTTTGATTTAAAATCATAAAAAAAGTTGTTATCAAAAAATAACTGACTTATAAGAAAATCTGTACCTGCATCTATTTTACTTTTTAGATGCAATAAATCTGATTCAATATTTTTACATTCAATATGACCTTCTGGATAGCAAGTACCGCCTATACAAAAATCCTCAGTATTTTTTATATGATTTACTAAATCCACAGCATGTTCAAAGTTTAGTGGATTAGGAAATTCAAAATCAGCATCTTGAGGAATATCACCTCTAAGAGCTAATACGTTATTAATATTATTTTTTTTCAATTCCTTTAATATATTATTTATATCACTTTTAGTAGATGTTATACATGTCAAGTGTGCTAACGCTTCTATATTGTATTTATTCTTTATTATTGATGCTATTTCTACTGTTTTATTATTTACTGTGCTTCCTCCTGCCCCATAGGTTACACTTATATAGTCTGGATTTAATGGTGCTAAAGCATCTATAGTTTTATATATAGTCTCTATAGATGAAGCCTTCTTTGGTGGAAATATTTCGAATGAAATTACAGGTTTCTTTTTTGAAAATATATCTTTTATATACATGAAATGCCCCCTCTTTATTCTATTCTATAAGAAATTAGCTAGTTAAATATCATCACACTCCTCAACTTGTTACTAATTAATAATTTCATCTCTGCCCCAGGTTCTTAATTATAAAAAAACCAGACCTAAAGGATATCCTTTAGGTCTGGTTTTTACCTATAGATCCTTATCTTTCAGCTTCTGCTGTAGGATTTAGCACCATTGTATGTGTTGTAAAACCTCATACTGGTTGCCGGGCTTCACAGGGCCAGTCCCTCCGCCTCTCTTGATAAGAAATATTCTGTTTTCATATTAGTTCACATTATATATTTTTTTATTAATTATGTCAATATTTTATTTTTTTAAATTAAAACTTTATTCTGAGTTTTATTTTTCAGAATATTGACACCTTTCAAATAATATAGTATTATAAATATATAAACAAACCAAACCAAACAAATAAAATATAAATGGAGGTGTTGCAAATTTATATAAACAATAGGAAAACTTAAAAAGATGGGGGTGATTCCACCAAAACATATTAACTATAAGAGGAGTTAAAAAATTGGAAACAGAGATTAATGAGTTTTATTACTAGTGTACACTTATTATTAAATTTAATAATAAGTGTACACTAGTATTTTTTTGTTTTAAAAAAACAGTAAGCTTATATGCTTACTGCAAAAAATCCTTTTTGTAAAATTTTTTCTATATCCTTTGCTTCATAAGGTTTACTAAATAAATATCCTTGTATTTTGTCACATTTCTTATCTGCCAATATTTTTAATTGTTCCTGAACCTCTACCCCTTCAGCAACTACATCTAAAGCCATCTCATGGGCAATAATTATAATACCTTCTATAATTGACTTTTGACTATAATTTGTAGAAACATTATCTATAAAGGTTTTATCTATTTTAAGAGTATCAATTGGTATCTTCATTAAATAATTTAGGGAAGAATATCCTGTACCGAAATCATCCAAAGCTGTTTTAACTCCTATTTTTCTTAATTCATTAAGTATTTCAACACTTTTTTCTAAAGATTCCATAAGTACACTTTCTGTAATTTCAAGTTCAAGAAACTCTGGTTTTAATCCAATTTTCTTAAGAATATTTTTAACTAACTCTACAAACCCTCTTTGTCTTAGTTGTAATGATGACACATTAACCGCAATAGTATCATAACAATACCCCTTATTTTTCCACTCTTTATTTTGCTTACATGCAGCTCTAATTACCCATTCTCCAATATCAACAATAAGACCTGTCTCTTCTGCTATTGGAATAAATTCCACTGGTGAAACAAAGCCTAACTCAGGATTTTTCCACCTCATAAGTGCCTCAAGACTAACTATTCTTCCTGTACTTACTTCTACCTGCGGCTGATAATATAACTCAAACTCATTATTTTTTACAGCTTCCCTTAAAGCTTTTTCAACTTCTGTCTTTCTAAGCACTTGATCAAACATTGATTTTTCAAAAAATTTATATCCGTTCTTTCCTGAAAATTTTGCATCATAGGCTGCAGTATCTGCATTTCTTAAAATTATATTTACATCTTCTCCATCATCAGGATATACTGTGATTCCTATGCTGGGAGTAATATAAAGCTTATGTTCTCCTAATATCCACAAGTCTTTAAATATATCTATAATTCTATTAACACTTTCCACAGCTTCCTCATATGTGCTTATATTAGGTTGAAGTATTAAAAACTCATCTCCACCAAATCTTGAGATAATATCTTCTTTTCTTAACACTTCTTTTAGTTTATTAGCAATAATTTTTAGTAGCTTATCTCCAACATCATGCCCTAGTGTATCATTTATATTTTTAAAATTATCTAAATCCAAAAATAAAACTATACCCTTATTAGCTTTATATGAATTTTCATTAAATGCCAAAATATTTTTTAATATTTTTTCAAAATATCTTCTATTAGGCAATCCTGTTAGTGAATCATAATATGCCATATTAAAAATTATCTTTTCTCTTTTTTTTCTTCCATCTATATCAGTATATGTGCCAATAATACGAAGAGGATTGCCTTCATTATCCCACATAGCAAGTGCACTATCCTGTATCCAAATATAAGAACCATCTTTTTTTCTAAAGCGATACTCTATATTATATTTATCAATCTCTCTGTTAAGATATTTATTTCTAACATTTAATACAGCTTTTCTTTCTTCTGGATGTATTAAATTTTCTAATACTTCATATGTATCTGGCAACTCACTTTCTTCATATCCAATAATCTTCTTCCAAGTTTTAGAATAAAACACTGTATTGTTTTTTATATCCCAATCGTATATTCCATCCTTAGAAGCCAGCAACGCCAGTTGATATCTTTCTTCACTTTTTCTAAGTAACTCTTCCTTTTCCTGCAGCTCATTATACTGAATTCTTAATTCTTCCTCAGTTGCAGTCAATTCCTCATATACAGCAGAAAGTTCTTCATAACTTTCTCTAAGTTTTTTTTCTTTTTCCTTAGTCTCAGTCATATCTACAACAATTCCACCTATAAACTTATTTTTATCACTAAACTCAATTGGAAACTTATACCCTTTATATATATGCTTTTTATCATGTATTTCTATTTCTTCTTCAGTTGTCAAGTATTGTCCATTACTTAATTTAAAAACTTCTAAGTCATTCTTAGTCATTTCATATGCTACTTTTCTTGGCCAAATTTCTTCATTAGTCTTTCCAATTATATTTTTTAAGGGCTCCTTTAGAAGATTTTCAAACTCTCTACTCACATATAATGCTCTTGTATCTTTATCTTTAACAAAAGCTAATTCAGGTAAATTTTCAATAAAAAGCTTTAATGCCTCACTACTCTTGATATTTTTCATGCTCTTTCACCTACCTTGAAGTACACCTTTACTTACAACAATTAATAACTATAATTAACCAGTATAATTAATACCATTATAATACTACACATTATCATTTTCAAATACTATTATTGATACTTTTGACACCTTATACTTTTTCCTTTTACAAAGGTAGTTCTTTTCGATTACATATTTTTCCTCAACAAATCTATAAACTATATTATTTTTTCATTTAAACCATAAGTTCTCTCTACTATGAATTATACTTATACATATACATAGTTTTTTATTTTATGTTATAATATAAAAAACTACGTATCGTTATTTAAACTCCATAGATATTTTAACATCCTATACTATCTAAAATGATACTAATGAGAAAGAAGGGTCATTTATGTCAAAAATTCAAGAAAAAACTTATCGTTGCGGCATGGAACTTACCATGGATATAATAGGTGGAAAGTGGAAAGGCGTAATCCTATGGAATTTGCGAAATAAAACTCTTAGATTTAGTCAATTAAAAAGAAAACTCAATGGTGTAACTCAAAAAATGTTAACTCAGCAGTTACGTGAACTAGAGGAAGATGGTCTTATTAATAGAAAGGTATTTCCTCAAGTTCCTCCAAAAGTAGAATACAGTCTTACTGAATATGGTAAAACTATTGTTCCTGTTCTTTATAGCATATATCAATGGGGAATTAAATACTCAATGCAATTTGATGTGAATTTGGACATCCCTGATGAAATTATAAACAAAATCATGAAATGTGAATTATAAAAATGACTGTTGTAATACAACAGTCATTTATTTTAACATATTATCTTCTATTGTTATTTCTTTGTTGTTTTCTTTTTTTTCTACATTCAGGACATCTTACAGGATCATTTTCAAAACCTTTTTCTTTGTAAAATGCTTGTTCTCCTTCAGTAAATATGAATTCTTTTCCACAATCTTTACATACTAATGTTTTGTCTGCCATTATAACTATCTCCTCTTTCTTAAATTGCGATTTACTTTATCAAAACTATATTGCTTGAATGAAGTTTCCAAAATGCCCTGTAATGATATCTTAATCGCTCTATTATTCTTCACTTAAGTTTAACATATTAGCACTATCTGTTCAATAAATTTATAAATATATTTTTCGACAGATTATTTATTAATCCTAATATCTTTTCCATTGCTTGTAACAATAATTGTACCTGTTTCATCAGTTCTATATACTTGAATATTTTTATTATTTAATTCTTGTATAGTCTCCTTATGAGGATGTCCATATTTATTTTCTTTTCCACAAGATATTATAGCATACTTTGGAGATACCTCATTTAAAAATTTCTTTGTAGTTGAGGATGAGCTTCCATGATGACCAACCTTTAAAACATCAGCCTTAATATTATATCCACTACTTAACATCTCCTTCTCTGACTCTCCTTCTGCATCGCCAGTAAATAAAAAGCTTGTATCTTTATAGACTAATTTTATTACAATAGAATAGTTGTTTACCTCTTCGTATTCTTTATTATTCGGCGCTAATATTGTACATTCAGCATCTCCTAATTTAAATACATTTCCTATCTTTGGCAAAGTTATTTTCATATTTTTATTTTTTATAGCTGTTATTACATCCTTATATGTTTTAGTTGTAGCTGTTTTTTTAGGCATATATATTGTATCTATGCCAAATTCTTTTATTACTTCATCAAGACCTCCTATATGATCCTCATGTGGATGTGTTCCCACCACATAATCTAACTTTGATATTCCCTGTTTTCTTATATAATTTGTAACAAGTTCACTATCCTCATTATTTCCTCCATCAATAAGCATACTATGTTCATTTTGTATAATCAAAATACTATCTGCTTGCCCAACATCTATATAATGCACTTGTACGTTTCCAACAATATTTTCATCTGTTTTTTTAGTATTTTGTGTTTGCTTTGAAATTACTTTTTCTGGTTCATTATTAACTCCACATCCACATACATTTAATAAAATCGTAATTAATACTATTGCAGTAACCCCTAATTTTATTTTTCCTTTAAAATTCCTCTTAAAATATTTCATCTTCAGTTTACTCCTATTTATATTTTAAATTTCTTTACAGATTTATTTATTTCTGCTGCTAATTCTTTTTGATTTATTACCTCTTTATTCGTTACTTCCATAACTACAAAAACATTTTCAATATTATTTAATATCTCTTGTGAACTTGATGAAGTTTCCTCTGCTGCACCTGAAACTTCTTGGATAGCAGAATTAACTTGTTCCACCGCTTTAGAAATTTGATCTGTATTATTCCATATATCTTCAGCAAAATGATTTAAATATAATGCACTGTCTTTATATTGAGTTCCAAATTCAACAGTCTCCTCATAATTTGGTATAACTTTTGTTTTCATGAATTCTAAAATTTCTGAAGAGCTATCAGATAAAGCATTAAAAGCTCCCTTTACCTTATCTGTTATAACCTTTATTTCTGATACGGATTCAGTAGATTCCTCTGCTAGCTTGCGAACCTCATCAGCAACTACAGCAAAACCTCTTCCAGCTTCACCTGCACCAGCAGCTTCTATGGCTGCATTTAATGCTAGTAAATTTGTTTGACTTGCTATTTCTTCAATAGTTTCAGCAATATTTTTAATTTCTTCAACAATTTTTCCATCTCTAATTGCTTTTAGCATATTCTCTTGTTTTACTTTAAATATTTCAACGGCTGAATTCCTATATAGTTGTGACTTGTTACTTATTTCTTCTCCCTGTCCTTTTATTTTAATTGATTTATCCTTTCCCTTTCCAGCAATATCAGCTGTATCTATAGTTGTTTCTGCTATTTCTTGTGAGGAAGCTCCTACTTCTTCTAAAGAAGCATTATTCTCTTCCATTACTCTAACTATTTCTCTTGTAGAACTAGTTATTAGATCTATTTTTTCAAAAGCTTCTTTAATAGAATAAGTAACATTTTCACAGGACATATTTATCTCTTCAGTTTTATCATTTATACCTTTTATCAAATTTTTAAGCTCTACAGTTGTGTTATTTAAATCATTTGCAATATCTCCAATTTCATCATTGCTGCTGACAGTACAAAAGACATTAAGATTTCCTTCTTTAATTTCTTCTAAAGTATTTAATATTAAATTGATATTTTTTGTTATTCCCTTGGTTAAAACTTCAACTAAAATTATAGAAATTAATACTATAATGAAATTTATTATTAGAAGATTTCTCATATTGCTTAATATTTCCTTGTTTAAAAATTCTTTTTCTACACCAACAAACCATATACCTATAATTTCTCCTTGATTATTCTTAATTGGAGTATATTTTGTTATATATGATTTACCCAATATATCTGCCTCTCCTATAAATTCCTTCCCCTCTTTTAATACTGCCTTTGCTACTTCTTCAGAAAGTTTTGTACCAACTGCTCTTTTTCCATTTTCCTCAATACTTGTAGTTATTCTAGTATCTCTTAAAAATATTGTAGCTGGAGATTCTGTTTGTTTACTTATGACATCAATAAGTTCATTATCATCATTAATTAGTTTATCTCCTTTATACAATTCATCCCCCACTAGGTTCCAATGACCTGGATATTTTGTGTCAATATACATATATCCTAACTTAGAATCCGAATTAAGCTTATTAATTAATATGTCTGTCCCTAACTGTTTTTCAGAAAAATAAGATGTTGTAAACACTATAATATCAAATATTAAAAATAAACTAATAAAAAATATCAATATTTTATTCTTTAACTTAAATTTTATTTTTGTTATATTTAACATTTAACAGTCCTCCTTTGTTATACATGCTAGCATATATATTATTAGACTTATTTCTCCAAAATCCTTCTTTATTCAAAAAAAAACATAGGGGCATAGATATGTTCTATACCCCTATATTTCAATTTTTGTATCTTCTAATTTTATTTTTTCTTCTATTCACTAGACTTTTCTATTTTAAATCTACTAACTCTTTGTGCAAATTCATCTGCCATACTTGTTAGCTCTTCTGCTGAAGCTGAAAGTTCTTCTACTGAAGCTGATTGAGATTGTACTGAAGATGCGATTTCTTCTGTAGATGCTGCTGTTTCCTGAGAAACACAGGTTATATTTTCTATTTTTTCAACAATTCTATTTTTTTCTTCAATTGACTTATCTACCGCTGCATACATATTTTCTATATGTGGTAAAGTTTCTTCAACCTGACTAACTATATGTTTAAATGATTCTACTGTGCTATCTACTGTTTTCATTTCTGTTTTCATTTTATTGGATACCAACTCAGTAGTTTTAGAAACTTCTTTTGTATTAGCCATTATTGTTTGAACAAGTTCTGTAATACTCTTTGAAGATTCTAAAACCTGCTCAGCAAGCTTTCTTATTTCATCTGCAACTACTGAAAAACCTCTTCCTGCTTCCCCTGCTCTAGCTGCTTCAATAGCTGCATTTAAAGCTAAAAGATTTGTTTGTTCTGCAACTGCATTTATTACATCCATTACTTCTGTTATTTTCCCTACATTATTATCTAAAAAAGCAATTTTCTCTGCTGAGTTCTCAAAGGCTAACTTCATATCATCTATTACTGAAACAAGAGCTTTAAGTTCTTTCCCTCCTATATCCGCTGACTCTTTAATACTGCTACTGTTCTTTGCAACCTTATCCATTCCATTGTATATTAAATCTAAATGTTTTGAAAAATTCTCTACATATTCTGAAGTGTCACTAATACTAACTGCTTGCTCAGTTGAAGCCTTTGCAACCTCTTCAGCACTTCTTGATACTTGTTCTCCTGAAGCTGCAATCTCTTCACTGGAAGCAGACAGATTCTGAGAAACACTATCCAGATTACCTGCAGCATTTTGTATTCTACATATTACATCTCTTAATGTAGCCATGACATAATCTAAAGCTTTCATAAGCTTTCCAATTTCATCATCAGATTTTGCATGAAATTCTACAGTAAAATCACCATCTGCTACTTTTTCCATTCTTCTTACTATTAAATTTAATGGTTCTGCTATTTTTCCTGAAATAATAAAAGCTATTCCTAATGCTAAAGCTATTACTATAAAGGCTATAATTAATATTACTTTAATATGTTGTGCAAAAATTTTATTCATTCCATCTGTAGAAATACCAACTGAAATCATTCCTACAATATTATCTCCATCATAAAAAGGCATAGAAACATTGTAGACAAGTTGCCCATCAGCTCTTTCGTAAAATCCACCTACTATTTCACCATTAAATGCTTTATCAAACATTTCATTCTTCGCTGCAGTAGTTCCTACTAGAGAAGAATCACTATGTGATAATAATCTTAAATTTTCGTCAGCTAAAGAAATATATACTATCTCTCCATCTCCATCTTCCTTAATATGCCTAAAAATTTCACTAATTTTATTAGTATCATCAACATTTAATTCACTAACAGTATTTTCAGCAATTTTGGCAATAGTTTGTCCCGTTTTCTCCATTTGATTTGAAAGTGCTTTATTTGTATCATATAATGAAACTGATGCAAGTAATACTACACATATGAGTGTTACTAAAATAAAGCCTGCTATTATTTTTTTCTTAAAAGAATTTAACACACTAAACTCCCCTTTACCTAATTTTCATTCAACTTCAAAATTTAACTTTATACATATCCTCCGTCTACAGTTATAACTTGTGCAGTAATATATTGAGCATTGTCACTTGCTAAAAATGTAACAATTTTTGCTATATCCTCTCCTCTCCCAAATTTCATCATAGGTATTTCTTCTATTAGGCTTTCTCTTTCTTCTTTTGACAGCCATTTATTCATCTCTGTATCTATAACTCCTGGTTGTACTGCATTAACCCTTATACCTGAAGCTGCGAGTTCCTTTCCAAGGGCTTTTGTAAAAGAATTTACTCCTCCTTTCGAAGCAGAATATAACACTTCACAAGAAGCTCCTACTCCACCCCAAATAGATGAAATATTAATTATATTTCCCTTTCTTTCCTTAAGCATATATTTTGAAACATTATGACAGGTATTAAAAATTCCCTTTAAATTAGTTCCTATAATATCATCAAACTCTTTTTCTTCCATATCTATGAAAAGTCCTATTTTAGATATTCCTGCATTATTTACAAGTATATCTATTTTTCCAAATCTGCTGATTATATCATCTATCATATTCTTTACAACTTTGTAATCACTAATATCTCCTTTTATAGCCACTGCATAACCACCTAAAGACTTAATATCACATAAGGTTTGTTCAGCAGCATTATCATTACTTTTATAATTTATAACTACAGTAGCTCCAAGCTTTGCAAATTCTACTGCTATACTCTTTCCAATTCCTCTACTTCCACCAGTAATCACTGCTACTTTTCCTGTAAAATCCACTAATTCACCTACTTTATAAATTTTTTGTCCTATCTTTCATTGTATCACTCTACTATTTTCTTATCAATATAACAAATAATTTTGTTCATAAAACTATTTGTTAAGTATATCCATAAACTCTCATAAAATATATTCTACACCATACTTTTGTATAAAATATTACAAAAATGTTTCAAATAAATTAACAAAAGTATGCTAAAAGAATAAATTATAAACAACAAATAAAAGCCTAAATATAGATATAAAATGTATCCTTTGTGAAGGATAATTTAATACTTTCTACATTTAAGCTTTTATTATTATATATTATTCTTGCTAATTGTTATTATAAAATTTTATTAAAGATTCCTCTATATGACTCCAAGATCTTTTGGCAAATAAAATTTTAGTATTATTGTCTTTTGTTTGTTTTTTTATAGCTTTAGCTATCTGATGATTAACAAAGTCCGTTAACACTAAAACTACATCAGTATTTTCAGGTATCCTTATAGATTTTTGACTTTTTTTTCGTCCAGATAAATGACTAATCTCTTCAAATCCAGTTTGCTTTAAATTATCCTTTATATTTCCTAATCTATCCCCGCCAACAACTAAAACGCTCATGGTTTTCCCCCTCCTAATTAATTTTATTTTTAATTGACTATTATTATCAACTGTTTTTAAAATATAAGGATAATCTACAGATTATCCTTATATTTTAACTCTATTTTCTACTGGAATCCAAGCAATCTTCCTATTTGGAATACAAGCACTGCTGCAATCCAACCTATTACAAAAGTATAAAGTGCTGAAAATAAAGTCCATTTATATGAATTTGTTTCTCTTTTTATTGCTCCTAATGCAGCTGCACATGGAGTATATAATAATGTCATTACCATAAATGCACATGCTGTAAGTGGCGTAAATGCTCCTTGTATTGCTGCATTAAGTTTAGCTCCTTCTTCAACACCCGCATATACCATTCCAAGAGTAGCAACAACCGCTTCTTTGGCTATAATACCTGTAAACAACCCTACACCAGCTTGCCAAGTTCCAAATCCCGCTGGCTTAAATATTGGCGCTACCATTGCTCCTAATCTTCCTAAAATTGATGCTTCACTATACTGTTCAACACCAAATGGAAGTACAGATAATATCCAAAGTAATGTTACAACTGGGAAAATAATCATTCCTGCTTTTTTCAAAAATGCTCCTGCTTTTTGCCACATAAGCATTAATGCATTTTTAACAGATGGTATACGATATGGAGGAAGTTCCATTACAAAATAAGAAGACTCTCCTTTAAATAAAGTTTTACTAAATATTTTACCCGTTAACAAAGCCATAAGAATTCCTACTACATAAAGAATAAATAATACTGTACCACCATTTTCAGGGAAAAATACTGCTGTAAATACCATATATATAGGTAATCTTGCACCACATGAAACAAAAGGATTAATAAGTATTGCTATCATTCTATCCTTTTTACTTTCTAGTGTTCTTGCAGCCATAATTCCTGGAACATTACATCCACTTCCTATTATCATCGTTACGAAAGTTTTTCCATGTAGACCTAATGCTCTCATTACTCTATCCATAACATAAGCAGCTCTAGCCATGTATCCACTATCTTCTAATATACCAATCAAAAAGTACATAACCATTATTATCGGAAGAAATACAGCAACTGCACCAACACCACCTATAAGACCGTCAGTTATAAATGAAGTTGCCATTTCCGAAACACCAGAGTTAGCAAGCATATTTCCTACTGTTTCAGCTAGACCGCCCATTCCTTCATCTAATGTATCTGATAAATATTGTCCTCCAACGAAAGTTGCCTGATATAATATGTACATTATTAAAGCAAATATAGGAATACCTAACCATTTGTTAGTAACTATTTTATCAATTTTATCTGATGCAGTTTCTGCATATTTTTCTGATTTTTTTACAGATTTATTTACTATGTTACCTATGAACTCATATCTCTTATCAACAATCGCCATCTCTGGTTCATATCCAAAAGATTTTGTTATATTTTTAATGCTTTCATCTAATTTTGAAAGTACTTTTTTTACATTCCCAATTTCTTTTACATTACTTAGCATATATTCATCATTTTCTAATAATTTTATAGCTGTCCATTCTGATGGGTACTCCAGTGAAGCTGCACTTTCTTCAATAGCTGCTTTTAAAATTGAAATTTCATTTTCAATTTCTGTTCCATAAGCAATTTGTACTTTTTCAACTTCTCCTTCTTTTGCATACTCTATCATTTTAGCAATTAGCTTATCTATACCTTCTTTTTTAGTAGCAATAATAGGAATAACTGGTATTCCTAATTCTTTTGATAATTTATTTACATCTATATCTATTTTTCTACTCTTAGCTTCATCCATCATGTTTAAAGCAACAATTACTTTTGTGTCCATTTCAAGAAGCTGAGTTGTTAAATATAAATTTCTTTCAATATTTGTTGCATCAACTACATTTACAACTACATCTGGTTTATCCTTTATAATGAAATTTCTTGCAACAAATTCATCTTCAGAGTATGCTCCAAGGCTATATGTACCTGGCAAATCAACTATTTCTTGATCTTCGCCCTTATATTTTAATTTTCCGACTTTTTTTTCTACTGTAACGCCTGGCCAGTTGCCAACATGCTGTCTTGAACCTGTCAAGGCATTAAATAAAGTAGTCTTTCCACAGTTAGGATTTCCTACTAATGCTATTGTACTCATTCTTCTCCCCCTATCAACTAATTCAAACTGTATATATGATTGTGATATTCATTATCAATCATTCTTCAAAAAAATTACTTTTCTTTATAATTTAAAAATAAGTTTCCTTTTTAATATTAACTAGCTTGAACCATAATCCTTTGCGCCATAGCTCTACCAAGTGCTATGCGACTTCCATCTAATCCTATTATAAGTGGTCCATTATCATTACTTATGATTTCAATTTCCATTCCTTTATAAAATCCCATTTCCATCATTTTTTTACTAAAAGTATCACCGCCATTTATTTGTTCTACTCTAGCTTTTTCACCTTTATTTACAAAAATCAAAGGCATTGCTGACATAACCTTCCCTCCTAATCTTACTCTACTGTAATACACATAGCTTCGTTCTTTCTAAGTGTAAGTTTGTAACCTCTTATTAATACTTCAATTGGATCTCCAAGCGGAGCTTTTCCTGATACTTCAACTTGTATTCCTGGAATTATCCCCATATCCATTAAACGTCTTCTAACATTAGCATCTTTGGAAATTGATGTAACTTTCGTCTTAGAACCTACTCCAATCTCATTTAAGCTTTTAGCCATAATTTCCTGTCTCCCCCCTCATTAACAGCACAACATTAATAATCTTAATAAAACGCAAATGATTTCTTTTTTCTTTTGAAAATGATAAACATTATCATCTTACTGTAAATGATACTCTTTTTCAATATATTTGTCAATAATAAATTTCTAAAAATTACTTATAACGCTATAAGGCTCCACACCTTGGATAAGTAAATTAATCATTTTGTCTTTAGCCATATCATATTTTTTAAAGATATCCTTAGCTTTTTCTAGATTATGATATACCTTCCAATATCCAAGCATTAGACACTGTTTATTAGGACAATCTATGAATTCAATAACATCATCTATAGGATATCCTAAGAAAATACCTATTTCGTGAGGACAAGCATTTTCATACCTATCACTTAATAATTTTAGACATTCTTTTATATTCATATTATTTTTATATCCAAATCTTTTTAAAAAATTTAAATTTTTTTCTTCTAACAAAATTTTATTTAATCTTTCTTCATTATAGAATAATACAACTGCAACCTTATCATTATTCTTAAGTTCATAAAATTTAAATGGAAATTCTATCTCAATTTCTTTTTTATATTTTTCCCAAAGTTTATATAAATTCCTTTTATTATTATTATTATTGAAAACAACGAGAGAAGATACTTTTTCCTTTGCAATAGTTGGTGCTGCACTATATACTATTGTTGAAATTAAATAATTTTTATCATCATGTTTATTTATTGTACTCATAAATTCTCTTATTAAAGTTTTACTCATAAAATCCATCCTCCCTCAATCATTTACTTTTAACTATTCATTATCAACTATGTGGAATTTTAATTTTTTAAAATTCCACACCTATATTAGTTTATATACTATATTGTATGCTATTATTAAGCTTGTGCTAATCTTTCGCCAAGTTCTTTGCAATTACTAAGAACTTCTTCATTTGGTTCATAGTTTGCCATTAGTCCTTCATCATCAATTAATTTAGCTCCATAATTTTCCATTCTTTCAACCCAATTTCTCATCCATTCTCCATCTCCCCAACCATAAGAACCAAATAAAGCTAGTTTTTTACCTTTAATTACTGACTGAATAGACTCTACAAAAGGTTCCATTTCAGCTTCTTCTAATACCTCAGCTCCCATTGATGGGCATCCTAGTGCTAATACATCTGAGTTTTGCACGTTATCAACTGAGGCCTCACTAACATTTAACAATGAAACATCTACCTCATCTATTTTTGCTCCCTCAGCAATTGCTTTTGCCATTATCTCTGTATTTCCTGTTCCACTCCAATAAATAATGCTTACTTTTTTCATATACTTATCCCCCTTATAATTGATAATGAATTTCAATTTCATTTATAGTATATGATAAATTTCTTTATTTGTAAACATCCTCATTATAATTTTTTTATAAAACTATATATAATTTATTATTATGCTGGGTTTAATTCCTTGTAATATAAGCCTTGCAACCTTTTCTTTACATTTATCATATTTTTCAAACTTTTTTTTAGCATAATTAATATTATGATAAACCTTCCAATACCCAAACATTAAACACTGACTATCAGGATTTTTAATAAATTCTATGACATCTTCCATAGGATATCCTAAAAATACTCTAATTTCATGAGGACATACTGTTTTATATCTTTGTTTTAGCAATAACAAACTCTCATCTACAGACATATGAGTACTATAACCTAACTCCTTTAAAAACTTCATATATCTATATTCACTTAATATATTCTTTATATCTTCTTCATTATAAAATAGTACTGCAGTACTATTTTGAAGCCTTTTTAATTCATAAACGCTCATACTAACTTCTTTTTTTACATCTTTTTTATACGTTTCCCATAGATTGTATAAATTTCTTTTTCCTTTTTCATGAAAAATTATAAGATATGACGCTTTTTGTTTTGCTATAGTTGGTGCTGCATTATATGCTATAAATGATAACAAATAGCTTTTATCATCAAATTCATCTATTATATGAAAAAAATTATTCATTAGTTCATCATTCACTCATTATCTCTCCCTTATATTTCATTTATTGTACTTTTATAACCACTTATTGCACTTATTATATTGTTTGCATTATGAAATTATATATTATATTTGTTTTAATTAAATAGGTATATAATAGCTATTTAAAGTACATTATATAAATGTGAAAATAAGTTTGAGGAGGTTTTTTTATGGCTTTTGTGATTAAAGATTCTTGCGTAAGCTGTGGAGCATGTGAACCTGAATGTCCTGTTAATGCTATTAGCCAGGGTGATCAATATTATGTTATAGATCCAAACACATGTATAGATTGTGGTGCATGTGCAAATGTATGCCCTGTTGGGGCTCCTGTACCTGAAGAATAGAATTAGACTTTCAGTATACAATTTAAAAAAATGGAGAAGAACACAAATATAAATTATTTCATATTTGTACTCTTCTCCATCTAAATCTTTATTTTGAAAATTTCTCAACTGCTTTTTTACCTTTTTCGGTTATAGACCACATTCTTATTTGAGGATCATTAGAGCAACTACAACCAGCACATCCTCCAGAACATCCACTATCACAGCTTGGTTTATATTTCTCTATATACCCCATACGCTCTAATTGGTTTTTTACTTGAATTACCATTTCTTCGCTTGTTCCAAGTTTTTCAGCAACTTTAATATCTGAATAAGCTCCTCCTTTTGATATTTCATAAAGCAAATTCATAAGCATAATTACTCCCCCTTTATGGTATTCTATATAGTAATGAATATCATTTTCATATAATGATTATATTGTCCTTTTTATATTAAAAATTTCTATTATTTCAATGCTAGTCTAACCTTTCTACTAGCTAAAGAACATAAAGCTCCATCTTTAACCATACTGTCAATAATATCCCAACTTTTAGAATCTTTCATCCCCTTTCTATAGGGTCTATCTTCAGTTAGTGCTTGATATACATCACATACGCACATCAATCTTTCAATCTTTCCAAGTTGCTTTTCACTTAACCTTTCCGGATACCCCTTACCATCAACTCTCTCATGATGATTTGCAGCCCAAGAAGTTATATCTTCAATTCCCGGTATTTGGTCTAATATTAATTTTGTATAATAAGGATGTATATTAATTATATATCTCTCTTGTTTACTTAGTTTTCCTGGTTTGTTTAAAATACTATTGGGTACTGCTATTTTCCCAAGATCATGCAAAAGTCCTGCTATATATGACTTTCTCTGGGTAATCTCATCATAATTTAAAAAAGAAGTAATTTCTTTCATTTTGTTTGCTATACCTCTTGAGTGATCATGAGTAAATTCACTTTTATTATCTATAATTTGAGCAAAAACTTCTGAAATATTTTCCAGCATTTCTAAATTAATCTTAACTGTTTCTTTAGGTAAAACCCTATTCAAAATCTCATCAAAATTATCAAATTTATAATCTAACCAAAATCTTTCTTCTTCACACATTTTTATAAATCCATCAACAACTTCAGAACTCAATTGCTTTTTCTTCTTTTCTTTAATTATATTAGTTAATTCAATTCTAGCCTGTGAATAATTCATTTTATTATTAAATATAGAGTCAAATTGATCTGCCAAATAAACAATTTGAGATGACAGAGGTATTTTATCCCTTGAAAGCCCAAAAGGTCCCGTGCCATCCCAGTTTTCATGATGATATCTTATAGTTGTATGTACCTCTTTAGGTAATCTTAATTTCCTTACTATATCTTCTCCTTGTTTACAATGTATTTTACTTTTTAAGTCATTATTATACATACTTATCCTATTTTGATTAATTCCTATATCATGCATTATTGCAGCATAATATATTTTTTTAACTTCTTCCTCATCTAATCCTAAGGTTCTTGCCACTCTTATAGATGTATACGCCACTCTCTTAGCATGATTAATATTTTTCCCCTCTGCAATATCAAGCGCCATAGAAAATGCATTAAATATATGAAAGGATGGAATTTCTGTAAAATAATATTTAGCCACCATCTCCACACTTATTCTCCTTTACAAATGCTTATACATGTTATTATGCTTTAATATTAGAAATAGCCATTTTCAATCCAAATTCAGCCTTCTTTAAGTAATCTACCTTTTGTATTATATTGATTATTCCAATATTTTGATTTTCTATAGATGAAAAAATCTCTTCACTAGAAGCAGCCAGCTGCTGAGATACACTTGCTGTTTCTTTAAAGCTTTGTAAAACACTTTTATTATTTTCTTCAACACCTTCAATCTGCCTATGCAAAATATTTATTCCAAAAGTCATATCTAAAATAGACTCTTCTATAGCTTGAAAAATTTCACTTACTATATCTAGAGATATACTTGCTCCTTGTAAAGCATTAATCTCATTATCCATATTAATTTTAACTCCATTAATTTCTTCTTGAATTTCACTTATTATATTCTCTATATCATTAGTAGCATACACTGTTTGTTCCGCAAGTTTTCTTATTTCATCCGCTACAACAGCAAAACCTTTTCCTGCCTCCCCTGCTCTCGATGCTTCTATTGCAGCATTTAACGCAAGTAAATTTGTCTGCTTTGAAATTGATTTTATAGTATGTATTATATTTCCTACAGATTCTGACTTATCTTTAAGATAACCAATATTTTTTTCTAATTTTACTACAGCTTCTTCATTTACTGTGAACTTGTCTTTAAGAATTTCTATTGCTTCTACACCTTTGTAATTAAGTTCTTGTGCCTTCATAGATTTGTTCTTTATCTCTCCAAAATTTTGAGTAGCTCTTTCAATTTCTTCTGTAAGGTCTACCATTCTTTCTTCACCAAATTGAGTATTAGTTGCTTGTTTTTGTATTCCTTCTGCTATCTCTTCAATAGCTTTTTCAATATTCTCAAAAGAGTTTGATACCTGATTAGTATGTAAAGAAATTTCTTCAGATATATTACTTATTGTACATGAATTATCTCTTACACCTACTATCATTTTTTTAATTTCATACTTTACTCGTCTTATGTTCTCAAATACTGTTCCTTTTTTGTAAGCATCTTCATCTACTATTTCCTCATCTTTAAAATCTAGATCTATTATTTTATTTATCATTAATTCTTCAACTCTAAATTTTTTCATAATAATTTTTGTTAAAATTATAGATAAAATAATCCATGCAACTATGCAAAATGCCATTGCACTTAATGTTTTAATTCTAAGATTATTGTAATATGTACTTTGTAAACTTTCTTTTATTTCAGCATTTCCTATATTCACTATAAAACTTCCAGTAAATATACAATTAGTAACTCCTATAATTATAATTAATATTAATAATTTTTCTCTTATTTTCTTCATTTTGTCCCCCTTATTAAACCTATATTTTGAAAAATTAAATCAATGAATAGAAAAATAATATATGATAATGAGAATTATTTTCAGTATCATTATATACCTTAATGTTAATTAATTCAATAGTTAAATATGAATTATTTATAGGCATAAAAAAAGTAAGTTGCTTAAAGCAACTTACTTTTTATTTTTTTATTATTCTTGAACTATAGCTCCTGTTGGGCAAGCATTAGCGCAAGCTCCACAATCTATGCAAGAACCTGCATCAATATTGAATTGATCATCTCCTTGACTAATTGCTCCTACTGGACATTCTGAAACGCAAGCTCCACAGCTTACACATGCATCTGTAATTTTAAATGCCATAATAAACCCCTCCATTTTTATATTTTTATGTATTTTGCCTTAAGGCAAACTTATCACCTATATATTATCACATTTAGAGTTATAAACAAAGGCTTATTTAATATTTTTTTTAATAATTAATAAGGTTTACAACATAATGATTATCAGTATCATTTAAACTCATCTTTGTTATATGCTTTTTCATTATTTATTACATTCCGCACATTTCCCCGACAAGATAATGTTAACATCTTTTATTTCTATATTCTGGTTTTTTTGAAGCATTAAATTAAGTTTAAAAATATTTTCTAATATAGCATCATCCTTCATATCTTTAATTTCACATACACTTAAAGTGTATGTGAAATTTCTTTTTTCTATATATTTTTAGACATTTTGCAAAACTAATTTATTCAAACTACATAGAAACTGATTAAAATATGCAAACTAATATAGAGGGTGTATTTGCTGTTAGAGATATACGCTTAAAAATATTCATAGAACTAAATATAGCTATATCATATGGTACAATTGCAGCCTTTAACATGGAAAATATATAATCCAAAATAAAAGGAGGACTAAAATATGATAAAAGTATATTCTACACCAACATGTCCTTGGTCTGAAAAGGTTAAGGATTATTTAAAATCTAAAAATGCTCGTTTTATTTATGTAGATGTGGCTTTAGATAGAGAGGAAAGAGAGAATATGATCGAACTCTCCGGACAACAAACTGTTCCTGTCATTGATATAAATGGAGAAGTAGTTATTGGATTTGATAAAGGTGCTATAAATAATGCTTTAGATAGAACTATATCTTTAAATCGCTAAAAGTATTTGAAATCTTTTAGTTTCTCAATTGCATAAGTTTTATATAAAACAAAGCGTATAGACTTAGACTATTAAAATAAAAAAACATAAGTATAAAGTCTATTTAAAACTTTACACTTATGTTTTTTACTCTTATAAATATAGTTCTTAATTTTTCTATAAATGAAATTCGTTACTAACTCTCAACTTTCCATTTTCAGTTATCAACTGAACTTTAATATTCTCATAGAATTAAATACAGCAATTAATGCAACTCCCACATCTGCAAACACAGCAAGCCACATTGAAGCAATTCCAAAAGCTGATAAAAATAGCACTAGTAATTTAACACTCAAAGTAAAGTATATATTCTGCATAACTATTTTTTTAGTTTTTTGGGCTATTTTAATAACACTAGCTATCTTAGAGGGCTCATCGTTCATTATTACTATATCTGCTGCTTCTATAGCTGCATCTGAACCTACTGCACCCATTGCTATTCCTATATCTGCTCTAGCTAATACTGGAGCATCATTTATTCCATCTCCAACAAAAACTAATTTTTCTTTGTGATTTTTTTCATTATATAACTCTTCCAACTTATCAACTTTTTCATGTGGTAATAATTCAGCATAAACATGTTGTATTTTTAGCTTCTCAGAAACAGCTTCCGCATTTTCTTTTCTATCCCCTGTTAGCATAACTATTTTCTTAACTCCGCTCTCTTTTAACATTCTAATTCCTGAAGCAGAATCCTTCTTAATCTCATCTTTTATTACAATATATCCTGCATATTTATTATCTATAGCAGTATATACTACAGTTCCATTATCATTTACCTCATCACATTTTATTCCTAAAGCTTCTATGAAATTTTTATTTCCACTAGCTACTCTTATCCCATTTACAACCGCTTCAACTCCATTACCAGTAACTTCTTTATAGTTTTTTATATTAGCCTTATGCAATTCACCTGTATATTCATCTATTATAGACTTAGCTATTGGGTGATTTGAGAAACTCTCTACATATGCTGTATACTTTAATAATTCTTCCTTATTAATATTTTGTTTTGGCATTATATCTGTAACTTTAAAATTACCTTTGGTAAGAGTTCCTGTTTTGTCAAAAACCACTACTGATACATCCGTTAGTGCTTCTAAATAATTACCACCCTTAACTAAAATTCCTGCTTTTGATGATGCTCCAATTCCAGCAAAATATCCTAAAGGTACTGATATTACAAGAGCACATGGGCAGGAAACAACTAAAAAGGTAGCTGCTCTGTATACCCAAGTTGAAAAATCTCCATCTTTTACAATTGGAGGTAATACAGCTATCACTAAAGCAGTAATTACCACTGCTGGAGTATAATATTTTGCAAATTTAGTTACAAATTTTTCAGCTTTTGCTTTTTTAGTAGCAGCATTTTGTACTAAATCCAGAATTCTCGAAACTGCTGATTCCTTAAAGCTTTTATTAACTTTTATAGTAAGTAAACCACTTATATTTATAAAACCACTCAAAATAATTTCTCCTACTTTAACATCTCTTGGAATTGATTCTCCTGTGAGAGCTGAAGTGTCTACTGCCGATTTTCCTTCTATTATTACTCCATCTAGAGGTACTTTTTCTCCAGGTTTTACAATAATTATATCACCAATATTAACTCTATCTGGAGATACCTTCTTAATATCATTTTCTATTTTCAAATTAGCATACTCTGGTCTTATATCCATTAAACTAGATATAGATTTTCTAGATGAATTAACTGCACGCTCTTGAAAATACTCTCCTATCTCATATAAAAACATTACCATTACTGCCTCTGGATACTCTCCTACTGAAAAAGCAGCTATGGAAGCTACACTCATTAAGAAATTTTCATCAAAAACCTCTCCTCTTAGAATATTTCTAAAAGATAGCGTTAAAATCTCCCCTCCAATTATTAAATAACTAACTAAATACATTAGAATACTAAAAGTTTGTCCTTCTAAGAATTTAGCTAATATAAAAAATGTTATTCCAATTCCAAACTTTAACAACCTTTTTTGGTTGTTATCAATATTACCTACTAAATAACCATGTTTATTGCTATTCTCAATAATACTCAGATTTTTATTAACAGTAGCATGTCCATTATCACGGCATCCACAATTTACACCTATATCCTCATTGCTATCTTTTAATCTTTCTTTATCAATAATCTTTGTGTGAGGTTCTAAATTTGTAACTATATTCGTAGTTTTTTCCACAACTGTTAATATATCTTTTCTATCTGCAGTTATAATTAAAGTAGATGTTGCAAAATTTAAAGCAGCCTCTTTTACTTCTTCTAAGTTTCTAACTCTATCCTCAATTTTAGATGCACACCCTGCACAATGTAGTCCTTCTAACAGCAATTCTTTTTTTATCTCCACTTTTCTCCCTCCCCTTAGTTTCTATTTTTATAACCGCTATTTTTCATTCCTTTGTTATCTTATTCTATATTTCACCTATTTTTTCTTATTTTTAATTACTGTCTATTTTTTCTTTATTCACTGTTATCTTTTCTCTAAATTTAGTGCCCTATATGGTCAAGTCCTTGCCTGAATACATTTTCCACATGTTCATCATCTAAAGAATAATAAACTACTTTTCCTTCTTTTCTATATTTAACAAGTCTTGCAGCTCTTAATACTCTCAGTTGATGCGATACTGCTGATTGACTCATATTAAGCAGCTTACTTATATCACATACACACATTTCATTTATAGATAAGGCATATAAAATTTTTATTCTTGTGGGCTCTCCTAAGACTTTAAAGAATTCAGCTAAAATACTGCTTGTCTCCTCTGATATCATGTTTTCTTCTACCTTACAAACAATATCATTGTGTATTTCATTGCATTTGCAAAATTCTATTTCTGTAACTTCATTATTTTTTTTCATAAAATCCTCCTTTAATCTATTATATGAATATATATTCATATATTCACTTCTACAATAACACTTTTTCAAATCTTTTTCAATATAAAAAAATAAGAATAGATTTTCCAACCTATTCTTTAGATAAAATATTTTCTTCTACAAATTCAAGCATAATTCCTTCCTTTAACATATTTGATGTATCTTTATCTACAAGCCTTTCTATAAGCTTTAAAGCAAAATATATAGCAGTTGCAGGTCCTCTGCTAGTAATAATATTATTATCTTCTACAACTATCTCTTCACAGTAAATAGCCTCTTTCAACTCTCCTTCAAATCCAGGATATGAAGTAACTTTTCTACCTTTAATAATATCAGCTTCTCCTAAAACAATAGGTGCCGCACAAATTGCTGCAATAAGCTTTCTTTTTTCATTAAATTCTTTAACCCAAGTTACAATTTTCTCACATTCCTTTAAATTTGTAGATCCAGGCATTCCACCTGGTAATATTATTCCATCATATTCTATTATATCTAACTCATCAATCACCTTATCTGCCTCAATTATTATATCATGTGCCCCCTTAACTTGCTTTTCTTTCAAGGAGCATGTATCACAAATAACATTTGCTCTTCTTAAAAGGTCTACAACAGTAAGAGCTTCGATTTCTTCAAAACCTTCTGCTAAAAAAACTACAACTTTTTTCACAAAAATTCCTCCCTCTCAATTATAATTTTCTCTTAGATTATTATATATTAAATTTATAGCAATATTACTGCAAAAATTATTGTTGCTGTAATACCTAACAAAACAGGAATAAGATTTTTTCTTACAATATCAAAAGGTTCAACATTACAAACAGCCGCTATAGGAACAACACTCCATGGTATAATTGTTCCTCCACCAATCCATATTGTAACTATTTGACCCAAAGCGGCTATCCCTTCTTTTCTGATACCTATAGAACCACTAAATACCTGAGCTAGAGTACCAACTAAAGGCAGACCTGAAAAACCCGAACCACCTACACCTAGCATAGCACTAATTCCAGTTTGCATTAAAATAACAGAGATTTTTGATAGTGGAACCTTACTTGAAATATACATTCCTATCTCTGTTAAGAACCCCTCAGTTTCTACTTGAAATACCGTACTTGCTGTTTCTTTACTTCCAAGAAAGAAAAATGCTCCTATAATAATTATAGGAGCAAATACCTTCATTCCAAACATAAATCCATCTATAATATATCCAGTAATCTTTCCTAATGCATTTTTAAAATTATATTTAATTATTACTGCAGCAGACATAATAATTACTGCTGTTCCTCCAATAAGAGCTGTAGCATTTCCGCCCTTTAGCTTATATATATACATAAATATTATATCAAAGAAAAATGCAGCAGGAGTTATAACAGCAATTAATTTTGTTCCAAAGCTTGGTTCAATATTTTTAATATTCTCTTCAGAAGCCTTTATATATTCTCTGTAATTTTTTTCAATATCCTTATTCATAATTCCATAGGCTACTGCTACAGTAACTACAGTCATCACTGCCCAAAGTGGAACACTTGCTTTAATTATTTGAAAAGGATCATCTATCCCTGCTGTTTTAGAAGTTATAGCAGGCGCCGCTTGTATAAAATAATCACTAGATAAAGCTGCCCCATTGCCAAATAGATCTAAAGCTACTGCCGCCCAGATTGCTGGAAGACCTGAACTTATTGCTGCTGGTACCATTATAGCTCCAATAAAAGCTACAGCAGGTGTTGGCCATATAAACCAAGAAATAATCATCATAGTACCTCCTAATACAAAGAAAGAAGTACTACTGTTTACCATAAGCTTCTTAATAGGCTTTATCATAAGTTCATCAGCACCCATATCCTTCAAAATTTTAGACATAGCATTAACAAGTGAAATAATAATTATTATTTCTATAAATTCTCGCCCTGATACAACAATTGCATTAAATATAATTTGAACAGCCTTTAATAAGCTTCCTGAAAATACATATCCTATTATTCCAATAGCAGCTATACAAGGAAGTACAACGTCTTTTTTTAATAACATTATTAGTAATATAATAAAAATCATAGTTACATAGATATAATGAATTAATCCTAACTTAACCATAGTAATCCTCCTATGTCAATTTTCATACAATCTAACTATATATTTTTATTATTCTATTAAATATAAATATTTATCCAACGACTAATAACTCTTAGCCATCTTTTCTGCAAAAGTTAGCTAAGAGCTACCACTGAATTAAATTTCACTTTATAATATTACAAAATCATACATTTGTTTTAAATTTATTTACCTCTTCTAAAAGTTTATGCGCACTTTTAGCATTAATATCAGATTCTACAATAATTTGTTCATTCTTTTCAGTTATTTCTGTTATACTTTCTCCAATGTTTGATGATGCTGCAGCTGCATGGTTAACAGATATGGTTATTTCCTGCATATTTTTTGCAATTTCCTCTATAGATGAAGAAATATTATCCACAGCATATGTAAAGTTCTCAATTGTGCTCTTAATTATATCTCCATCATTCTTATATTCTTCACCTATATTTATAAATTTATCATAATCCTTTATGGTTTCACTTTCCATATTATCAAGCATATTTTCTGATGATACTGCCAGTTCATCAACTGCATCTAAAACTTTATTTACTAAATTTTGAATAACCTCAACAGTTTTAGATGATTCTTCAGCAAGCTTCCTAATCTCTTGAGCAACTACAGCAAAACCTCGTCCAGCTTCTCCTGCTCGTGCTGCTTCTATGGCAGCATTCAAAGCCAATAAATTGGTTTGTTTAGCTATTCCAAGAATACTATCCGCCATTTTTGAAACCTCATTTACAATCTTAGCATCTTCAATTGATTTTTCAAGGTCTTTTTTAGAAGTTTTATATATCTCTAAAATTCTATTTCTTGATTCATAAGTCTCATCCTTAATACTATCTGCTCTAACCTTTATTTCCTTAGCAACCTGAAACCCATTTTTTATATTTTTCACAGTAACATCAATTTCATTTTTAACTAATTCAGTTCTCTCTGTTACTCCATTTACAGTACTTGAACAACTCTCCATTCCTGCAGCTATTTCTTGTGAAGCTCCTTGAACTTGCTGGAGAAGTAAATCTACATCATTTATCATGTGATGAGTCTTTTCTGCTGATTTAAATGAATAATCACTTTCACTTTTTACTATTTCAATAACCTTTTGAAGCTTATCAACTGCAATATTTAAAGCTATAGCAGTTTTAGCAAATTCATCTCTTCTATTTATAACAATTCTATGAGACAAATTACGTTCTGCTAATTCTTCTGCATAATTTTCTATCTTTATAAGAGGTTTCTTAATATCATTTGCAAAAGCAATACTAACTAAGATACCTATTACAATAAACCCTATACTTATAATTATTAAATTCATCTTTAAATTGTCTACTTCTTTAAAAACTTCTTTTTTAGGTAATGTTAAAGCCAATGACCAGTCTGTATTGGGTACAGGCGCATAAGAAATTATCATTTCTTTTCCTAATTCATCTATGTATATATCGCTACCATATTCCTTTTCTATCATTCTTTTCTCTATGTTTCCTAAAACCTCTAGTTTCTTGTCCTTTTGTGATTCTTCTATATCATTATCTCCACTTAATACTAAATTTATATCTTTATGTGCTACTTTTTTACCTGTACTGTCTATAACAAAAGCATATCCCTCATTACTAATCTTGGTTTTTTGAACTAGAACATTTAGTTTAGAAAGTGGCAAGTCTGCAAGTAGTACTCCTAAAACTTCTCCACCACTATTTTTAATAGGCGCCGCAATAGAAAGTACCATTTCATTATCTACAGTCTTTATTGGATTTGAAATACTTGCTTTACCTAATAATCCATTTTTTAAGTATGCATATTCTGGATTGCTAAGTTCTACTTTGAATGTACTTCCATTAGTAAAATGTATAACACCTTCATTATCAACAATGCTTAATTTTGTATATCCAAGTCTTTCTGCTTCCGTTATAAGAACTTCTTTTTGAATATTAAAATTCATACTCTGTATATCTGGCCTTGTAGCAACTACACTGAGAGATTTAATTTCCTGCTCTATCATAGAGGTTACGATTTTAGCTCCATCTTCTGCTCTATATTCAAGGGATGTGTATATATTTTCCTTTAAGGATTTTGATGCTCTATAATATGAAATGCTTCCTAATATTAAACATATAATAACAACTAAGCTAGTTATTTGAACAATTACTTTAAATCCTAAATTCTTAAATAAGAATTTATTTTTTAGTATATAATTGATCTTATTATTTTTCTTTTCTATTTTATTATTGTCTTCTCTCACATTATTTTTTTTTCTTATAATATTGATAATATAATTAATAAGCTTTACTCTTTTATTACCATTTATATTATCCTTATTATTTTCAGAAGTTCTTATGTCTCCTATGGTTGTAGATTTCTTTATACTTTGAATTTTCAACTTAGGAATAATTTTTTTCATATGTTATATTCCCCCTTTAATTACAGTAGATTTTATAATTGATAAATTTAAAATCCCAACTACTATTTTATCAACTTTCCAATCAAATATTGGTAATTTTACAGAGTGTTAACGTGATTTTTACCTTATTTTACATTTATGGTTGCATGTTAAAAATAAGTAAAATAAAAAAGGCATAGATAAAATCTATACCTTTAACTACTTAAGCTTAGCAATTAAAAATTTACTCTTTATTCCTTTTTCTTTAAATTTGCTTTCGTATTCTGTCATAATATTTTCTTCTGCATATTCACTATTATGCAAATCATATGTTTTATAAAGAATTTCAAATCCACTTTCCTCAAAATATTCAAAGGATTCTTCAAATAATTCTAAATCATCTGTTTTAAAGTGAATTTCTGTACCTTTCTTTATAAACTTTTTATATTCTGTTAAGAATCTTGTGTGAGTAAGTCTTCTTTTTTTATGTCTATCCTTTGGCCATGGATTACAGAAATTTATATATATTCTACTTATTTCATTTTTATCAAAAATTTCTGCAATACCCCCTATATTCATAGCTATAATTCTAACATTTGTAACTTCAGCCTCATTAATATTTTTAAGGGTCATAACTAAAATTTCATCCTTAAGATCTATAGCAACTATATTTTTATCAGGATATTTTAGGGCTGTTTTAGCTGTAAAACCACCTCTACCGCATCCTAATTCCAAATATATATCATTGTTATTTTTAAATTCTTCATTCCATTTTCCTTTTAGTTCTTTTGCCTCATCTAATGATTTGAATGTAGGACTAGCTTCCAATTCTGGTCTGGCCCACCACTTCTTCCTAAGTCTCATCAAATTTCCTCCCTAAAGTTTTTCTTATATTTGAAATTTATCTGATTATCAACAATTGTAATATTACTTGGATTTGTTCAATTAAAATTCCTATTACATTATACTTTAATTGATATAAACAGACAACAAATAATATTTTCATAGTGGAATAATGTTGCGACGCAACATTATTCTAGTTTAGAGTTTACAGTGGACAGTTTACAGTTAAGGATATTTTGCTAATGCAAAATTTAAAATGAAGTACAAAAAGCTAGTATAACCAAGGCTATACTAGCTTTTTGTTTTTTATTGTTAGTTTTTCTGTAAGAAAAACTTCCTTCACTGTAAACTGTAAACTGTCATCTGTAAACTAAAGAAAAGTGCGTCGCACTTTTCTTATTTCAACTTTAAAGGAAGTCCACACGCCAATAAATAAACTTCATCACTTAATGAAGCAATATACTGATTTACCCATCCAGCAATATCTCTAAAAATTCTACTTACTTTATATTCCGGCACTAATCCCCATCCAACTTCATTAGTAACCATAATAATATTTTTATCCTTTTCTCTTGCTTTTAAAATAATCTTTTTTACTTCCTCTTTTATACTCTTTGAAATCTCATCTACTTGTTCCATAGTAATATCATCAAAATCCTCATACCTATCAAACATTAGATTAGTAACTAATATTGTTATACAATCTAAAAGTACATGCTTTTTATCTGTTTTATCTATCACTTTATCTAATTCCTTAAAACCTTCATATGTAGACCACTTACTATTCCTTCTACTTTTATGTTTTTCTATTCTATCTTCCATTTCTTTGTCTAAAGCCTTTGCAGTAGCTATATATAGAACATCCTCTTCTTCCACTAAAAGCTTTTCTGCATAACTACTCTTACCACTTCTGCAAGCACCAGTAATTAAAATAACTTTACTCATTACCTTCATTTCTCCCTTTATTTTTAAAATAACTACTTATAGGAATTATATGCGGACTCCCTGTCAAAGGATCTTCTATCATATTAACCTTTATCTTATAAACCTTCTCAATAATTTCTTTAGTTAAAACTTCTTTTGGAGAACCCTTTTGTATAATTTCTCCTTTATCCATTAATATTAGGTAATCACTATATCTAGCAGCTAAGTTTAAATCATGAAGAACAGCTATAACTGTAATATCTTTCTTTAAAAACTTTACTGTATCTAACAGTTCAATTTGATGCTGGATGTCTAAATTTGATATAGGTTCATCTAAAATAATTATATCAGTATCTTGTGTAAGAGCTCTTGCCACTATAACTCGCTGACGTTCTCCTCCACTTAATTCTTTTATATTCTTTTCTCTAAGATGCCATACATTTGTCATCTTCATAGCTTTTTTAGCAATTTCAATATCCTTTTCTTGTTCAGATTGAAATCTTCTCATATAAGGAGTTCTTCCCATTAAAACAATATCCATAACTGAAAAATCAAAATCTATCATTGTATTCTGAGGTACATAAGATATATTTTGAGCAAGTTTTTTATTTTTCATAGCTGTTAAATCTATTTCATTAATATATATGCATTCTTTTTTAGGAAAAAGTATTTTTGAAATGTTTTTTAAAAGAGTTGTTTTTCCTGAACCATTAGGTCCAATAATAGTATAAAATTTATTTTTTTCAAGTTCTAAATTTATATTTTTTAGTACATTTCTATCTCCAAAATTCCAAGTTAAGTTCTCTATTACTATTGAAAAGGAATCTTTTTTCTTCATAAGTTTAATTCACCTGCTTTTTCTTTTTTAAAAGAAGATATATAAAATAAGGTGCACCAAATAATGATGTTATAGCTCCCACTGGTATTTCCATTGGTGGCACTAAACTACGAGCTAAAGTATCACACAGTATCATGAATATTGCTCCACCAACTGCAGAAAAGGGTAATAAATTTCTATGATCTGGTCCTACAATAATTCTCAATATATGAGGAATAATCAACCCTACAAAGCCAATTATCCCACTTACTGACACGCATGCCGCTATGATTAACGAAGAAACTATTAAAATAATTTTCTTAACAGTCTCTACCTCTATTCCAAGTGTTAAAGCTGTTTCATCTCCAGTAAGCATCAAGTTTAAATCCCTAGAGAATATATAGATAATTGTACCTCCTATAAAAATAAATGGAAGTATAACTAAAACATGTATAAAACTCGCTTCTGAAACACTTCCCATAGTCCAAAATATTATTTTTTCAATCTGTTCCCTATTAAATATCATCATAAGGTATACCAATGAGGAAAATAAAAAGCTTATTGCAACACCTGCTAAAAGCAGTATATTTACTGGCACTTTGCCTCCTACACTGGCTATATTATATACAATAAAAGTAGTAATAATGGCACCTACAAATGCGAATATAGTTATCATCCCTATTTCCTTAAAAATAAATTCAGCTCCTGTAATTATTGCAACAGTTGCCCCTAGAGATGCTCCAGAGGATATACCTAAAACATAAGGATCAGCCATAGGATTTTTAAAAATAGCTTGAAAGGCTGTTCCAACTATTGCAAGTCCTGCCCCTATCAAAGCTGAAAGTATAATACGTGGAAGTCTTATGTTTAATATAATCAATCTATGAGTACTTGAAATATTACTTTGTGAAATTAATTTATTAATAAAAGGAACCCTAGATAAGATTATATTCGCTGTTTGAGAAAAAGTTATATTTGCTATTCCCATTGCACTTGAAGCTATCATTAAAATAACCAAAAATATAATAGTTAAAATAAGTTTCATTCTATAACTTTCTCTCTTTTGTATAAATCTCATAAGGATTCCTCTCTTCCCTTTATATCCTATTTAAAAGCATCTGGATGAATTACTTTAGCTAATTCTTCAAATCCATCTGCAAGTCTAGGTCCTTGTCTGTTAATTAGGTTATCATCTATTTCATATAGTTTACCATTCTTTACAGCATTTAAATCTTTATATCCATTAGTATTTTCTATACCTTTTTTAGTATCAAAACGATTTGAACATACAAGCATATCAGGATTTTTTTCTATAAGTTTTTCAACACTGTATTTCCAACCCTCAATATCATCTGCTGAGTTTTTACCTCCAGCCATTTCTATCATCTGGCTTATAAAAGTTCCTTTTCCAGCAGTATAATCTCCACCTTTTCCATAACCTACTACATAATAAACACTTGGTTTATTCTTACCTTCTATCTTCTTTTTAACTTCTTCAACTTTTTTCTTCATATTTGATACAACTTCTTCTGCCTTATCTTGTGCATTTAAAACTGTTCCTACTTTTTCTATTGTTTCATATGCTCCATCAAAGCTTTCCTCTCCATAAAGAACAACAACCTTCATGCCTAGCTCTTCAAATTTTTTTAATGTTTTCTCATTAAAGTGAGTTGAAGCAATTATTAAATCAGGTTTTAGCTCAGTAATTTTTTCAATATTTGGTTCTTGAAGACTTCCAATTACTTCAACATTTTTAACTTCTTCTGGATAATCACAATACTCAGTTCTACCTATTAATTTATCTCCCTTTTCTAAGGCAAAAATAGTTTCTGTAATATTAGGTGCTATAGATATTACCCTTTTCGGCTCATTATCTATGGTCACTTCTCTATTATATGAATCCTTAATAGTTAAAGGATATTTTGTTTCTCCTTTTATTTTTTTTGATTGTGCAGCATCATTTTTAACTGTACCTTTGCCGCTTTTACTAGAACAAGCTGTTACTGTAAAAAGCATTACCATTAACACTAATAACATTGATAAAATTTTTTTTCTTTTTAACATATGTATCCTCCTCTTTCTTTTGTAAAAAATAAAAAAACATTACAAAGATAGCCCTAGTAATGTTTCTATAAACTAGTTAACTGCCTATCCGCGTAAGCTATAACTTCCAAAATTTACAGGCAGGTCTCCTGGCTTAGAATCATCACATATTAGCGCCTTCCCTGTTTCCAAGTGGCTACAAGCTAATATACTCCTCATCACAGTGGCGGGACCGCATAAGCTTTACACTTATTTCCCTTTTAAATCTAATTCTTCAATTAGATACCCGTAAATTGTTTATTCTATTTTTAACATTAGCTTAAAGTATATCATCTTAATTTAAAATTATCAATGTTATAGTAGTAAACTTCAAAAGAAATATTGGCATATAATGTATCTCTTTAGATATAGAATCTACATTCTCAATTCTCCATTATTTAAACAGTTTCTTTAAACTTGGTTTTCTACTTCCGATTAAAGTGAGACACTTCAGTCCCATATATCACTTAAAAAATAGACATAGATAAAAAATCAGCACTTCTATCTATGTCCTAGTTGAATTTAATTGACTTTACCATTTTTTTCAATTTTTATAGTTTTTTCTTTTATTCCTTCTTCTTTAGCTTTATTTAGTGCACTTACTTTATCTTTTAGTATCTTAGCCCTCATTTCATATATTTCTCTTTATTTACTATCATTGCTCATTACTTTCAATTTCTTTTAGTCTATAACCTATATGAAATTTATCAGTTTTTAAATATTTGAAGTTTAGTATATTTATACACACTGTTCTCTCTAGCTTAGAATAATCCTCGCCTTAACCCAACTGTTCTTCATACATTTTACTTAAATAATATAAACTTCTTTTTATCATAATGTTTCTACACTCCAATAGCTTTTGAATAACTTTAAACTATTTCACTGGACAACTTCTCAAATTACAACATTTTTCGGGTGATGCCTGGTACCTTTGTGGGGATATGCTTTACCGGACCCACTTGCTTTTTACAACATTATTCTTACAATACGCAAACATATTATGCCCTAATGGTTCTCCTATACTTCCTGCTATTGCATCCGCATTTATAAATCTGCTCCACTCAGGGTTATAGTACCTGCTTTGTAGATAGTACAATCCTGTCTCTGTATCATATCTATATCCGCGATATCGATAAGGATTCTTCTCACCTACATTCTTATTACTTGTATCATCAATAGATATTAATTTACCCCAAGA
Organism: Clostridiaceae bacterium; assembly: GCA_036677675.1. Classification (GTDB taxonomy): domain Bacteria; phylum Bacillota; class Clostridia; order Clostridiales; family Clostridiaceae; genus Clostridium_H. Next base: position 5,683 of record JAVBWC010000058.1, on the reverse strand, counting down.
ATCATAAACATAACTTACAACCTGTGTACCAGTTTTATCAAATAATCCAACAATGTCACCTTGAGCATTTCTAATATAGTAGTATTCTTCATCATTTAAGTTCATGCTAATAAGCTTGCCATTACTATCGTAACTATAGTATATCTTATCTGTTCCATTATCCTCATAGGTTACTTTATCTCCTACAAGATGGTACTTATTATAGTAACCAGTAGCCAGTAACTAGTGGAGAATTGAAAATTGACAATGATGGTTGTTTCGATGATGCAAAACTAAAATTTATAAGAGAAAAAGAACTAAAGACACGTAAATTCTATGCTTAGATTTTTTAAATTTAACTTTTTTGTAAGAAAGACTTCCTTCACTTTCCACTTTCAATTCTCAATTTTTAACTATAATTTATCTATAATCCCCATGCTACCGCATAAAAATATATCCGATATTCTCTCCTCAATATCATAAACTTTTAATTTGGAACATTCTGTCTTATCTTCAAAACATCTGTCACAGCCTAATCTTTCCTCTAAATAAACCGTCTACCGACTAAGTGCTTCGCACTTTGTTTATGTTTCTTAAAATTAAAGCTATTGAAGTGTAGAAAAAACACTTCAATAGCTTTTCAAACTTCAAAATAAATTATGTTCACAATTTATTTACATGCCCCGGGGAACTTTCTGAAGGAGCTTGCGACTGAAGTTGCTACTAATTTATGTTCTATAATAACTCTTTCTAAGTTTGCTAGATTATCTTTTTTGCCTGTATAGTTGCTTTTTTTAGCTCTTTTATATGTAATTTCCTCTAAAGTAGGTTCTTCTGCTTTAGAATCACTATGTTTTTCAGCTTCGTTAAAAAGAGATAATTGGTTAGCATCCACTTGTTCACTAGATTTACCAAATATCTTTCTATTTTTGTTAGATATAACACCTTTTAAGAATTCTAATTCATTTTTAAGCTTTTGTATTTCTTCATCTTTTGAACTTAATTCTTTATCTTTTTCATTAATTTCATTTTCCATTTTTTCAATTAATAATTTAGTAGATTCATCAAGTTCATTAGTTAAAATTTCGTGATTCATAATTACCTCTTTAATATATATTTAATAAATTAATTATACCACGAAAACCCTTGGAAATGAAGAGTTTCAAGGGTTTTCAATAATGTATTTTAAAAACAGTTACTTTGTTTTATAGGTTTAAACTTAGAAATTGTTCTTATTTCATAGCCTTTTAAAAGCCAACGTAATTCTTCGATATTTACATTTAAAGCTTCTTTTGTAGTAGCAGGCCATTTGAAGCGGTTAGCTTCTAACCGATGGTAATATAACCAAAATCCTTCGTCAAAATGAAGAATTTTTAATTTATCCATTTTTTTATTACAAAAAACAAATAATGCTTTGTTGAAGGGATCTAATTTAAATTCATTCTGAATTATCATAACTAACCCATCAATACTTTTTCTTAAATCAGTGTAGCCGCAGGCAAGATAAACTTTATCTACCTTATCTATATTTAGCATCTGGTAGCTAGCTCCTTAATTATTTCTGTAATTAAAATAGTCTCATTAACAGGAATAGTTATTATGGCACTACCTACGGTAATTTTTACTTCTTTTGAAGTAGAGATATTCTCTTCCACACTATCGTGTTTAGTTAATGAAATGGCATGAAAAACTGTTGTGGAGTTTCCTTTATCTAACCTTCTTTTATGATAATAAAACTGGCTTTTGGAAAGTTTATTTTCTATACAAAAATCCTTTACGGTTACTGTGTCCTTGCAGGAATCAAATTTATTGATATATTCCTCCCAAGCCACATTATCTAATTTTCTAGACATAATTATCCTCCCATTAATAATCTTTTGTCTAGATTTTATCAATAGGAGGACATATTATCTAGGTACTTAATTTTTTACGCTTACAAAAATTGAACTTTATAATATTCTTAGTAAATTTGATCTTAATGCTTTAATTAATCAAAATCTAACTCCTAGCGGAATACACAAAAAAATATATCAATCCGGTGGCAAAGCTAATTCTCCAAGCACAACCGCTATTAGAACCTATATTAAAAACAACTTAAATCTCGAATGGGATGTAAAAAAAAAGGCATGGCTTTCTTACCCACAAAATGATATTGATAATACAAAAGGTAATCCCAAAAGTACTCCAAACTCTTCTGATAATATAACTACATCTCATAAAGGTACAATTAATGAAGAAAATAATCATCCAGAAGAAAAAACAGCTTCATCTAATCAAATAAACGAGAATACAAAAACAGAAGAAAAAAGTAATACTATTTGTAAAACAAATAAAAATAATACTGAAGAAAAATCATCACCAATAAGTAATATAATTCAAAACAAAGCTGCCACTAAAAAAGATACTAGTATTACTAAAATTAACTTTAAAGATGAAGACATAAACATTTCAGAATATCCTGAATATATAACAGCTCTGGGCAGTGAAAAATTTTCGCTTTCCTTAAACCGTTTTGTTCTTGAATTAGTTGAGCAAAGAATATGTAAAAAATACAGTGTAACCCCCAAAAAAAATCGCTCTAAGATTATTCAATTAGCATTGCTTGAATATTTGAGACTTACTAAATAAGAAAGACTGTTTATAGTTGGGAGTTATATACAAACTATAAACAGTCTCTATTATTTTGAAAACAAAAATCGCTCTCTACATGTGAATAATATATTACTATATCATAATAGCTGTCTACTTTGTTTAAATATAAATATCCACTTTCAATTCTCAATTTTTAACTAAAATTTATCTATAATCCCCATGCTATCGCATAAAAATATATATGGCATTCTCTCCTTAATATCATAAACTTTAAGTTTGAAACATTCCCCTCTATTTTTAAAACATCTACCACAGCCTAATCTTTTCTCTAAATACCCCGTCTCCGACTAAGTTCTTCGCACTTCATTTTGTATATCTTAAATTTAAAGCTATTAAAGTGTGTAAATTACACTTTAATAGCTTTTGAATAACTTTAAAACAAATTTTGTTTCAAATTCCACTCCTTCTTTTTCCTTTTTATATCTTTCAGCAATTACTCTAATATGCTGTGTTTTCACTTCCATAATACAAACAATAGAATGTAAAGTTTTGGGGAAATTTTGCATCCCAGAGACATTTGCGAAACCTTATGTTGCGCTTGCTACGTTATTTTATGCCCAATTGCCTTCTATTTTCCATAGTTATTCCCCATAGTTCTTCAATTGGTACAACTTTCCTAGAACACTTTTCTATTTCTGCACCTTTAGCCCACAAAAACGGGTATACTGATATTCCTTCATCTGCCATTAATTGACTTATTTCTCTTTTCCATCCTATCCATCTGAATGTTTCGTAGAACTTATTTATATCACCTATAAAAGTCCAATAAACAAAATCTGAGAACTTTAGTTCTAAATCCTCCCATTCAAGAGTGTCTGGAGCTAGGTAGAATACATTTCCTATTTCACCTTCAAATAGTCCACCGTTGATTGCGAAAAATCCTCCTAGTACATCATCTGCCACTAAAAGTCCTCCTTCTAATCTTGGGTTTTGTTTTTCTAGATTTAATTTGTTCCACATTGAAATATCTCTCTTAAAAATATCTGTTCCACTGCCAAGAATTCTTAACCAGCCATTTTCTATGAGTATTCCTCCAGAATTGTATGCTATCGCACCTAAAATTGATTTAGTTGTTACTTGTAAATCGTATAACACACTTTCAGCTTTTGATTTATTTTTTACAGATAAAATTTCAACATGATTATTTGATTCCTTTAGCCAATTCTCAATAAGTTTCCACCCAGCTTGATGTTCATCTATTAATTCATTAATTTGTCTCATATTTGTATACTCCTTATAATTATTTATTTAGGTCCAACTTTTATTCTTACTCTCGTTCCATCTGGAAAGGCTCTTAGTTTATGACCTAGCCATGACCCTGACCCCCTATTATCTGATGGATTCAATGGTCTTACACTTGAACCTGCCCCACCCTCTTTAAACATAGCTGGTGGATACTCATCTAAGTCCTTACCTTTTACCTTAGGTATTCCCTTTAATGATTTTCTACGATTTGATTTAGCCTTACTACGATCAACTGTTAAAGTGTTAGGGTGTCCACTTTCTATAGCATCCTCAACATGCTGGGCTGTTTCTGGATATCTATTTCTTGGTATAACAATTTCAACATCTACATCCTCTTGATGGTTTACAGCTGTATCATTGCTAGAATCTCCAGAATTACTAGAAGCTCTTGGTGTTAGTATAATATTGTAGACACAGAAAGCCGAACACTTTAAAATATAAATAAGAAAAGGAAGTGTTTATAATGGCAAGAGGTCAAAAACGATATACAGATGAATTTAAAAATACAATAGTAGAGCTTTATAACTCTGGAAAAAGCTTGTCAGAGTTAAGTAGCGAATATGCCGTATCAAAATCAACAATAACTGGATGGATAAAGAAAAATAAACCTGTTTCTGTGGATAAAAATACAACCATAACAGCAGAAGAATATAAAAATTTACTAAAGAAAAATACCAAACTTGAAGAGGAAATTGAAATATTAAAAAAAGCTATGGGCATATTCGCAAGGAAGTAACTACTATATTTGAGTTCATCACTAACAATAAAAAATATCATGATATTAAGCTTATGTGTAAAGTTTTAAAGGTATCTAGAAGCTCTTATTACAAGTATTTAAATAAGAAACCAAGTAAGCGAGAATTAGAAAATAAAAAGATAAAAAAAGAAATTATAAATATCTACAAAGCTAGCAAAAATCGTTATGGAGCACCTAAAATAAATGAATCACTAAAAGCAATGGGGATAACTATTAGTTTAAAGAGAACTCAGCGTTTAATGAAGAAGCTAGGAATAAAATCTATAATAATAAAAAAATTTAGACCCTCACCATCAAAACGTAAGATAGTAGAGCAGGAAAACGTTTTAAAAAGAGATTTTGAAGCAACCACTATCAATAAAAAGTGGGTAACTGATATTACCTATATTCATACAATTAAAGATAGTTGGTGCTACTTAGCTTCAGTTATGGACTTATATAGTAAGAAAATAATAGGATATGCTATGTCTAAAACTATTGATACCTCCTTGGCCCTACGGGCTGTAAAAAATGCTGTGCAGCTACAAAAACCAACTGATCCATTAATACTTCATAGTGATTTAGGCAGCCAGTATACAAGCTCCGCTTTTAAAGAATACATAGATAGTACTAAAATTATTACTCATTCCTTTAGTGCAAAGGGATGTCCCTATGATAATGCTTGCATAGAATCTTTCCATGCCTCTCTGAAAAAAGAGGAGGTCCACCTTGTCAAGTACTTTGATTTTGATACAGCAAGATTAGCAATATTTGAATATATAGAAGCCTGGTACAATAGAAAAAGGATACATAGCAGCATTGGTTATATTTCTCCACAAAAATGTGAAGATTTAGCTAGAAAAATTGCATAAAAAGTTCAACTTTTTGTGTCTAAGATATTGACATAGATCCATGCTCCGCACTTCATTTATACACTAAAAAATAAAACTATTGAAGTGTATTAATGCTAAAATAAAAATGTACTAAGTTGCTAATATTTTTATGTACAACATTGCCTAAATTCTTTACAGTATTATTGGGTGATGAATATGATTCTAAAGATAAATATTA
>JAVBWC010000057.1:0-18270 GCA_036677675.1 Clostridiaceae bacterium | reverse complement strand
TTTTCCTGGATAATATCTATATTCCAATTAGATGCAAGTAGTATTTTTCTAGCTTCTAATGTACTTATTTGCTCTAAAACAATATTTTGTACTTCCTTTATCAATTCTTTCTCTTTAGGAACATTATTATCTTCTTCTTTTGTTGAAGCTATTTCTTCCATTGCTGTTGGAGTTTTAGAAATTGATTTAGATCTTATAAAAAATCTAAGACTTGTTACCTTTCGGCCTGTCTTTATTTCTTCAAAATCAAAGGTTATATCACTTGTTTTTTTCAGTTCTCTTTGAGTTCTCTCTATTATAAATCTTTTAAAATCATTATAGAGAGGATATATATTTTCAGTTTTCAAGAGTTTTCTTAATTCCTCAACCTCTATCTCTATGTATTTTTGTTTCTTAAATTCATTACACTTTAAGATCTCGTATATTCTTGGTGAATACTTACTTTTCATTGAAAGTATATTGCCTAATTGATATTGAGTAAATTTTTCTTTTAATTGAAGCATATAGGGCTTAAGGTCAGGACTAAATTTTAAAGTTACTATTCCAGATCCCTTAGTATATCTAGCACTATTTAGCCAAGCAACTTGAAGTAGGGTATCACCTTCTTGTATTTCAAGAATTTTTTTCATGAGCTCTTTAGTTATTTTAGGTATTTCAGTATATTTTGATTTATCTAAAACTCCTACAAGCTCCATAAATTCAGCAATTCTAAAATTATATGGTTTAAATTCTTCATCGGTTGGTTGTACCATACTTGCTAATGTAAGTATTATCTTTTGTTCCTCTAAACTTAAATCATAGCTACTATTCATAATAAAATAATTAGATTTAGTTACTAAATAGTCCTTATCCATATAATCACCCCTTCAGGATATTTTACCATTTAAATACGAATAGTCAATTTTTTTTCGTAGTTGGGTATGAAAAGCTCGTATTTAGGTATGAAAAGTTCGTACTTAGGTATGGAAAGCTCGTATTTAAATTGTAGTTAGGTATGAAAAACTCGTATTTAGGTATGGAAAGCTCGTATTTAAATTTTTAAAGCATTGATATTACTGGGATTAAAGGGTGTCTAAAACATTTAAAACAAAAAGATTGTAAAACATATAAAACAACAACTATAAAAGATATGTTGTTGTTAAACAAAAACTCTGAAAATTTTATTATAAAAAGTTTAGAAAACAGCATAAATAAAACAAAAACTTAAATTAAGTCCTTGTTTTATTTATTTCAATTAAATTATTATCTTCAATATATTTTACTATTACTTTATTAAGACATTCAGCAGCAGACATATTAAGTCTAGTAGCTGTATTTTTAATGGCTGTAATATATCTCTCGTCAATATGAAGGCTTGTAGCTCTTGAAGTGTCTTTCTCATTTGGTTCTAAATCTATGTTTAACCTTTTTTTCTTAGGATCATACAAATCTTCTAAAATTAGTTCAATAATAGCATTAGGTTTTACTTTTTTTCTACTTGAAAGTGGAGTTAAGTATTTATCTGTATCAGGATTAATTTTAAGGCTAAATGTAGCCTTTTTTATCTTTTTAGTGTCTAATCTATCCAGTATTGAAGAGGCATTAGTAATTTGAGTTAATTCTTCTTCTGTAGATACATTAGAGTCATTAGAGTCATTAAGGAGAATTTCTTGTTCCTCAGTATAGTTATTTAGATTATCATCTAGATTTTTTTCTTTTCCAGTTGAAAGTATTTCATCTGCAGCATTTATTCCGTTTTGTTTAGCATTAGCAGTAAATCTATTTACTCGTCCCTTAGCCATTATAATACTCCCCTTTTAAAAAGTTCATTAATCACAGAGCAAAACTCTACTGTGTATTTACTGTTAGGATCACTAATATTAATTGTTTTGTTGCTTAATTCCGCTTCCTTAATCTTAATGGTTTCACTTATAGTATTATTTAGTATTATATCCTTTGTAAGCTCGTTTTCTTTCAAGTAATCCATATAATCTTTATACAGAACAGTTTGCTTATTAGAGCGATTAACTATTAGAGCGTTTATATTATTCTCGATTCTTAATTTTTCAGATATATCTCCCCAAAGAAAATCAAATAATTCAACACCTTTAAAGCTACCAGCACCTATTTCACTTACAAGTATAATACTATCAGCTATAGCAAAAACATTTTGATTAATAGTACTCATACTAGGGTTTGTATCAAATATAATATAGTCGTATTGTGAAAAGAAATTTTTGTTTTTTTCAAAATAACGTTCTAAATAAAACTCTCTAGCTGTAGATGGAACTAGTTTCATTTCTGTTGCAGTAAGCATTATTGTACTGCCAATAATATCAAGGTTATCAAAGCCAGTTTCATAAACAACACTAGTTGGAGCAATATTCTTATTTTCAAATATATCTTTTATAGATTTATAATTTTCGTGTAGTTCATTTAGTTGAAAAAGTGATGTAGTATTTGCTTGTGGATCTGCGTCAATCATTAATACTTTTTTGTTATATGTTAAGGCTAGTATACTAGCGAGAGTAGAAGATACAGTACTCTTTCCTACACCGCCTTTTAAGGTTCCAATAGCAATTGTTTTCATTTATATTATCTCCTTATCCTCTTATTGTTGTAGTGTTTGTAATACATTATACAGTATTTATAATTAACTTGAAATAATTTAATTGTAAATAATAAAATAATCAAATAATTAAGTAATGTTTATTATTTTTGTTATTTTAAAATTAAATTTAAATTCAATAAAATTTAATTTTAATTTAATTTTTAATTATTATATTAATGAATATAGATTTATATATTAATTAATTATTATATTATTACATTTTAAATTAATAATAATAATTTATTTTAATATTAAATAATTTTATAATAATAAATAAAATTATTTAATAATTATAAGTAAAATTATTTTAAAATCAAATATGAAGTAAAATATTGTATAATAAATCATTTAGGATTACCGTAAGATAGTCATAATATTAGTTTAAATGTACTTGGAATACTTTATGAATTGTTAGATGAAACTCGTACTATAAATAAGGAGAATGAGAGTGAAACTTTTGTATCACTAGGGGGAAGTACCTTGGTTTAATTTGATAATAGACTTAAATATATTGCGGATATGAAGGTTGAATTAGAGGAAATGATGAATGTAAATAAAATATATAATAAATGGGATAGAATAAATATTGGAGCAACAATGTTCCCATCGTTGCTCCAAAAGAATATAAAAGGAAATTAAAAAATACTCATCATGCAAAAATCGCATCATGAGTATTTTTTAATCTATAATCGGCTTACGCCTAAAGTTGAAGTCAAAATCCAGTTTATCTTTGAAAATACTTCAAAGATAAACTAAATTCTCACTTCAACTAAAATAGAAAATAAGATAGAAAATGGACCTGCTTAACATCTGTATATATTAAAGTATAATTAAAATAGGTGTATAACAGATATAAAGCAAGTCCATTTTCAATTAATCCGCCTGTAGGCGTAAATCATACAGAGAACTGGCTCTGCCAGCTCTTTGTTATGTATGTAAGAGTATAACTATTTTTACTAAATATAATTGAGTAACAGTTTAATACCTAGTATACACATATCTAAAAGTAAAAGTACTTAATAGTAGTTATATTAGTATATACAATAATTTAGATAGCGCTAAACACTGTCACCCAAAAAACTTCATTGTTTTCCTAAGATATACTAAAGCTCTATAAGTCTTTCATATTTTCAAGCCTTCTACAGCTTAAGTATATCTAAAGTTCTCCAAATTGTTCTTTTGGGTACCCGACAGAGCGCAGAGAAGGGTGGACATGCTCCTTACTTTGGTCTTCATGTACAAGCATTAAAAAGACATGTACATATAGCCCAGGTAACAAGACATGTCCACCCTTAAGTGCTAGTGGTAGTTAATATATTTAAGTTTTATATACAGTATAAATAAACTTATAGTACTACTTATTGTCAAATCAATTAGTCTTAGGACAGAAGCTCCTATTATCACCTGTTAATGATAAAACTCCTAATATTTTAAAAGGTTTAGCAAGATTTATTTGAATGAGGATTTTTTATTTTTAATAGGATTAAGATATTGTTTTGTTATCTCATTACTTTCATACTCACAATTTACCTTTGAAATACATTTACAAAATTTGTTTAAATTTTTGCTATCAATTAACTTAAGGATATATTTTAAATTAATAATGCCTTTAGTAATTAATTCTTCATAGTTTTCTATATTGTACCATTTATGGTATAATGTTAATGAGGTTTTAATTAAAATGAAAAGGAGTGTGTTTAAATGAAAAATTTATTAAGATCCAACGTTAAAGAGCTGAACATTTTTGATAGTACGGTTGTACCTAGGGGGTTATAAAGAGTTTTTCTTAATACTTTAAGAAAAAAATCGTTTTTTATTTGAAAAATATAGTTTGCTATTGCTGGGCAAACAACCACTTCATTCTTTTGTCTTTTATGTTAAAACCTTATATGGATTTTGCTGAGGAAATTTTCAATACTTCATTATAACTCTTTTGTACTATGCTTTCTGCGTGGCAATAGTAGCTCGTTTGTTAGCTATTGCCACAAAATACATTTTATATTTTAGAGAGTTTTAGTATATAGGAGGTAAATTATAATGAAGTGGTTAAAAGACAAAACAGCAAAATCAAAAATTTTCGGGTTCCTTATGTTCAATTTAGGCATATATGGAACACCAATTTTTTCACATCTATATAGCTTTATTGAGCCGTATAGTAAAAACATCTTTTCTTTTATTTGCACAACGGGTATGTACATATTTTTGGTTAACATTAATAGTACAAGCAATTAGGAAAGGTGAGTATTAAAAAAGAGGAAAGTCGCGAACTCCTCTTTTTTAAAGGAGGGTCGCTCCCTCCTTTTTTATTTATAATATGTTATTTTTGTGATTTATGTTCAAAACATCTAGTTACGCATAATCACATAACCGATATGTATACATTCTAGAAAAATGACCAGGTAATATTTCGTTGCCTATCTTGGAATAACTCAATACATTTACCTTTTCATTGTTATTTTATGTAGTTATGTAAGCTAGGTTGTCTTAAGTCCTGTGTTTATATCAACTTTATCTACGTGTAAATTTAAGGGGATTACACAAGGATTTATTTACCTACAGTATCTTTCTTAAATTTTGGCCATCGATTATAACCTATATTTGGATTATTGGACTGGTAAAACTTTATATACTCTATTTCTTTGGAGTTAACTTCTTTATCTGTAGCAGATCCTGATTCCCAAAGTATTTCTTTTCTGATTGTAAAATCTCTTCTTTCTTCTCTTGTAAAGTCTTGTGCAATTAGGTTGCTATTTGCACTTCCAAAATAATTAATAGAATCAGTTAAATCTTTCCCTATATAAATTTTACCGTTGGGATAAGTGATTTTATATATAATTTTCATTTTTGCACATCCTAAATGATTTTAATACAATCATAAATTTTAATACCATGATAATAACTTCTTTACTTATAAATAAAGATGGAATAAAAGCAACCTTATAAAATATAAAGTTGCATACTTTTGCTTTATTTATGTTCATTGGATTCAGTCTTTTTTTGTAGTGAAGCTTTAATATCTTCTTTTTCTGTCTTTAACTCTTCCAGTAGCTGCTTATAATTATTTTGGTACTCTTGTATTTCTTTATTGTACTTATCTTGAAGATCTTGTAGGTTAGATTGATACTGCTTTTGTAATTCTATTATTGCCTTATCATTTTTTAGTTGATATTTTTCTTTAGTTGTTTCTATTTCTTCACTATGTTTATTCTTTAATTCTTGAACTGTCTTTTCTTTATCTTCCTTTAAATCTAAAATCTCATTATTTAACTTTTTAATAGTAAACTCGTTCTCTTTGATACTATTTTCAAGGGTTATATTTTTATCTTGACTAGCGGCTAATAATTCTTTGGTAGTTTCTATTTGGTTTTTATATTTTTCATAATCCTTTAGTTGACCTAGGAGCATATCATTTTTTTCTTTATACTCTTCAATTAAAGCTTTAATATGATTATTACTTTCGGTTAACTCATTAACTCTATTTAAATAGTCATTATTTAGGTTAACTATTTCATTATATTTTTCTGAAATAATTTCCTTATCTAAATTAAATTCAGTGATTTTATCTTGAAGATTTGATATTATAGAGTCTTTTTTATTTAATTCTTTATTTGTTTCTTCTTGTTGAACTTTAGTTATATTATCTATTCTATAACCTAAGTTTAAATATATATTATTAATTCTTTGGGTAATACCTTGTAGTTCTTTTAAATCCTCGGCTACCTGTGGCATGTTTTTCTTAGTTGCTTCAATATGATAAGTATTAATAAGACTTTGCATAAAATCTTTACCAGGAAGTCCTGATTCTTTTATCAAATTAGTTATCTGTTCTTTTAATTCTTCAGGCATCTTAACACCAAATGTTACATCACTCATTTATCTCACTCCTATTAATAGCAAAAGTCTATTATTTAGCTTATTAAAATTCATTCTTATACAATTAAGTTAACTAGTTAACCTATTGATATAACTTATTTTATAAGTTAACTAACTTTAGTATACATTACTGTATTTTTATTTTCAAGTATAATAAAAAATAAGAATTACTATTTTTTAAGTAATTTTTATATCTTAATTTGATTTATAGATTAGTATTGTCATAAATTCTATAGTTATATAGTTTATTTTATAATCAAATCCACTATATTTTAAGTACAAAGAAGGATATTCATAAAAAAAATAGAAAGTGAAACTATAGTGAAACTTAAGTTTTAGTTTAGGGGTGAATATGGATGTCTAAATCTAGAAAATTAGAATTACCAATGGAAGAGCTTATTAATATAGCTAAGGCTTTAAATGAGAATACAATTACGAATAAGAGTAGAGCTACAGAAGATAAAATTTCAACAGATAAATTTATACGTAAGTTTGGAATAGATAGAAAAAGTTTTTCATCTACAATAAAGGATACTGAGATTAAATATAATAGGTCCACTTTTCTTTATGATATACCAAGTGAAACTTTAGTTGTAGAAAGTGTAACTAATAAAAATCTTGCTATAAATGAAAGTAACGATAGTGAAACTTTTGTATCACTAGGGGAAAGTGCTTTAGTTCAATTCCATAATAGACTCAAAGATATTGAGGATATGAGAGTTGAATTAGAGGAAATGATGAAGTGGTATAAAGAACAGAGGCAAAAAGAAAATATAATAGATATTGAGATACCACAAATACATATCAATAAGGAAAGAATTAATGAAGAAGCTATTACAAGAGGATTTAAGGTTTATCCAAGTGTTGTAGCAGAATTTAAAGAGTTTTGCAAAAAGAATAGTCAGTACACGATGCAGGATCTAATGGCTATGGCTATGATTGAGTACATGGATAGGTATTAGGCCACCGGGGGGCGTTTGATTTTTACCTCAGAATTACTTCAGAAAATTAGAGGTGTTATATTTAAGATATTATATTTTTTATTTGTTTTTTAAGAAACTTTTTCATATTAAGTGAATAAAATATTGAATAAAGTATAAAAAATATATATTTTTATAGCTTTTAAATTATAATTAATTATGAAATTGGGTAAAATGATTATAAACTAGCATAGTTTGTATAAAAATTATTTACTGGATTTTAAGTTAATGATACAATTAAATAAAAGGAAGGGGATTTAAAATGAAAAAGGAGATGATTATAAACAATCTGAATGCTTATATAAAAGCAAAAGGTATAAAGCAAAATTGGATTGCGGAAATGTTAGATGTAAACAAGATGACTATAAGTAATATTCTAAACTTCAAAACTAAAAAGGTTGATTTAGATGAACTTGAAAATATAGCTAATGTTTTAGATCTAACCATTGAAGAACTTCATAATGAAAATTTTGAAATTACAGAAGATGTTTTTGATAATATGAAAATTAAAGGGCCTGCTATAGCATTTTGTGGGGATGTAGATATAAAGAGAGAGAATACCTTAGACGTTTTAAAAACTTTACTTGGCATAATAGATGTTATTGATACAGTTAAAACTGCCAATGAAAAGATGGAAGCCTTAAACTTTTAAGGAGGGGATAATTTGATTTTAAGGGATGAGCTTAAAGGCATACTGGAGCTTAATAAACAAATTAGTAGTGATGTAGAACCTATGGTGAAAAGGGATCTTTATAGCTTTTACGATGAAAATATAAGTATTATTCAAAATGTATATTTAAAACTAGAAAAGGAATGTATTATTATAAAATATCCTATTACTATTGATGAGCTTGGGGGATTTGTTTATAAAACTGATAATCATTCCTTTTGTTTTATAAATAGTAATCAGCCAAGAGCTTTTCAGAATTTTGTTTTAATACATGAATACTATCATTTAAATCATGAGGAAATAGAAAAAAACAAGATAGATATGGTTCTCTCAAATGAAGAAGAGTCTATTAATTTGAGAGAAAGAAAGGCTAATTATTACGCCTCTTTAATCTTGCTTCAATCTCTACGTGAAAACTACAATAGATTTATAAATGATAGGAAATTTACTATTGAGGAAACTTTATGCTATCTTATTGATTTATACAAAGTGCCTAAGAAAAGTATATTAATAAGACTACATGAACTTGGATGTATTGATTTTGATACTTTATATGAAAACTTTCATAATGATATAGATAGTCTAAAAAAACAATTTATTTCTCTTGGATTGGATACTTCAATTTTGGAATCTAGCAATGCTATTAAACTTGACAACATTCATGAAGAGTTTAAAAAAGCAGAGGATACTGGAGCTATGCTGGAAACATTTCTAATACAAAATAAAGAATATTATAAAGTACTAGAAAATAAGTTAAAGGCAAATTATAAAAATGCAGAGTGATAAAAGGATTCCTTCAGATTTTTCTGATATAAGGAGCTTCTTTGAAACTAATCCAAAAGAGATATTTAAATTACTTATACAGGCTGAAAGTATAATACTATATGATACTAATTCTTTTGCATTTCATTCTAATAAAAAAGATAGATATTATGCTTTAGATTTTTTTCACAGTAAAGATGTGGTTGTTTTTATTGAACCAGTTTTAAGGGAAATGAATTACAGCGAAAGTGGAAAGCTTCCCCCATGGTATTTAGATTACTTTAAAGAGCTTAGGGAAAAGGTTAAGGCTTTTATATTTTTAGAGGAAAAAGAGTACATAAATTTGATTAAAATAAGTAAACCTTCACAAAACAATGTTGAAGTAAGAGTAAAGCAAGCCTTTTTAAGTGCTTTTGAGCAAAATAAGGCTATAGAAAAAGAAATACAGGTTTTAAATCCAAAAGAAAATGGATTTTTAGATGCACTTTTAAAGATAGCTAACATAAAAGAAAATGATAAAAACAGAGGGGAAATTGGCCTATTTGTAGCTGTTCAAATTTTATGCTCCTTGAAGGAGAAAGTGAATTACAAGGTTTTTTCAGATGACTATACAGCTTTCCCTTATATGAGAGAACTTACAAATATTTTAGAAAAATACTATCCCAAAGCTAATATCGCATATCTTTCAACTGTTAGAAATATTCAGGTCTTAGGTCAGAATTTAAGTTTAGATAAGGAAAGCCTTATGGAGTATTTAAAGAACATTGAGAGAGAAGAAAATGCAAAGCTCTTTATAAGACAGTTACCTTATGATACCTGCAAAAGAGTAGATAAATCCAATGAAGAACTGGCAGAAGAGATACTTGAAAGAAAGATAGAAGTTATATTTTAAGATAATAGTTTTAAAGCCCTTTGGGGTATTTCTGCATTAAGGAGCTGGTTAGGAACTAATGGCTATGATTGAGTACATGGATAGATATAAAAAATAATACAAAATTACCATAAAATATAATAAGTTTGAATATATTATTGAACTTTTAGTGGATACAAAGTAAAATAAAAACATAGAAATAACAATTATTTACATTATTTTACAAATAATAAATATAAAAGATGTACTTTTGGTGTTAATATACAAAAAATAACACAGCTCTTGAATGCTCATAAGTTTGGCCACTTAACATTCAAGAGCTCACACCAAAAACATATCTCCAAATAGAAAAACTACAGAAAAAACTACAGGAGAACTACAACAGAATTACCGGAGAACTACCGGAGAACCATTGGAGAACTAAAGCAGAATTACTGGATAATTACTGGAGAACATATCTTAATATTACTTTTAGTTTAATATATATTTTATTAGTAGTCAATATGTTAAGCATTGATTTTACATAGGAATATATTATACAAAATATTAAACATAAAGATAGAAGTTCTCCTAATGATTTAAAGATGGGAGGGCTTTTTTTGTACGCAAAACAGCTAAGCATGGATGATTACATAAAAGATGTTATAACAAATCTTAATACAAAAGAGATAGAAATTATAGCTGATAACAATGCTATATGTGAAGCTGTAAGCTATATAAAGAGCTTACATGAGAACGATGATGGATATGTTACCATAGCAATTAAAAAAGAAAATGCTTGGTATCAATATCACTATAAGGCAGGGGCGCTAGAAGATAATATAGGAAAGCTCTTAAGTATAGAGGATATAAATTTATATGTATCTCCAAATAGTTTTTACAAGCCCTTTAGAAGAATTGAAAATGTAAGAAAGCTAAATGCTCTTTACATTGATATAGATTATTACACTATGGAGAAGCTAAAAGATTTATCTTCGGAGCAGATAATATATCTTTTAGATAATGACTATTTTAAAGATAAAGTTCCAGAGGCTAGCATTATAGTCATTACGGGAAGAGGAATAGCTATATATTGGCTTATAGAACCTGTTCCATACAAGGTATTACCCCTTTGGAATGCTATTCAAAAGTTTTTCCTGGAGGAACTTAAAGAGGTGGGAGCAGACCCAAAATCAATAGATGCTGCTAGGGTTATGAGGCTTGCTGGTTCAACTAATCAAAAAAGTGGACAAGTTGCACAACTGTTAATGTACAATACTAAGTACAAATATAGTTTGAGAGAAATACAAGAGAGTTATCTTCCAGAACTGAAGCAATATATTGAAAATCCATATAAAAAGAAAAAGGGAAGAAAGACACGTATTGTAAATCTATTCAATTTATATAGTTTGCATTATGCAAGACTTAGGGATCTTGTAAAGCTTCAGGAGATTAGGGAAGGGTATTGCAGGATAGACAATGGAAGCTTAATTGAAACTGGACAAAGAGAATTTATGTGTTTTTTGTATAGATACTGGGCTTGTTGCTATGAAAGTGACAAGGAGAAGGCCTTAGAGAGTACCTTAGAGTTTAATAAAGGCTTTAAGAGACCATTAACCTTAGCTGAGGTGAAAAAGGCTACAAAGAGTGCAGAAAAGGCATATTTTGAATGGCTTAAGGATAGTCCTAGTGGAATATATAAAAGAGGCGGTTACAACTACAAGAATGAAACATTAATAAAAAGGCTAAATATTACAGATGAAGAAATGATGGCTCCGCTTGAGACAATAATAAATGCTAAAGTGCTTAAGAGAAGAACAAATATAAGAACTAATGAGCACCATAAAGCTAGCAGAAGGAATGAAAATGGGCTTACTAAAAGGGAGCAGGAGAAGTTGGATAAGATGAATAAAGTTAAGGGGCTTAAAGAAAAAGGAGTAACACAAAAGGAAATAGCAAAAGATTTAAATATGAGTGAAAGAACTGTGCGCAGATATTATAAAGAAATTGAAACTATTAAATAAATAGAACAGGACACGAAACGTCACTATAATATTATGAGGTGTTTACCCTGGTTCCTCTTGTTGGTTTAGGTGGTTTTTTATCATTTGTTGAAGGAGTTGTTGTTATGGCAAAAGCACAAGAGTTATCACAATCTATGATTATGAAGTTATTAGATTCAGCTTATGAGGCTTCATTGAATGGTCTTCCAGGTTTTGATTCATCAGAAGAGTTAGCTGAAAGTTATTTAAGAAGCTCTAATAGTATTGAGGTGGCTTCTGATAAATTGGTTAGATGGCAGCTTGCTAAATGTGGTACATCTGGTTTTATATCAGGTCTTGGTGGAATTCTAACTTTACCTGTGACTGTGCCAGTTAATATGGCAAGTGTTATTTATGTACAGATGAGGATGATAGCATCTATAGCTTATATGGGTGGTTATGATATTTATGATGATAGAGTTAAATCTTTAGTCTATATGTGTTTGTGTGGAACAAGTGCAGCCGATATTGCTAAGGATATGGGTATACAGATAGGAAAAAAACTTTCAGAAAGTTTTATAAAAAAGATACCTGGAAATGTGGTTGTTAAGATAAATCAAAAAGTTGGATTTAGACTACTTACAAAGTTTGGAGAGAAAGGAATTATAAATTTAGGGAAAATGATACCTTTAGCTGGTGGAATTATAGGCGCCGGATTTGATATAGGTAGTACAAAAGTAATAGCAAATATAGCTAAAAAGACTTTTATTAATTAGGGATGCAGTAGTATATGGGAAGTTTTAGGTACATAATTTAAATAATATTTACTTTTAGGTGTAAAATAGTAAATACATAAAATATTAAATAATCTAAATTAAACATATATATGAAGAGTTTCAGTATGCATGGTTTAATAGTTGAAAGTCTATATGTTAATTATATTTTAGAAGTTTCTAAGACTTGGGAGATTCGAGGATCTAGAACTAGCAGAAGAGAAAAAATAGCTTTAATAAAAAAATGTAGTTGACTTATAGTTGGTACTTGTATAATTAAAGATGTTATTGGTTCTCTTATTCTTGAAGAAATACTAAGTACTAATAATTATTGTATAGACCATGAGAGTTTAAAAAAAGAGGGGCGGTTATATGGGTTAGGTTAGTAGGATAATCTTTCATAATATTTTTTAATATTATGAAAGAACCTATTATTTCATAATAGATTTATATTTATTAACCATTTCTTTTCCAGAATAATCTATATCATAATGTTGCGAATCTCTATTTTTTTTATAATACCAATCAAATATTAAAGGGCCATTTTTTCTATTTTCATAAATTTCATCTTGTAGTTTTCTTGACAAGTTATCAAGCATAATATAGTTTGTAGGATTTAAAAGTAATTTATTCCAATATTCATCAGCTTTGTTTTTAAGGTCTTCTAGGCTTTCTATGGTTTTAATATTAGCCTGGGACTGTCTAATAGATAAAAGAAGTGCCGGAAGAAAAGGAAAAACTACATTTGTTATTAATTTAGATACTGTAAATCCTCCTACTAATGAAATTAAGAATAGAAGTATAAATAATACTAGTGTAACTCCTATTACATCTCTTCTAAATTTTCTTCTTAAATAGCTATCCCACCAACAATTCATGCGTTGGCATATTATTCTTCCTACTGATAATGGTACAGTACTTATGGTAGTAGGTCTATACCAATCTTTGAAATCATTAAGTTCCTTGCCTTTTCCTATATATTCATTAGCATTCTTGATTATTTCTTCAGTATCAATTTTACTGCACTTTACAGCATTCCATGATAATGATAATACCTCACAATCGAAATTTTCTTGAATACAAGCTGCTTTTCCTTTAATTTTTGTTATATATGGACTAATAAAAATTTGATCTATAATTGCAATCAATATTCCATATGTTGTTATACATAAATTAAGAGAGTCTCTTTTTATATGAAGTGATGATAAATTGGAATCACTAAGAATTATTGGTAGTAATGATAATACTATTACTATAGGTACACTTAATATAACTTGTATTGTCATTAATTTCTTAGCATTTGAATATACTTGGTTTTGTGCAGCTAGTTTAATTAAATTTTCTTCTTTATTCTGTTTTTTTATAATATCATTTTCCATGTTTGTCCCCTCTTTCATTAGCTTTATTCATATTTAGGAAAGTCATCTCCAAATATTTCTCTCCACTTATTGATTGAAGATTCATACTCCTTATTATTCTCGAAGTTTCTTGCATCTGTAGCCTTATGCCAATCATTATAAGTCCTATTTTGAATTTTATTACGTTCCTCAAAGGTTAAAGTATTAATATCCCCTTGGATGCCTTTGGGATCATTGACAGCAGAATGTATATTTTGATTTATATACGATAATACTTTTGGAATTTCAATATCAACATAGTTATTTGCTATTTCTTCTATATCTTCATAATAATTAAGTATCATATTTTCAAGCAAATATGACTGCATAGTAGGCATGGTTGGTCTTTTATTCCAATATTTCATAACTCTAATTACATTTAGTACATTTCCATCATGTTTTTGATTAATAGTTGTTACTCTATCCCTATCTATTCTCGGATCAGTTTTTTTCCAGTTTCCATTTCCATCAGGAATTAAATAATATGTTTTTTGAAATATATCTTCTGCTGTAAAAAAGCATGGTACTATATCAAAATTCCATGTATATGAAGAAAGTTTTAACGTTGCAGCTTCTTGATTTCTATGCATTTCTGCATTTTGATATTGCGAAATTCCCTTCAGTGAACTAATTATTTTATTTATTAGTTTCCTAGAATTAAGAATATTTGTCCCATCATTACATAGATTTTTTAAGGATGATGCTGAATCTGGCACTGTTATTTCAATACGGTCACTATATTCAAAATAGGTGCTACCATTACCACTAAAACATATCATAATATCTATATCATCAAGTTCTCTTATTTTAGTTCTTCTAGCAAATGAGCCAAAGTAAATATCTTTATCTGTATAAAGTACTGGAAAAGTTTCATCATTACTAGGAAATTCATGTATCCTGTTAATTAACCAGTTCCTACTTGATCTTGCTGTATCAGTTTCAGATGAATCTAAATTAACCTTATCAGAAAGAAATTCATTAAAGGCTGAGATAACTGTTGTTGCCATAACATAATCCTCCCCTTGATAGTTAGTGTAGTGCGCTAACTATTTTTATTTTATTTTAAATTATAAAAATAGAATAAACTATCTACTTAAAATGAATCTTTTTTACGAAAAGAATGATTAAATAAGTTAAATTTAAAGATTTATATTGAATTTATTTATAAAACTATAATACTCTTCATGAAAAAATAAATCAAGCACTTTTAAAAATAAATATATTATTTTCTTAATTTTAAATCTTAATTTTGTATCTTTTTTGCAAAAAAGCGATTATAATATATGAAAAAAGGGAATATAACTAATGATAAAAGAAGTATGATATTGAATGGAGGAGTTAAATTATGTTGCTTGAATTTACAGTGAAAAATTTTTTATCTATAAAGGATGAAGTTACATTAAGTATGGTAGCTTCAAAGGATGATTTTAAACTTGAAGATAATACTTTTATTTATGAGGAAGAAAAACAAGAAAAAAGAGCCTTAAGAGTTGCCATTTTATATGGAGCAAATGCTTCAGGTAAAACTAATGTATTGAAAGCTATGACCTTTGTTGAATGGTTTATAAACAAATCTCACGAAATGCAGCAAGGGAAAAAAATTCCTAGAATACCCTTTAAACTTGACAGAAGATATTTAAAAGAGCCAAGTGAATTTAAAATAGTATTCGTATATAAAGGAATAAAATATCTTTATATGTTTTCAGTTATGGAAACAGAAGTTAAGGAAGAGTATTTATATTATTATCCTAAAGGTAGACAAAGTACTATTTTTGAAAGAAAAGGAGATGAATATAAATTTACAGTTGATATAGAACGTCAAACAGAACTTAAAGATAAGTTTCATTCAAAGAATAAACTTTTTCTTTCAACGGAGAGTCTTTGGGAGTACGAAAAAGCTAAAGCTCCATTTAAATGGCTTAGTGAGTATTTTAATATACTAATAAATCACGAGGGATTAGAGGCTTATACTGGTAGCTCTATGTTAGAAAATCATGAGATAAATAAAAAGGTAAAAGACTATATGAAATATGCAGATATGGATATAGAGGATATAGATATAGAAGTTAAGAATAGAGATGATATTGTATCTTCAGAATTATTTAAAATGCTTTCTGATGAAGCCAAAGCAAATATTATTAAAACCTTTGACGAAGAAAAAGGAAGGGCCATAGATATAAAAACTATTCATAAAGGAGTAGATGAGAAAGGTAATGTTTCAGATATAGTCTTTAATTTAAATGATGAATCTGATGGTACTCAAAAGTACTTTGGTATTTTAGGACCATTAATTGAAGTATTGATGAATGGCTATACTATAGTAATTGATGAGTTAGACATAAGACTCCATACGCTATTAGTAATGAAACTTGTAGATTTATTTTTAAATCCTAAAATAAATAATAAAAATGCACAGCTTATTTTTTCAACTCACGATACCAATCTTTTAGATACAGATATGTTAAGAAGAGATCAAGTATGGTTTGCTGAAAAGAAAGAGGATAAGAGCACTGATTTATATTCTCTGCATGACTTTGGAGGAGTAAGAAAAAATGAGAAAATAGAAAAAGGTTATCTTCAAGGGAAATACGGTGCTATTCCTTTCTTTAAAGGAGATTTAAGATGAAGTTAAAAAAGATAGCTGAAAGTTCTAGAAAAAGAGGAATAAGAAAGGTTAATCCTACTATTGTTATTGTCTGTGAAGGTAAAGAAACAGAAGTTGATTATTTTAACGGATTTAATTCTCGATATACACGGGTTGATGTAATAGTACCAGATAAGAATTCTAGGGGCAAGAACAAATCTAAATCTACTGATCCTGAAAGTTTAGTTGAAAAAGCTATTTATTATAAAGAAAATAAGTATGATATTGATGAAAAAGATGGAGACAGAGTTTGGTGTGTTTTTGATGTAGATATAAATTATAATAATAACAATGCAGTTAAAAGCAAAATAGATGAGATTGAAAAAGCTAAGAAAATATCAGATAAGAAAAAAATAAAATTGGGTATATCAAATCCATGCTTTGAATTATGGTATCTATTGCATTATGAATATACTACAGCTACTTTAAGAAATTATGATGCTGTAAAGCAAAAATTAGATAAATATATTGATAATTATGAGAAAAATGAAAGTATTTATGATGAATTAAAAGAACAGGTATATGATGCTATAGAACGTGGAAAAAGATTAAAAAAGTATCATGAAGATTTAGGTAAAAAATTACCTAATGTAGAGAAAGATAACTATAAAGCTACAGCAAAGGATTTAGCAGAGAGCAATCCATATAGTAATGTAGGCGAACTGGTTGAGTATATGGAAGAACTTAATGAGAAATTTTAAATTAGGTCTGTAGGGAGTCAGATTTATGGATATAAATCTTGTGGAGGATGAGCTTAAATAGCTGAATACTCCTCTTGATTTTGATGTGGTTCATTTTGAAAGGATATACCAAAGAGGCACTGAGGTGTAACATAGAAAAGGAGGTCTATTATGTTATTCAATAGAAATAAGTCTTATGAGGATGTAGTTCCGGCATTAGATATTAAAAGGCTAATAATGTTGGTTAAAAAATTATTGCCAGATGTTGTGTTTAATATGGCTAGTTTAGAAGGAAATCCATTTACTTACCCTGAAGTACAAACTTTACTTGATGGAATTACTATAGGTGGGCATAAAGTAAGTGATGAACAACAAATTTTTAGTATTAGAAATGCTTGGAATTATTTATTTGATAAGGTGATACAAAATAATGTATCAATTGATATTAATATTTTCAATAAATTTAATGATATAGTTGCTAAAGATGAAGCCTTAATTAGTGGTACATTTAGGACTGGTCAAGTTAGAATAGCTGGTACTGAATTTATTCCTCCAAGAGCTGAAGAATTAGAAATGATTTTTGAAAGTGAATTGCCTAAATTAATAGAAAGATGTAAAAGCAAAACAGAGCTTGCTTTTGAGATATTTTTATGGGGAGCTTTAAATCAATTTTATTATGATGGAAATAAAAGAACTTCTAGACTTGTATCTAACATGATTTTAATATCAAATGGTCAAGGAATATTCAATATAAAAGTAAAAGATAGATTGCAGTTCAACACTCTAATGGTTGAATTCTACAATACAAGAGAAGCTGATAGTATATTTGAGTTTTTATATAATAGTTGTTTAGAAAGATATTGATTTACTTAATTAACGGAGAAAAATACAAGTTAAAAATGGAGGAAACAAAGAATGAATTTAAGTACTAATGTAAGTGAAAAGGCTGCTCTCATATGGGCAATTGCAGATAAATTAACTGGAGTATACAAACCACATGAATATGGAGAGGTTATTTTACCTTTAACGGTTATAAGAAGATTTGATTGTATTTTGTCTGATACAAAAG
>JAVBWC010000056.1:0-39018 GCA_036677675.1 Clostridiaceae bacterium | reverse complement strand
AAAACCATTTTACATTTTTTGTATTGTTCGTACTTTGAAGAATACTTTTTTGTCATGCAATTTTTTAAGAATTATCTTTTTAAAAATTTTTATTGACTTTTACTAGCTGGTCTTATATATAATAACCCAAGTTAATTTTAAACAATTTCCAGAAATAATTATACTTTATTGACATTCATTACGCAAATTTCATTTTCGTATTACTTATGTATTCTTTCCAAACTTAACAAAAATTGTTTTATGTCTATTTCTTTCCCATTTGTTTTACCCATGTATCCACCAATATTTCCATTTTCACTTATAACCCTATGGCATGGTATGAATATAGGAATTTTATTAGCTTTATTTGCCTGACCAATAGCTTGTGCTCCTTTTAGCTTTCCAATAATCTTTCCAACTTCTCCATAACTTTTAGTATCTCCATAAGGAATAGAAATTAAAGCCTGCCAAACTTTCTCTTGAAACATCGTTCCTTGAATTGACAATGGGATTGTAAATTTTTTTCTTTTTCCTTTAAAGTATTCACCTAATTGTTGAATAACCTGCCTACATCCATACTTATCCTCACTTAGATTTTCAGTTCTAGCTTTAAATAACTCGAAATTTTCCTCTCCAAAATCGACTCTACAAATACCTTTTTCATTTAATACTATATAGATTTTTCCTAAAGGTGAATCATATTCACTATATATTTGTTTCACAATTATACCTCTCTTTAAAATTTAATATTAATATAATCGAACATATGTGCTATAATTATATTCGAAAGAAACTTAAAGGAGTTAACATTATGTCTAACACTTATGCTAAAATTATAATACAAGGTTCTCCTATTTCAAAATCAAATTTTAAACTTTCTAATATTCATGGTAGATCAATTTTGCCTAACAATTCTGGTAAATATCATGATAGGTACGCTATATACGAAGAACAAATAGCTTATGAAGCAAGATTACAAAATCCTAATACAGTAATTACAGAATCTTTAATAGCTATTTTAAAGGTTTATTATAAAAGTAAAAAAAGACATCCCGATACTACTAACATACCTAAGAGTATCTTTGACGGTATTGAGAAAAGTGGGTTAATCATCAATGATGCACAAATACGGAGGCTCATTATAGAAGAATATTATGATGATAAAAATCCTAGATTTGAATTAGAGCTTTTTGGAGAAAGTATCTATTATATGAATTACGAAATACGAGAAAAGCAAATCTCTTCTTCTCCTATAGAATATTCTCCTCCACCAAATAAAAAATCTCTTGGAGTATCTAAGCCAAAAGGTAAAGTAAAAAATGAAAATGAATTTCTCTGCGAAATATGTGGTAAATCAATAAAAAAAGAAGATGCCATTTTTGCTAATAAAGGTCAGACAATATTATGCCAAAACTGCTTAAAAAAGCTATTTTAAAAACCTATAGAAAAATTTCTATAGGCTTTTACTTATTTTCTTTACATATTCGGCTGCATTTTTACCTGCTTTATAACTCTCTTTTGTAATATGGTCTACCATATCATGAACATATAATATATCTCCACAGGCATATACCCCCTGAATATTTGTTCTCATATCCTCATCAACTTGTGGACCTTTAGTAGAAGAAAGTATATTTATTCCTGCTTTAACAGCAAGCTCATTATCAGGAAATAATCCAACGGATAGTAATAAAGTATTACACTCTATGTATTCCTCGGTTCCATCTATAGGCACCTTATTTTCATCTACTTTAGCAATAGTAACTCCCTCTACTCTCTCTTTTCCTTTTATATTTACAACTGTATGAGATAGCTTTAACGGGATATTAAAGTCATCCAAACATTCATCTACATTCTTTTCACTTCCGTCAGAATAAGGCATAATTTCAATAACCGCTTTAACCTTTGCTCCTTCAATAGTCATTCTTCTAGCCATTACAAGAGCAATATCTCCTGATCCTAAAACTACCACTTCTTTTCCCGGTAAGTATCCTTCAAGATTAACAATTTTTTGAGCTGTACCTGCTGTATAAATACCAGCAATTCTACTTCCTGATATACTTATTGTACCTCTAGGCTTTTCTCTACATCCAGTTGCAAGTATAACAGCTTTTGCTCTTATTTGTATAACGCCTTCTTTCTCATTAACAGCAGTTAGAATCTTATCACTACTAAAATCAAAAACCATAGTATCTAACTTGAATTCTATATTTAATTTCACTAGTTCATCAATAAATCTTTGAGCATATTCTGGTCCAGTAAGCTCCTCATTAAAAATTTCTAACCCATAACCACTATGAATACATTGGTTAAGTATTCCTCCTAACTGACTCTCTCGTTCTAAAACTAAAATACTCTCTACTCCTTCATTCTTAGCTTTTACAGCTGCTGCAAGTCCAGCTGGTCCTGCACCAACCACTACTATATCGTACTCTTGCATTCTATTTTTCCCCCTGTTCTAGAATTCATACTGGTAAGTACTTTTTATAGTATAATTTTCTAATCTAATTTCTTTATTTTTTATATCTTCTGGATAATACATAATACTCCAAGGTCTAGACATATTTGGAGGTAATACTCCAAATTCCTCTTTCGAAAAGAAAAAGTCCCCTGAAGCAACTACTTCTTCATTAACTGCTATATCCAACTTTGCATCTATATTATATATTGGATAAGAATATCCATTTCTTATTAGTAAATCAATAACTATTGAACCTTCCTCTAAATACCGAATCCCCATGCTATTAAAAGAAATAGTATCTTTTGGCATATCGCCTAATTTATTTAAAAATTCTTGTATTTCTTTTTTAGTTTCATCATCAATTGCAGATAAATCTGCTGCAGGACCAAAACTATACTGTTGATTTACCACAACTTTTTGTTCTTTTTTCTCTTTTTTTATATTATCAACATCTTTATAAGACTTAGCTGCACTAGAATTGCACCCTGAAAGCAATATTATAAATATTGCTATTAAGGAAATTATTTTTTTCATGTCACCTCTCCTCTCATGAAAAAAATTGTTGTATATGAAAAACATTGTAATTATATCATTGTATGAATTCTCTGTCTATGAAATAATAAGTATAAAAATATTCTTTAAAACTATTTTAATAAATTAAATAAATTAAAATAGCTATAACTATTAATTATCAGTAAATATTATAGAATATATATGTTAAAAATATAAAATGAAGGCCTATTTAAGCCTTCATTTTTACCATCTTCTATTGTGTTGAACTAAATCTATTGATCCTAATACTATATGAGCTAACCCAAACCCAAGAATTCCAGCTGCTACTTTAGGTGCAACTCTTCTTCTAGAAAGTACAGCTCCTGCTCCTGTTACTACTGTACCAAGTGTGGTAGGTATTAAACCTTCACGAATTCTCATAATAGTACCTCCAATTCTTATTTTTCATTATTATAATGTGTAATTAAAATTCTTTTATCCTTTAAAAATATTTGTAATTATTATATTTTCATCACATTAATCTAGTATTAATTTTATTTTCAAAATACTGTTCTTCACATAAAATTATCAAATATTTTTATAAAATCCCCCAGTATTTTGGAATATATTTTATTATAAGGGATAAATTATATAATAAATTTATTTTTTGTATTTATTTAAATTATTTCCATACAATTTAAGGAGGTATTACATGAAAAAAGCTTTTAAAAATCTATCCTTACTCACCCTTATCACTACATGCCTTATTCTAGTAAGCTGTTCTAAAGAAAAAACCACATATACTGAAGTCTCAGAAAAACTTGCTGTTGCAGTATCTATAGTGCCACAAGAAACATTTGTAAAAGCAGTTGCAGGAGACTTAGTAGAAGTAGTCACTATGATTCCATCTGGTCAAAGCCCTGAAAATTTTCAACCAACACCAGACCTTTTGGAAAAATTCAGTAAATCAAAAATATACTTTTCTATAGGAGTTCCTACTGAAAGCTCTTCTATTCTTCCAAAAGCAAAAGATTTAAATTCAAGTTTAAAAATTATTAATTTAGACAATGAAGTTGCAAAAGTTTACCCAGATAGAGAATTTGCTCCTGGGAAACGTGATCCTCATATATGGTTATCTCCAAAGCGCACAAAAGTTATGATTGATATCATTAAAGAAGAATTATCTAAAATTGATCCTAAAAATAAATCTATTTATGAAAAAAATGCAAATGAATATGTAAAAAAACTTGATAAAGTTGATAATGATATAAAACTTTCTTTAACTAATTTAAAAAACAAGTCTATTATAGTATATCATCCTGCCTTTGGCTATTTCTGTGATGACTATGGATTAAATATGATAGCTTTAGAAGAAGAAGGAAAAGAATCTTCACCTCAAGACTTACAAAAAATAATAGATATGGCAAAGGAAAAGGAAATAAAAACTATATTTTATCAAGCAGAAATCGATAGTAAACAATCAAAAACTTTTGCTGATGAAATAGGTGGCAAAACCGAATTAATAGCTCCACTTTCACCTGATTATATTAAAAATCTTGAGAAAATAGCTAATGTCTTTAAACAAGTCTTAAATTAGCCAGTATAGTTTATAACGTAATAATATAATATATTTAGCAAATAAAAAAACTTAGACAGATATCTGTCTAAGTTTTTTGGCAGGGGCACCAGGACTCGAACCCGGAACCAATGGTTTTGGAGACCACTACTCTACCAATTGAGCCATACCCCTTCAGCACGAAATTTATTATATCATGATACTAAAGTATATGCAATAGTTTTTTTGTTGAATTTTAAATAAAAATATTTATAAACAAGAAATATGTAAATTAATAGATAAAAAGTATACCTTTCACTAAATGGTACTAGTTATATTGACCTAACTTTGTTATAATAATCTTAATAATAGGCTATGTTTGAAATGACTGTTTATAATCTATAATATAGATTTATTTAAATAGCCTGTAATATAAAGAAAAGGGTGGTTAAATATGGACAAATTCACTTTATTTAAAGAAGACTCTCTTTTGCTGATCATTGACCTACAAGAAAAATTAGTTGCTGCTATGAAATATGGTAAACAAGCCATTGAAAAAACAAATGTTTTAATTTCAGCAGCTAAGGAAATGAATATGCCAATATTTGTTACAGAACAATACCCAAAAGGTATTGGAAGAACAGTTCCCGAAATAAATGATAATTTAGAAAATGTAATAAAATTTGAAAAAACCTGTTTTTCAGCTTGTTCTCAAGAGTTTATTTCTTCGCTTAAGGAAACAGGAAGAAAAAAAATAATCATTACAGGTACAGAAACTCATATTTGTGTTTTTCAAACAGCTAGAGATTTAATATCTTTAGGTTATGAAGTTTTCATAGTAACTGATGGAGTACTTTCAAGGAAAAAAGAAAATTATATGAATGCCTTAGATTTGATGAAAAGCATGGGTGCCACTATTACAAATACTGAAACTGTATTGTTTGATTTATTGAAAGAAGCAGGCACACCAGAGTTTAAAATTTTATCAAAACTTATTAAATAGTTTTTCATTTATTATTAATCCTATGTGGCTTTAACTACAAACATAAATAAACAATAATCTATGGGTCTGCAAATAAGTTTACGAATTTACACAAACTTATTTGCAGACCCATAAAAGCTTTAAACTTTAAACTTGCACATTAAATCCTGCCTTTTTTATCTTTTTCACAATAATATCAAAGTTATCCGTCTTTATTCTAACCACTATCTCCCTTAAAATATTTGAATATTTTTTCTTAAAATTATTTTTTTACCTATTATATTTCCTACTTATCATATTTTACTATACATAATAGTATGATAAAATTAATTCTGAATTATATTATTAAGTTTTTAAAGAGAGGTATAAAATGAATATTAGTTTGTATAGAACCGTACGCGCTATGTCTATAGCTCTTGACTTGGCAGAAATAAATTCTATAGAGGATAAAAATATTATAGAAAATGTTTCAAACATAAATTACTCTCTACATGAATTTTCTCATCATTCAAACAGAACCACTTATATAGCTATAGAAATATCTAAGCTCTTTAATTTAGATAAACATTCTTTAAATTGCTTATATATAGCTTCTCTTTTACATGATATAGGTATAACCTCTGCAAGCAATTTAAGAATTAATCATAATTCTGAGAAATTTATAAAGCAGCACTGCATTAGTGGCGCAGATATATTGAATCCCTTTCCAATATTTAATAATATTTCAGATATAATTTTATACCATCATGAGAATTATGATGGTACTGGACCCATGAGCCTCAAGGAAGACGAAATTCCTCTTATAAGTCAAATCATAAGAATAGCTGACTTAGTAGAACTATCATATAATGAAAAGATTCCTGCTTTTAGGCAGAAAGATTCTATAATAAATTGGGTAAAATCTAAGATAGGAGTAATTTTTTCTAAAAAAATAGGAGAGGCTTTTTTAACTATATCCTCTAAAGATATATTTTGGTTTGACCTAGAAAATATATCTTTTATTGACACAATACTTGACGCAGCTTCTCCAAAATCAGATATATATCTAAACTTAGAACAATTTGAAGCAATTGCTGAAATTTTCTCTAGAATTATAGATGCAAAAAGTAGCTTTACTGCAATACATTCTAGAGAAATTGCAAAATTAGCCTATAAAATTTCAAAGCATCTAGAATATCCAGAAGAAAAATGTATTAAAATGAAAATTGCTGGATTACTTCATGACATAGGAAAACTAGCAATTCCTTCAAGTATCTTAGATAAAAATGGACCTCTTACATATGAGGAATTTTCCATAA
The DNA here is from genome assembly GCA_036677675.1 of Clostridiaceae bacterium. Lineage (GTDB taxonomy): Bacteria > Bacillota > Clostridia > Clostridiales > Clostridiaceae > Clostridium_H. The sequence continues at coordinate 32,251 of JAVBWC010000056.1, read as the reverse complement.
TAAAATCTCATGCATACTATACATCAATTATATTAGATAGAATTGGAGCTATTCCCGAAATAAGTGCATGGGCATCTAATCATCATGAAAAACTAAATGGTAATGGATATCCTCAATGTTTAGATGAAGAAAACTTATGTGAAGAGTGTAGAATTATGAGTGTATGCGATATATATCAAGCTTTAACAGAAGACAGACCTTACAGAAAAGGGTTGAGCATTGAAAAAGCTTTTTCCATACTTAATGAAATGGCTAAAGATAATTCTATTTGTAAAAATGCTCTAAGTCACTTAAAAGATGCTATATTTAATTAACTATACTGAAAAGTTTAAAATTAGGAGTGAACACATATGGAATTTATTGTTGATAGTGTAGAAAAAACTATTTCTATAGGAACTGAAATAGGTAAAAATGCAAATGAAGGAGATATAATATGCCTAATTGGAGATTTAGGAACAGGTAAAACACATATAACTAAAGGTATTGCAGAAGGATTAAATGTAGATGATCACATAACTAGTCCTACCTTCAATATTGTAAATGAATATGATGGACGATTAAAATTATATCACTTTGATGTGTATCGAGTTAATGACCCAGATGAGATTGAAGCTATAGGCTTTGATGAATATATATTTGGAGATGGAGTAAGTATTATTGAATGGGCAAACTACATTGAAGAATTAATCCCAGAAGACCATCTAAGAATAACTATTGAAAAATTGCCTGACATGGGTGTAAATTTCAGAAAAATAAGTATAAAATATAATAGTGACAGATACAATTACGTAAAGGAGATTAAACTATGAAAATTCTTAGTTTAGATACCTCTACATCAAGTGCAGCATGTGCAATTTTAGAGGATAATAAATTACTTGGAGAAATAACTTTTAATGATAAAAAACAACATTCTGTTATATTGATGCCTGAAATAGATTATCTATTAAATAACTTAAAGTTACAACTAAAGGATATAGATGGCTATGTTGTCTCAAAAGGACCTGGCTCTTTTACTGGTCTTAGAATAGGAATGGCAACAGTAAAGGGCTTAGCTCAAGGAACTGATAAACCTTTTATAGGTATTTCAACTTTAGATGCTCTTGCATATAATTTAGCTTATACATCAGGAATTATTTGTCCTATAATGGATGCTTTAAGAGATAATGTATATACGGCGCTATATACATTTGAAAATGAAGAATTAAAACAATTGACTGATTATATGACTGTTCATATTGATGAATTAATTTCAATAATAAAAGAATATCCAACATCTAGTATTACTTTTATTGGCGATGCTGTGCCTAAATTCAGAGAAAAATTGAGCCAAAGCTTTAAAAATGTATGTTTTGCTCCTTCTCATTTAAACGTGGCAAAAGCAGCTTCTCTTGGTGAGTTAGGTCTATTGAAATTAAAAAAGGGAGAAAGTGATAATTTATTACGCTTTGCACCTATTTATCTTAGAAAATCACAAGCTGAAAGAGAATATGAAAATAGAACAGGAATGAGTGTAAATGAATAATTTTGTGATAGTACCTATTGAAGAAAAAGACGCAGAAGATATTTTAAAAATTAACAACCTATGTTTTAATCCACCTTGGAGTTTATCATCTTTACAGAACGAAATAAAAAACAAGTTTTCAAAATATATTGTTTTAAAAAAAGAAAATAAAATTATAGGTTATGCCGGTATATGGCTTATCGTAGACGAAGCACATATTACAAATGTAGCTATACACCCTAATTATAGAGGTATGGGGGGAAGTAATTTATTAATGGAAGGTATATTAAAAATTTGTACACAATATGAAATACCAGCTATAACTCTTGAAGTAAGAGAAAATAACCCTGTGGCTAGAAATCTATATAAAAAGTTTGGATTTGTGGAAGAAGGAATAAGGAAAAATTACTATGAAGGTAATATAGATGCTGTGATTATGTGGAAAAGAGACGTTTTATCTAGTTGAGAATTGAAAATTTAGAGTTGAAAATTTATATGAAATAACTAGAAGAGACCATAAAGATTTTTATCTTTATGGTCTCTTATTTTAACTCTCAACTCTCAACTCTCCACTTTCAATTTTCAACTATAACTAGTTATCTAAAGCACCTTTTTTAGTTTCTTGAAGCATTGATTCTCTGTGAAGTATTGGTGAAATGCTTTTATAAACTGGTATAGTAACTGCAGATATCACAATTCCTTTTAAAAGGTTAAAGGGTAGTATTGATAATAAAACTAAATCTTTTACCGTCTTAATATTAGGATTTATAGCTGCTGCCATTGCCACAAATGCTTCAATTGGCGCTTTAAATACTTTTGCATATAGCGGCAATAATATAGTGTAATTTAATACTGATGCAGCCAAAGACATAACTATTGTTCCTGCTATTAATCCTAAAATAGCAGTTTTCTTAGACTTTCTTATTTTATATATAATTCCTGCTGTAGCTACAAAAATTGAACCTACCATAAAATTAGCAAATTCTCCTACAAATCCTGTTTGAGTTCCTTTAAAAACTATATGAAGCACATTTTTAAATAATTCAATTAATATACCACTAACAGGTCCCAATGCAAAAGTTCCAAGCAAAGCCGGAAGATCGCTTATATCTATCTTTAAAAAATTTGGAAATACTGGTATTGGAAATTCAAAAAACATAAGCACAAAAGCTATTACTGATAGCAATGAAATTTTAATCATTTTGTTTAAATTAGTTTGTTTCATTTTTTCTCCCCCTAATTTTGCATAATCTCCAAGGGTATTGGTAGATGTCAAATAAAAGCCCTAACAATTTTAAAATTGTCAGGGCGAAAAATCCTATTAAACATAAATTACCTATACCTTCTACCATCCAGACTTTACTGTCGGTCTTGGAATTTCACCAAATCAACCATATCACTATAGCTCGCGGACTTTACCGCCGGTCGGGAATTACACCCTGCCCTGAAGATATGTTTATTTAACTTTTATTCATAAATAATTATAACACTTATTTAAGGAAATTCAACTTTATTTTTTCATGGAAAGGGAAATCCTTCCTCTCTTATCATCTACTTCTAACACACTTACTTCTACTACATCTCCAACCTTTACTATATCTAAAGGATGTTTAACAAATTTATCTGAAAGCTGGCTTATATGAACTAATCCATCTTGGTGTACCCCAATATCTACAAAAGCTCCAAAATCAGCTACATTTCTCACTGTTCCAGTTAAAACCATACCAGGCTTTAGTTGATTTATGTCCACTACTCCCTTTTTAAATATAGGCTTTGGAAGTTCTTCTCTAGGATCACGTCCTGGTTTTACAATTTCTTTTATTATATCATTAAGAGTTGGCACACCAATTTCTAATTCCTCAGCTAAAGCTTCAATTCCTATAGTATTTACTTTGCTATCTATGTCAACTAACTTCCCATTTATAACATCTTTATCACTATAGCCTAATTTTTTCAAAAGCTCTTTAGCTGCTTTATATGATTCTGGATGAACTGCAGTATTATCAAGGACTTCATTACTTTCAGGAACCCTTAAGAATCCCGCACACTGTTCAAAGGCCTTAGGTCCCAATCTTTTAACCTTTAATATTTCTTTTCTATTTTTAAATTTCCCATTTTCTTCTCTATAATTTACTATATTGTGAGCAATAGAAGCATTTATACCAGATATATAAGATAAAAGTGATGGTGTAGCAATATTCAAATCAACTCCAACACTATTTACTCCATCTTCTACAACTCCACTTAAGGATTCATCAAGTCTTTTTGGTGTTACATCATGCTGATACTGTCCCACTCCTATAGATTTAGGATCTATCTTCACAAGTTCAGCCATTGGATCTTGAAGTCTACGTCCTATAGATATTGCTCCTCTTATAGAAACATTTATATCAGGATATTCCTTTGTTGCAAGCTCTGAAGCTGAATAAACAGAAGCTCCAGCCTCTGATACAACTACATAAGATAATTCCTTGCCTGTTTCTTTTTTCACTTCATCTATAAGCTGCGCCAATACTTCTTCTGATTCACGACTAGCTGTACCATTTCCTAAGGATATAACCTCTACATTATGCTTATAAACTAATTCTTTAAGAATTTTAATAGATCCTTCAACATCATTTTGAGGTGCCGTAGCGTATACTGTAGCTGTATCCAATAGTTTTCCTGTATCATCTAAAACAGCTATTTTACATCCTGTTCTAAAACCCGGGTCATATCCAAGCACAATTTTCCCTTTTATCGGTGGTTGCATTAAAAGTGCCTTAAGATTTGCTTTAAAGATTTCTATAGCACCTTCTTCACCCTTATCTGTAAGCTCTGCTCTTATCTCTCTTTCAATAGACGGATATATAAGTCTCTTTAGGGAATCCGCCGTTGCTTCTGCTATATATTTATCAGTAATTTCATTTTTCTTCAAACAACTTCTATCTAAAAATTCTAATATTTTGTCCATATTGCTTGTAACCTTGACAGATAATACTTTCTCCTTTTCTCCTCTGTTTATGGCAAGTATTCTATGAGAAGGTATCTTACTAACAGGTTCTGAATACTTATAGTACATTTCATAAGGAGTAGGTTCTTCACTTTCACCACTGCACTCAATTACTCCGTTTTTTCGTACAAATTCCCTTATCCACTTTCTAAATTCTGCTTCATCAGAAATAATTTCAGCAATAATATCCTTGGCTCCATTTAGAGCATCTTCAACTGTATTTACTTCCTTTTCTTCATCTAAAAATTCTGATGCATATTCTTCAATATTTTCTTTAAATTCTCCGAACCAGATAACCTCAGCAAGTGGCTTTAATCCCTTTTCTACTGCTATAGTAGCTCTAGTTCTTTTCTTAGGCTTAAATGGTCTATATATATCCTCAACCTCAGTCAAAGTTTCACTTTTTTCTATTTGAAGCTTTAGCTCATCTGTAAGCTTATCTTGCTCTCCAATTATTCTTATAACATCAGCTTTTCTTTCCTCTAAATTTCTTAAATAAGTAAGTCTTTCTGCAAAGCTTCTCAAAACTATATCATCAAGGCCACCAGTTCTTTCTTTTCTATATCTTGCAATAAAAGGCACTGTATTTCCATCATCTAAAAGTTCAATAACACTATTAACCTGTTTAATACTTATACCAAATTCTTTAGCTATTTTATCATTGATAATACTGTTCATATTTTCCTCCACTCTTTCATTTATATATAACTTACTTTCGCTTTCATTATTTTACATTATTATGGATTAAAAGTCCAATATTCCATCATATAACATTTTGTCCACTCATAACTATATATATACTAATTTTTAAGGAGTAGTTTATGAAAAGGCTTTTTTTACAATTAACAATGTGTATATTCTTAATCATCTTTAAACTTAGCTTTAATACCTATAATACCATACATACTTTTAATATATCTAATGTTATGAATACAATAAAATATTTGTCCTCTGACCATTTTCAAGGTAGACTTACAGGTACTATAGAAAATCACGAAGTAGAAGAGTATATCAAGCTTCAATTTATCGAAAATGATTTAAAACCTTTCCTTGGGGAATATGAGCAATCTTTTAAATTAACCTATCCAAATAAAATAAAAAACAAAGAACCTTATTTAAATGTAACTGATATAACTGGAAACATAATAAAAAATTTTACCTATGGAGAAGATTATAAAGAAGATATGCTAAATTTTAAAACCAATAAACTCAGCTTTAATAATCAAAATCCTTTGGTTGTATCAAAGGAAAATTCCTTGCAGGTAAAACATAATTCTGATTATTTTTTGTTTTATGTCTCTTCAGATAATACACTAAAATTTAGAAGTTCCTTTGTATCTACTGATCCTTGGAGTATGTGTATTATACTTTCAAAAAATACACTATCTGAATTAAAAAAATATCTTTCTGAGGGTTATAATATAAATTGCTTTATTCCCTTTACAAATAAAAAATGCTCAGCCAGAAATATTTTAGGATATATAGAAGGCAAAAACCCAAACTCTAGTCCTATAATTCTTTCTGCTCACTTCGATCACTTAGGATCAGATTTAGGAGGTACTATTTATAGAGGTGCTCTTGATAATGCCTCTGGAACAGCTTTTATGCTAGAAATGATTAAATATATAAAATCTTTAGGTACTCCTGAGAGGAATATATTGTTTATAGGCTTCAATGCTGAAGAATTTGGTTGTTTAGGCTCTACAGAATTTGTAAAGAAATATAAAAATTATATTACAGATAGTAAAGTTTTCAATTTTGATATGATAGGCAGCGACAAAGGAGTTCCACTTTGCATAATGGGTGGTAAAAATGATAATGTAAAATCTAATCTTATGCGTTCAGCTTCAAATACATGTTCAGATGAACATATACATTTTAACTATCTTTTTCAGGATGCCAGCGATCATAAAGCCTTTCGCCAAAATAATATAGACGCTATAACATTTTGCGATAATGATACATCAAAAATTCATACTCCTGAGGATACCATTGAATTTATATCTACTTCTGCCATAGAACGCTGCTATGGTGTAGCATCAAAAGAAATAATAAAATATGCTTTTGATGGAAATCCACTATTCCTATATTATAAACAAGGGTTATTAATATCATCTATGAGTATTGTCTTAATTTTAGTTATTTTGAATAAGAAACGTAACTAAAAATATGAGTGATTAACTTGTGTTATAAATCAAATATAAAATTTCACATTAAAGTTTATAATCTACATCAACTAAAAACCTATTATTATACTCATTTTTGTATAACAATAGGTTTTTTATTATACTGCTTAAACAAATACAATATTTATTTTTTCAAACCCCATATTCTTTAATATTCCTTCTAATAATATTTTAGTATTTTCATTAGATTTTTCTAGAAAACCATTCTTTATAAGCTTATCTACTACTTGTCCTTTATTTTTATTTAATTCATTTATTATTTCTTGTCCTTGAATTTTATTGAATAAAGCAGATTTTTCATCTAAAACAGTTACATTATCTGTATCTATAACATTGTCTAGCACTTTAGCCTTTTTTAGCTTTAAATCTATCTTCTTTTCTTCACTATTAACATCTATCTTAGCATCTTCTAAATTTACTCCAGCTTTTACGTATCCACTATATTTTATCAATAATGTTTTTGTTGTAAAAGGTATTGTAACCTCCTGGATTTTTTTACTATCTTTTATGAAAATAATATCTGTATATGTGTTCTTATAAGTTGCAAGCTCAGAAATTCTTTTGAGTTCATTAGCAATATTAGTACTATTAGCTATCTTTTCATTAGTAGTCCTAAATCCTGATAAAAGCCAAGTTCCAGCTACAATTGCTATAATTAATAGAGAAACCTTAATTTCTTTAACCCATTTTTTCATATTTTAAATAACTCCCCCCATAATATACATAGCTAACCTATATTATTTTAATTATACACCCTTATATTACATATTTCCATTTTATTATACATATTTCGATAAATTGAAAAAGCAAAAATCTTATTAAACTGTTTTCTCTCTTTTATATAACTTTTGAAATATAAAGCGCAGCATAGCACTATTAAAAGATTTAATAGGTAAATTTAAAAAATACTTTAAATGATATTTTTCTTAAAAGCAGAATATACTATAACAATCTTTCAAAATTTTTAAAGGGGGTGTACCACTCTTTGTTATTAAATAACTCTATTAGTACTAGGATAATATGTTCATTGTCTAATGATCCATGGTATAACTTAGCTTTAGAAGAACATCTTCTAAAAAAAGTAAAGAAAAAAGAAATAATATTATATTTATGGCAAAACAACAACACTATTGTAATTGGAAGAAATCAAAATCCTTGGAAAGAATGTAGATGTAAAAATTTTGAAGAAATTGGTGGAAAAATAGCTCGAAGGTTATCTGGCGGCGGAGCAGTTTTTCACGATCTTGGAAACTTAAATTTTACTTTTGTTATGGACAAAAACTTAGATAATTTAGATACGCAATTAAAAGTAATTCTTAATGCAGTTAATGAATTAGGCATTACAGCTAATTTCTCCGGAAGAAACGACATTGTTGTTGGTAATAAAAAATTTTCTGGAAATGCCTTTTATAATAATAATACCTCATCATACCATCATGGAACTATATTAGTTGACTCAAATATGACAGCTCTAAGTACTTATTTAAAAGTATCTAAAGAAAAAATATCTTCAAAAGCAATTGCCTCTGTTTCTTCAAGAGTAATAAATTTAAAAAGCATTCAAAAAGATATTACTATTGATTCTGTAAAAGAAAGTATAGTAAAAAACTTTATTAAAATTTACGGTGGTAATCCCCCAATTGAATATATAAATAATAATATATATCCTCTAAAAACTCTATATACTAAGTACTCCTCTTGGGAATGGATATATGGTGAAACCCCTAAGTTTGATATAAACTTTAAAAATAGATTTAAATGGGGGGAAATTGATTTAAATCTTAAATTGAATGATGGATTTATTGATTCTGCAATTATCTATTCTGATGCTATGAACGCTGAATTAATCAAAGACATTGAAAAATGTCTGAACAAAATTCCATTTAAAATAGATAATATTAAAGAAAGACTAAATTGTATTGATAGCAGCATCAATGATAAAACTACTATTGATGATATAAAAGCTTGGTTAGAAACAAAACTTGTATAATCTTAAAATTATAAAATAAGCTGAAAATTATTTTAGAAAGTATAAGTAGATTTGTTTTTACACAAACCTACTTACGCTCTCTTTAATCGTATTTCTGGCCTTACTCCATATTATTCTATACCTGATTATTTGTTCCACTTTAAAAATTCAGTTATAAATAAGTCAATATCTCCATCCATAACAGCATCTACATTTCCCATTTCTGTATTTGTTCTATGGTCTTTAACCATAGTATAGGGCTGAAAAACATAAGATCTTATTTGACTTCCCCACCCATTATCCATTAAATCACCTGTAAGTTCTTCAATTTTTTCCTTATGAGCTCTTTCTTTAAGCTCTGCAAGCTTTGACTTCAACATATTCATGGCAGTATCTTTATTTTGAAATTGACTTCTTTCAGTTTGACACTGAACAACTATTCCTGTAGGTAAATGAGTTATTCTAACTGCTGAATCTGTCTTATTTATATGCTGACCACCAGCTCCACTGGCACGATAAGTATCAATTTTTAAATCATCTTCTTTTATTTCTATATCTTGACTTTCAGTAAGTTCTGGCAATACTTCCATAGATGCAAAGGAAGTTTGTCTTTTACCATTTGCATTAAAAGGAGAAATTCTTACCAACCTGTGTATTCCCTTCTCTGCTTTTAAATACCCATAAGCAAACTCTCCTGTTATTTTTAGTTCTACACTTTTCATTCCAGCCTCATCTCCCGGTAGCAAACTTATAGTTTCAACCTTATAGCCTTTTTTATCAGCCCATCGTGTATACATTCTCAGCAGCATTTCAGCCCAATCCTGTGCATCTGTACCACCTGCTCCTGAATGCAGTGATACTATTGCATTGTTTCTATCATATTCTCCTGAAAGAAGTATTTGTATTTTAAACTGCTCAATTATATCTTCAATTTCTTTAAGTTCATTTTTCACTTCATCTAGTGAAGACTCATCCTCTTCCTCTATGCTCATTTCTATTAAAACTTCAGTATCTTCTAATCTGGTCAATGTATTATTATATTTTTCTAATCTATCTTTTAAGTTTTTCGCCTCTTGAGTAGTTTCTTGGGCTTTGTTTATATCATCCCAAAAATTAGGTTCTTGCATTCTATTTTCTAGTTCTGATACTCGCATTTCTATACCAGCAATGTCAAAGTGAAACCCTCACTTCATCTAAATTTTTCATAATTTCAGCAGCTTTATTCTTAGCTTCTTCAAACTGAATTATCATAAAATCACCCTTTCCCTTTTTAATAGTACCGAGTACCATGTACAAGTAGCCAGTAGCCAGTAGCCAGTAGCCAGTAGCCAGTAGCCAGTCAATTATATAATTAAAAAACCCAGCATAGCTGGATTTTTTAATTTTTATTTTAGTATCCTTAATGTTATAAATTAATTATAAACATTAATAAATTACTTATCTTTTCTCTAAACTCTCTACACTCAGCCCAGCGGCTAAACTCCTAAACTTCTTTTCTTAGCTTTCTTTTCCACAGCAATTTTTATATTTCTTTCCACTTCCACAAGGACATAGATCATTTCTTCCTATTTTCTCTTCTTTTCTTCTTACAGGTTCATGTTTAAGCGAATCATCTCCTGGTTGATTTGTTGAAGTTTCTTTTGCTACTCTTTCTCTTTCTGGTGCTTTTTCAACATGAACGTGGAATAAATATTTAATAGTATCAAGCTTGATATTTTGAATCATCTGTTCAAACATTTCACTACCTTCAAATTGGTATGCCTGAGCAGGATCTTGCTGTCTATAAGCTCTAAGACCTATACCTTGTTTTAAGTGATCCATGTCATCGATATGCGCCATCCACTTAGTATCAACAACCTTGAGAAGAACAACTCTTTCAACTTCTCTCATTTCATCTGAACCAAATATAGCTTCTTTTTCTTCATATATGTCTTTAGCTATTTTTACAAACTTTTCTTTTATTTCATCATCAGACATAATTTTTAGTTCATCAACAGTTGCACTTCCTTTTGGAAGATATATCTCCTCTAAATAAGCAATAAGCTTTTGTACATCATCTTCTAGATTTTCATCCAGTCCTGACATATGAGCATCAACTGCTGCTACTATAACATCCTCAATCATACCTTGAACATACTCTTTTAAAGATTCCCCTTCAAGAACCTGGGCTCTTTGTTTGTATATAACTTCTCTTTGTTGATTCATAACATCATCATATTGTAATACAGTTTTACGAACATCAAAGTTATTTCCTTCAACTTTCTTTTGTGCATTTTCTATTGCTCCTGAAACCATTTTACTTTCTATAACATCATCATCACTTAATCCTAGTTTTTCAACTATTCCTTGAAGTCTTTCTGAACCAAATATTCTCATCAAATCATCTTCCAGTGAAACATAAAATCTAGAGAAACCTGGATCTCCTTGACGACCAGAACGTCCTCTTAACTGATTATCTATACGTCTTGATTCATGTCTTTCAGTCCCTATTACCTTAAGACCTCCAAGCTCTGCAACACCTTCTCCAAGTTTTATATCCGTACCACGACCAGCCATATTAGTAGCAATAGTTATTCTTCCTTTTTCCCCTGCACCTGCTACTATTTCAGCTTCTTTCTCATGATATTTTGCATTAAGAACTTTATGAGGTACCCCTCTTCTCTTTAACATATCTGAAAGGAGCTCTGATTTTTCTATACTTACTGTACCAACAAGTGCTGGCTGCCCTTTTTTATAAGTTTCTTCCAATTCATTGACTATTGCTCTATACTTACCTTTTTCTGATTTATAAACTAAATCTGGAGAATCTATTCTTGCTATAGGTTTATTAGTAGGGATAATTACTACATCTAAACCATAAATCTCTCTGAACTCACTTTCTTCTGTTTCAGCTGTTCCTGTCATACCTGAAAGCTTAGTATACATTCTAAAATAATTTTGGAATGTAATAGTTGCAAGAGTCTTCGATTCTTTTTGAATTTTAACACCTTCTTTGGCTTCTATTGCTTGATGAAGACCATCACTATATCTTCTACCTTCCATAAGTCTTCCAGTAAATTCATCAACAATAATAACTTCATCGTCTTTTACCATATAGTCTTTATCTCTTTTCATAGTATAATTAGCTTTTAAAGCCTGAACTACATGGTGCTGTACTTGCATATTTTCTGCATCTGCATAGTTTTCAATATGAAAGAATTTTTCTGCTTTTTCTATACCTTCATCTGTTAATATAACAGAATTAGTTTTTTCATCTACTGTATAGTCATCTTGACTTAAAGATTTTGCAAAAAAGTCAGCAACTCTGTAAAAATCAGTAGATTTTTCTCCTTCACCTGAAATTATAAGAGGTGTTCTTGCTTCGTCTATTAAAATGGAGTCAACCTCATCTACTATACAGAAATGTAAATCTCGTTGAACTTTTTCTTCCTTATATATTACCATGTTATCTCTAAGATAATCGAATCCAAATTCGTTGTTTGTTCCATAAGTTATATCACTATTATAAGCTTCACGTCTTTGATTATTATCTAAATCATGAATTATAACTCCACTTGTCAAACCTAAAAATTCGTAAAGCTCATTCATTTGGTCTCTATCCCTTTTAGCAAGATAATCATTAACAGTAATTACATGAACTCCTTTACCTGCCAAAGCATTTAAATAAGCTGGTAAAGTAGCAACAAGAGTCTTACCTTCCCCTGTTCTCATCTCTGCAATTCTTCCTTGATGAAGTACTATACCTCCTATTAATTGTACTCTATAGTGCTTCATTCCTAAAACTCTCCAAGAAGCCTCTCTACATACTGCAAAAGCTTCTGGTAAAATATTATCTATTGATTCACCATTTGAAAGTCTTTCTTTAAACCCAAATGTTTTATTTCTTAATTCTTCATCGTTTAACTTTTGCATTTCTTCATCTAATGCTTCAATTTTGTCAACTATTGGTTTTATCTTTTTTAATTCTCTATCACTATAACTGCCAAATATCTTCTCAAATAAGCCCATTTTGCTTCATCCTCACTAAATATATATTTTAAGCTTTATAAAACTGTCTACGTATACTTACACTCATTGTATTATAACATTTAATCATAAACCATTCAATAACTATCACTTTTAAATAATTTTTACATTTATATTAATATTATGTTAACTTTTCTTTACTCATATTTGTAGTTTATTGTATATTTTTATATTGTTTACCTGTTGTTTTTTTATATTTTTCAATGATGAATACCAGAATTATAGTTATTGGACAAAAATAAAAGGAGGAATAATCCTCCTTTTATTAAAATTCTGGCTCTATGAGACCATAATGCCCATCATTCCTCTTATATAAAACATTAACTTCATCTGTTTCTGCATTTGTATATACAAAGAAGCTATGTCCCAAAAGTTCCATCTGAAGTAAAGCTTCTTCATTGTTCATCGGTTTCATTGGGAATTTCTTATTTTTTACAATTTTAGAATCTATATTTTCACCATCCCTAGGGATATATTCCGGAATAAATTGAAACTTCAATGCATCTCCATGTTTTTTTCTTTGCAACTTAGTTTTTTGTTTTCTTATTTGTCTCTCTAATTTTTCTAAAACTATATCTACAGCTGCATACATATCTTCATTAATTTCTTCTCCTCTTAATATAATTCCATTAAAAGGTATAGTAACTTCTATTATTTTTTTGTTCTTTTGAACACTTAAAGTTGCATTGACTTCTACATCAGGATTGAAATACTTTTCTAATTTTGATAGCTTTGTTTCTACTGCAGTCTTTAAACCATCAGTTATTACTATATTTTTACCTATCACTGTTATCTTCATAAAGCCATCCCCCTTTTGTTATATCTTCTATTATGTCTTTGAAGATATTTTCAATTAAATTTGCTTGTCTTTATTATATTTTATTACTAATCATCACAAATAACAACAGCAATATTTCGAATTTACAAAATATTTAATCAATTTAAATTACTTTACTGTCATTTCCCTTGATTTTCTTATTCTTTATATTACTATTTATTAGAGGAAATTTCATTAACTTTATGTTATACTAGATATAGCGGGCATTTATAGACTACTTTTAGCACAAGTCAATACAATAACATTACTTGCTCCTTTTCTAAGCATAGTTTTTGCACAATAAAAGCTTGTAGCCCCAGTAGTTATAACATCATCTACCAATAATATTGTTTTATTCTTAAGATACTTTTCATTTGTACATTCAAAAGATTTTTTTAAATTTAACCATCGTTCTTCCCCATTTAAGCCTATCTGATCTCTAGTATCCTTACTTTTTATTAAAAATTCTAAAATCTTAGTATTTGTTTTGTATCCTATAGTTTTAGCTAAATATTTACTCTGATTATACCCTCTTCTCTTTATAGCTTCTTTAGTTGAAGGCACGTAAGTAATAATATCAAATTTAATATTTTTATTTTTTATAGTATCTAACATATATTCAACTAAAACTTCTCCTGCTTTAAAATCACTTTTATATTTTAATTTTATAACCAGTTCTTTAATTACATCTGAATAATAGGCTGAACTATAACACTTGACGCTAAAATTTTCTTCATTAATTTCAAAATAGTTTCTACATAATTTTATTTTAGATTCACATTTGGTACATAACGATTTATCATCGCTTACATATTCATTACACAGAACACATTCCCCATCATCACTATATACGACATTAAGAACACATTCCCATAGATACTTTATATTTTTAATAAATTCATTTCCCATGCTTCCTTATTGAAATGTCTGGTTATATTTTTAGCTTTATCCATGGCTTCCGTTTCACAATTACCTAAAAATATAACCTCGCCCTTGCGGCTTTTTTCACTTCTACCTACCTTTCCACAAAGATATACTAACTTTTTATAATTAAATAATTTATCATCAGCAAAGAACACCATAACATTAGAATTTTTTACATCAAGATAAAAATTATTAGTAATCATTATTCCTTGTTTTATCTTTATAAAATTATCTATTGTTTTTTCATCATTTTTATTCTTAATAAAAAACATAATATTTCCATCTAGCTTATTGCAATATAGTGATAAATATTCATAAACTCTTTTAACTTTCCCTTCATTTGGAACATATATAATCACTTTTTGCTTTGTTTTTAAAGACCATTCTATATATTCATACACAACATATGGAATATCTTTATTTATATCTACTCGAGTACCTATAAACTTTGGTTCTATTATTGGATAATTGTTATCTCTTACTGGTAAAATTATCTCTTTTTTATTTTCAAAAATTTTCTCTATGGAATAAGCTATTATTTTAGCACTATCCTTTGCTTTGCTTGTCATTGCTTCAATAATTTCATATTTAGTATACGTAGAAAAGCTCCTTATATCGTCATAGATTACTAAATCAAATTCACAATTTAACTTATTTAACATTTCATGTTTTGCAATTATTAACAATGAATCTTCATGATTGCTATTTTCTTTTAAATATGTATATCCTCTAAACTTACTCATCTTCTTTATTTTTTCAGTAATTTCAACATGAATACTATTTTCATTAGTTATATATAACACTCGTTTATTTCTATAAACAAAGTTTAAAATAATATTTGTAAATATTTCCGTTGAATTGTATGGAGGTGATGTTATATTCAAATATTTTTCTCTACTAAAACTCCAAGCTAATATTTGTTCACTTACACTTTCTTTTTCTAGATTAAGCTTTGAATGTTTTAAAAACATATTATTTTTCATCCTCTCCAATTAAACTTTCATTCGAATCACTAATTTCATCTTCTAATATATTTAATATTCTCCATCTTAGTGCGGAATACCTTTCGAAACTTTTATTATTATTAATCATAAAATGAATAGCTTTTTGAAGTCCTACTAAAATCACCATTTGTTTTGCTCTAGTAATACCAGTATAAAGCAAATTTCTATTCATTAGTAAGGGAGGTCCCATAAACATAGGCATAATAACCACTGGAAATTCACTTCCTTGACTCTTATGAACAGTCATAGAATAAGCTAATTCAAGTTCGTCTAAATACATATTATCATATGTAATTTCTTTGTCCTCATCAAAAATAACAGTAATTTTATCCTCATCAACTTCAGTGATATAGCCTATATCTCCATTAAAAACTCCCAGTCCTTCCCGTTCTCCTTCACCCTCTATTCTAGACCATTTTAAATTATAATTATTTTTTGTTTGCATAACTTTATCCCCTACTCTGAAAATATTATCCTTAAATTGTTTTTCATTTTTATCTTTCATATTAGGATTCAATACTTCCTGAAGTTGAGTATTTAAATTAGTTATTCCTAATGTTCCTTTTCTCATTGGAGATAGTATTTGTATATCCTTAACCTTATTCCAATTTTTATTAAACTTTGGCAATCTCTTATCTATAAGTCCTACTAAAGTTTCTACAATTTTTTCTCCATCTTCACAATTAATAAAATAAAAATCCTTATTTTTTTGGTTTAATAGTGGCATATCTCCATTATTTATTTTATGGGCGTTAACTACAATCATACTCTCTTCTGCCTGCCTAAATATATCTTTTAGCCTTACAACTTTAACGCATTTGCTCTCTATTAAATCTCTAAGAACATTACCTGGACCTACAGAAGGAAGCTGATCCGCATCTCCTACTATAATAAGTCTTGTACCCATAGGTATAGCCTTTAGGAGACTATTCATGAGTAAAATATCTATCATGGATGCTTCGTCAACTATTAAAACATCACATTGCAAAGGAGATTCTTCTCCCTTCAAAAAATCCATATCATCATCATCATTAAATCCTAATTCTAACAATCTATGTATTGTTTTTGAATCTCTTCCTGTTGCCTCACTCATCCTCTTTGCTGCACGTCCTGTTGGTGCTGCCATAAACACCGTCATTGAAGCGGCTTCAAATATCTCTGTTATACACTTAATTATAGTTGTTTTTCCTGTACCGGGTCCTCCAGTTATTATTTCAATTCCATTTTCAAAAGCACCTTTTATGGCTTCCACTTGTATTTCTGCAAATTTTATATTATTTTGTTTTTCGAATTTATGTATTTCTTCACCGACATCAATCTTTACTTCATCGTAACCGGCAGTTGTAAGAGTTATTATCTTACTAGTAACGGATAATTCACAATAATAGTATGGCATAGTAAAAACACATTCTTCACCTTCAATAACTTCTACTTTTAATGTTCCATTTAACATTGATTCTTGAAGATTTCTTTCAATAGCTTCCTCATTTACTCCAAGTATGCTTTTTGCTTCTTTAAATAATTTATCTAAAGGCATATAAGTATTCCCCATGCCACAAAATTGATTCACAATAAATCTTACTCCACATTGTATTCTAAAAGGTGAATCTTTTTCTATTCCTAAGCTTCTTGCAATTTTATCAGCAGTCTTGAAACCCATTCCCGATATCTCATCTGTTAAAGCATAAGGATTTTCCTTAACCACGTTTATAGAATTGGCTCCATATCTTTTATGTATTTTTACACACTGTTTTACAGTTACCCCGTAAGTTTGAAGAAAAACCATTATATTTCTTATTTCTCTCTGCTTTGAATATGACTTAGAAATAGTCTCTATCTTTTTAGTTCCAATTCCATCTATCTCTTGTAATCTTTCTATATTATTATCAAGTATATCTAAAGTTTCCTCACCAAACTGAGCTACAATTTTTTTTGCAGTAACAGGTCCTATTCCAGCAATTATACCCGACGACAAATATTTTTCGATTCCCTCCAAAGAGTTTGGTACAATTTCTTCACAAGACTTGACTCTAAATTGTTTTCCAAATTGCTTGTGAGTTACCCAATCCCCCAATAATCTTAAGTTTTGTCCTTCATTAATATAAGGTATACACCCTGTTATAGTTATTTTTTTCTTTTTATCCTTTATATGTGCAACCACATACCCGTTATCTTCATTTTGAAAAACTATGTCTTCTACAGTTCCTTGTATCTCAGTCATAAAATCTCTCCTAAAATTCATTTACTACTATTAATCTAATTATAATGTAAACTATAGCTTTTTCTCAACCATTCTATTTATTATTATTTTTGACTTAAGTGATATCTAATAAACAATATATGAAAGTTTAGCTGTTAAAAAAATATATATTAAATTAAACATTGGTTTCTCACTATAAATAATAAGAAATCTAAAAAAAACAATTGTAAAGATAAACATACTCTATCTTTACAATTGTTTTATTCAACTTATAGTTTTATAATAACAAACTTTGTTTTTTACAAAAGTTTTTTGATATCTTCAACTTTATCTAATTTTTCCCATGGAAGATCTACATCTGTTCTTCCAAAGTGTCCATAAGCTGCTGTTTGTTTATATATTGGTCTTCTTAAGTCTAAGTCTCTGATTATAGCACCTGGTCTTAAATCAAACACACTATTAACAATTTCAACTATTTTGTCATCAGATACCTTACCTGTTCCAAATGTATTTACTAAAAGTGAAACCGGTTTTGCAACACCTATTGCATAAGCAAGACCTATTTCAAGAGTATCTGCAACACCTGCTGCTACTAAATTCTTAGCAACCCATCTTGCAGCATAAGCAGCTGATCTATCTACCTTTGTTGGATCCTTTCCTGAGAAAGCACCACCACCGTGTCTACCTGCTCCACCGTAAGTATCAACTATTATTTTTCTTCCTGTAAGACCAGCATCTCCATGTGGTCCACCTATTACAAATCTTCCAGTTGGGTTTATGTAATATTTAGTATTTTCATCTAACCATTCACTTGGTATTACTTCTTCTATTACATGCTTCATTATATCTTCTCTAATTTGTTCTTGACTAACTTCTGGTCCGTGTTGAGTAGAAACAACAATAGCATCTATTCTAACTGGCTTATCATCTTCATATTCAACTGTAACCTGTGTTTTACCATCTGGTCTTAGATACTCTAAAGCTCCATTTTTTCTTACTTCAGTTAATCTTCTTGAAAGTTTATGAGCCATATTTATTGCAAGAGGCATGTATTCCGGAGTTTCATTTGTTGCAAATCCAAACATAAGTCCTTGGTCTCCAGCACCTACTGCTTCTATTTCATCTTTTTCCCCTAATTTTGATTCTAATGCTTCATCTACACCCATAGCTATATCTTGTGATTGTTCATCTATAGATGTAAGTACTGAGCAAGTATCTGCATCAAAGCCATATTTAGCTCTTGTATATCCTATTTCCTTTATAGTATTTCTTACAAGCTTAGGAATGTCTACATAGCAATTAGTTGTTATCTCCCCTATTACCATAACCATTCCTGTAGTAACAGCAGTTTCACAAGCAACTCTGCCTTGTGGATCCTTTTCTAATATTGCATCTAATATTGAATCTGAAATTTGGTCACATATTTTATCTGGATGTCCTTCTGTAACTGATTCTGAAGTAAATAATCTTTTCATTTTGCATTCTCTCCTCTCACAAAAATAATAAAACCTCTTCACATTAAGAAGAGGTAACTTTCAATAGTTATATGACTCTCCTTATCTTGCAGATTTCTCTGCAGGAATTAGCACCTTAGTACAAAAGTACTGGTTGCTGGGCTTCACAGGGCCATTCCCTCCACCTCTCTTGATAAGCATCATTTTCTTATCTCATATCTAATTGTTAATTAGCAAACTAATATTATCATAGTAAAATTATCGTGTCAATAAAATTCTTCATAACTTTATTTGGAAAAATCAACATTTACATTTTATTTGTAAAATATAAAAAAGACATCAACTTGTGATGTCTTGTGGTGGAGGAGGACGGATTCGAAC
Source organism: Clostridiaceae bacterium (assembly GCA_036677675.1). GTDB lineage: Bacteria > Bacillota > Clostridia > Clostridiales > Clostridiaceae > Clostridium_H. The sequence goes on along the minus strand of JAVBWC010000056.1, from coordinate 12,797 downwards.
CATCGAAGCGAAACGCAACAGATTTACAGTCTGCCCCCTTTGGCCACTCGGGAACTCCTCCATAATTTAATTTTATAATAATACTTTCATCCAACTTCTCATCATAAATGGTGGGCACAACAGGGCTCGAACCTGTGACCCCCTGCTTGTAAGGCAGGTGCTCTCCCAGCTGAGCTATGCGCCCATTTATATGGTGGAGGAGGACGGATTCGAACCATCGAAGCGAAACGCAACAGATTTACAGTCTGCCCCCTTTGGCCACTCGGGAACTCCTCCGAAGTTGGTGCTGGCACCAGGACTTGAACCCGGAACCTACTGATTACAAGTCAGTTGCTCTACCAGTTGAGCCATGCCAGCATACTTTATTATTTTGTTTTGTTGCGGTTGTTTTTACCGCGCCAACGAATATTAGTATACCGAGATATATGTTTTTTTTCAACTCAGGTTATCACTCTTTATGCAATATCTAGTCTTTTTTACTCTCGTTTTCGTCATTTTTCTCCTTTTTACTCATAAATTTAACTTTATTATTTTTTCTTCACAAATCCTTGAAACATCTCGTTTATGCAATTTTTTATCTTATTACTCTTTTTTCTTACAGCTTCTTTTTCTTCTTTATCCCTTCTCTTTTCTTTTTTCTTAATTATTCCTCTTTATTTGATGTGTTCACTGTATTATAATAAATAAAGTTAAAAAAAACACATGGAGGAATACTATGCAAAAATTATTAAGTAGATTTCGTAAAGCCGTAACAGACTATAACCTTATACAAGCAGGAGATAAAATAGCTGTAGGACTTTCTGGAGGTAAAGACAGCATAACCTTACTACAGCTACTAAACGCCTATAAGAGATTTTCACCTGAGCCTTTTGAATTAATTGCAATAACAATCGATCCAGGAGCTGGTTCTAACTTCAATGATTTAATTAAAATGTGCAAAGATTTAAATATACCTTATTATTTGTTTAAAACTCGTATACAAGAAATAGTTTTTGATATAAGAAAAGAAAAAAATCCATGTTCTCTATGTGCTAATTTAAGAAGAGGTTCCCTAAATGACCATGCAAAAAAATTAGGTTGCAATAAAATAGCCTTAGGTCACCATAAAAATGATGCCATTGAAACTCTCTTATTGTCTATGTTTTACGAAGGTAGAATCAATAGTTTTCTACCTAAAACTTACCTTAGTAGAGCAGATCTAACTATAATAAGACCAATGATTTATATAGATGAACAACATATTATATCCCTTGCAAGTAAATCTAATTTTCCTATTGTAGCTAGTTCTTGTCCCGCAAATGGATTTACAAAACGGGAGTATATAAAAGAGCTTACATATAAGCTTGAAGAAGATATTCCTGGACTTAAAAATAATTTGCTTAATGCATTGTCTAACACTGAGCAATTAAATATTTGGATTAAAGAAAATGAGGATTAGCACTATTTGCTAATTCTCATTTTTTAATTTTCTATAAAATATCCTTAGTTTTTTACAATACAGAAATAATATATCTCATGCCCTACATTTTTAACTCTTTTATTTCATATTGTTAATGGAATTTTCATATAAATTATAAAGGGGGTGTGATTCTAATGAGTAAGGTTAAAGTCCACTATAAAGATGATTTATCTTATTATGAAATTGCTTATTTTTTAAAGGATTACATTGATGCAAATTCTATAATAATTTGCATTGGTACAGATAGATGCATAGGAGATTGCCTAGGTCCTTTAGTTGGTACACTTTTGCAATCAGAAAATTTTCCTTTAAAGGTATATGGAACTATTTCAGAGCCAATACACGCTTTAAATATAGATAATAAACTACGTGAAATCAAAAAATTACATCCAACCTCCAATATCATTGGTATAGATGCATGCTTAGGTGATAATAAAAATATAGGTGAAATACAAGCTAGGGATTATCCAATACATCCTGGTAAAGGGGTAGGTAAATTACTTCCTGATGTAGGGAAAACATCCATAATAGGTATTGTAGACTCAAGCGATAATAATGAACTATTTACTAATAGAAATATTAGATTAGATTTAATTTTTAGTATGGCTAAAGTTATTACACATGCTTTAGTTCATTCATATTATCTTTCTTGCTTAAACAATAAAAATTATACTAATCCCTATTGAAAACCAATAGCATATATTCTCATACAATAAAAGCTCTATAATTCAATAATTATAGAGCTAATTAATGCAAATATAATAACTAATTTATTCCACCAAACTAATATCTTGTCCCTTATAAGATGCATCCATCTTATCTAAGAAATTTAAAACCTCTCCTGTACCAAGAGCAACAGATGAAATAGAATCTTCTGCAACATAAACTGGTACCTTTGTAACTTCTTCTATAAGTTTGTCCAAGCCGTTTAATAATGCCCCACCACCAGTCATGATTATTCCTTTATCAGCTATATCTGCCGCAAGCTCTGGTGGAGTCTTTTCTAATACTGAGTGAGTACATTCTGCAATAGCATTTACAGCCTCACTTAACGCTTCTCTCATTTCTTCTGAGGAAACACTTATATTCTTAGGAAGACCAGTGATTAAATCTCGTCCTCTTATTTCCATATTAACATTTTCTTCTCTCTTATATGCTGAACCTATATTTATTTTTAATTGCTCAGCAGTTCTTTCTCCAATCATAAGTTTATGATTTTTTCTTATATACTTTATTATAGCTTCATCAAAACTGTCTCCTGCAACTTTAATCGAATTTCTAACAACCATACCACCTAAAGAGATAACTGCAATATCTGTAGTTCCCCCACCAATATCAATAACCATATTACCACTTGCTTTTGTTATATCTAATCCTGAACCAATAGCCGCAGCCAGTGGTTCTTCTATTAAAAATACTTTTTTTGCTCCTGCATTAACAGCAGCATCTTTAACAGCTCTTTTTTCAACTTCTGTAGCTTCACAAGGGACGCAAACAACAACTCTTGGTGCTCCTACCCTTTTTTTGCCACAAGCTTTTCTTATAAAATGTTTTAACATTTTTTCTGTAATATCATAATCAGATATTACCCCATCCCTTAATGGACGAATTGCCACTATATTTCCTGGAGTCCTTCCAATCATCTGTCTAGCTTCTTCACCTACAGCTAAAACTTTATTAGCATTCTTATCTATAGCAACAACTGAAGGCTCTTTTAAGACAATTCCTTTTCCTTTCATATAAACCAACACTGTAGCTGTCCCTAAATCTATTCCCATATCTGTATTCATTTTAAAAAACATTCCAATTTTCACTCCTGCTCTTTTGTGTATTCTCTCTTCATATATTTACCTAATCCTTATTATAAACGTTTATTTTATTTTATTCTATATACTATTACACAAAAACCCTTTTTTTTTATGAAATAGGAACATTTTTAGCCCTCTAAAGTTTTATATTTCATCTTTGTAGCTTTTCCACCTCTAATATGTCTTTCTGATTTATTTAAATCCAAGACATCCTTTGCTTCCTTTGCTACTTGAGGATTTATTTTAGGTAATCTTTCTGTCATATCTTTGTGTATTGTGCTTTTACTTACTCCAAAAACTTTGGCTGTTTTTCTTATAGTAGCTTTGGATTCAATAATGTATCTTGCAACTTCAATAACCCTTTCCTCAATGTAATCTTTCAAAGTGCTACCTCCTTAACCTTATATATTTATAAATATGCGATTATATGCTTTTAAATTACTATTCTATTATTTAGCCATTTTCCGATATTATTCGAAAAATGGCTAAAAGATTAAACTTTAATATTTAATGTACTTTTGAGGGTTTTGACTTGTAGATTGAGCATCTCCTTTTGAACCATTAAGTACTTCAAAATGCAAGAATTCTTTTCCATATTTTTCATTAGAACCTCTAATAGCTGTTCCACCTATCTTTCCTATTTCTTGTCCTTGCTTAACCTTATCACCTTTTTTAACTTTTACAGTTTTGTCTAAATTAGAATAAACAGTTCTCATACCATACTCAGAATGATATATAACAACAGTTACCCCAAATGCTCCATTTTCTATAGATTGAACTTCTCCATCAGCTGCAGCTTTTACTGCAGTTCCAGTTTTAGCTTTTACATTTATACCAAAATGTGGTCTATCTGTACCTGAAGTATCCCAATGTATAGGTGTTAATGAGTACTTCATAACCACTTCTCCCTCTACAGGTTTTATAAAATTAGGAGCTTTAGATTTAGAAACAGCTACTTCTTTACTGCCAGTTGTTACAGGCTCTATTTCTGTCTTTCTTGATACTGTCTTGCTTTGGGATTCTTTTTTAACCTCCATAGCATTGTTGTGAATTTCTTTTTGAGTATCTTCTTTTAAAGCTTTTGCAATATCATTTTCTTCTTTTACATCAGCTTTTTGAATTTGTGATGTTTGCTGTTTATTAACAACCTTCTTATTATTTCTAGTTGTTAAAGCAGCTACTACTGCTACTATGCACAAACACACAAATAGAACTACATAAAAACCCTCCTTTTCAAAAAATGATGTTTTCTTCTTATTGTCTTTGCTTTCCATAAAAACACCTCCTGTTTTGTAGTTTGTCCTTTACGTTATAAAAAATACATAAATATTGAAAAAAACTTTCCTTTTATTTCATTATTTTTTGACAAATTTTACGCAAAAAAAACACCATATCTATGGTGTTTTTAATTTTTGCTCTTTTTCAATATTTCATTTCATCTCCAATTTTACTTTTGTTTCCACTACTCTTCTACATTTAGCTTTACTACATCCACTCCTTGATAATAATGCTTTAATATTTCTTTATAGTCATTTCCTTCTTTAGCCATAGCATCTGCTCCCCATTGACTCATGCCTACTCCATGTCCATATCCACTACAGTTTATAAAAATATTTTTTGAATTAAAATCTATAGTAAAATTAGAAGAACTTAACTTAAATACACTTCTAAATTGTGAACCTGTTAAATTTGTATCACCTATTCTCATTTTCTTAACGCTTCCCGCACTGCTTTTTTCTAAAATTTCTATTTGTTCTTTTAATTTTTTAGAACTTAAATTAGCTTTTGGAAATGCTTCATTTAAACTATTAGCAAATTCACTATAACTATATTCAAATTCAGTTTTATACTTAGGTGCTCTGTTTTCCCCAGGACTCTCTACACTTTTTAAATAAGGAATTTCTTTACTAAATACATCTACAGCATCCTCAGTCTTTCCAGCACTTGTAGAAAAATAATAAGGTGCCATAACAAGACTATTCTCATAAACTAAAACTTCTTCTTTAGTCTCTTCTATTGCCTTACTTAATTTTTCCCAATATTCCTCAGCATATTTTTCAGGCCATAGCTTCATTCTCTCCTCTTTATTCATGTATACTTGAAATTGAACAGTATCATTTACATCTGCACCATTAGCCTTTTGGCTCCTACTTGCTCCAAACTCCTGTAAATGTGCAAGTCCATAAGTTCTAGCTGCTACAGCTTGTGCTTTTAGTGCCTCTATATCAAAATTAACTGGCATCTCCCCAGCAACCACTCCTTTAACATATTCTTCAATATTCATTGTCTGTATTTTTTTATCTTTTGTAATATATACCTGTATATCAAGGTCTTTAATATTATACTTATCTAATATTATATTTTTAGATTTTTCTTTATTGTTATCCAACTCTTCTACTATATGATTTTTGTTATCAATACCAACAATCAACATTGAGAGAATCACAACAAAAGATATAAATATAAGTATGCCTAAAATAATTTTTTTCATGTAGTATCTCCTAACCTTTTAAACTTTAAAATTAATCTTAATTCATAGCTCAATCCCTAACACTTAATCATCAACTAAAGCTATTTTCCTAATAATTGAGATTAGAAATTAGAGATTATCTAAAATACTTAGTTTTAGATTTTATACCTATGATTACACTATATTTCTATTACTACACTAATAAAAATATAACTACTTTAACTATAAATAAATTGAAACTTAATCTACTCCACCTATATAATTAAATTCCATAATTACAAATTTAAAGCATGGAATGCAAGTTTTGTTGTGAGCAGCGCCTTAAAATTTCTCTTTCACTGTATTTTAAGCATATTCTGACCCCCAAAAGAGAAATTTTCGAAGCAGTGAACAATTAAACTTGCATGGAACTATATTTTTGAATTATGCAATTTCCTCATATAACAAAAAATCATGTAGAATTAATTTATAATCCTACATGATTTTTTATAAAATTCAGCTAGCTGAAATATGATATGTCATCCTTAATCAATATCAACTCTTTCAATATCAGCTCCTAATTTTTTGAATTTATCTTCAATATTAACGTACCCTCTATCTATATGATATATATCTCCAATCTTAGTACATCCCTCAGCTGCAAGCCCAGCAATTATAAGAGCAGCACCAGCTCTTAAATCTGTTGCCTTTACATCAGAACCTGTAAGTGAATCTACCCCTTCAATTACAGCACTTCTTCCATCTAATTTTATATTCGCTCCCATCCTTTTAAGTTCTCCAGCATGCATAAATCTATTCTCAAAAATTGTTTCTGTAATTATACTAGTTCCTTTAATTGTACATAATAAGCTCATCATTTGAGCCTGCATATCCGTTGGAAAACCAGGATAAGGCATAGTCTTAATATCCACAGGTTTAAGCTCATTATTACCATCAACTATTATACTATCTCCTATTTTCTCCATACAAATTCCTACTTCTGTTAACTTAGCAATAATGGGCTTTAAATGTTCTTCTTCTACTCTATTTATTTTTATTTTTCCTCTTGTTATCGCAGCTGCTACCATAAAAGTACCTGCCTCAATTCTATCTGGTATGGGTGTATACTTAACTCCCTTTAATTCTTTCACACCAATTATTCTAATGGTATCTGTTCCTGCTCCACTTATTCTAGCTCCCATACTATTTAAAAAATTAGCCAAATCCTCAACCTCAGGCTCTCCAGCAGCATTTTCTAAAATAGTTTCTCCCTCAGCTAATACAGCCGCCATCATTATATTTTCAGTAGCTCCTACTGAAGGAAAATCTAAATAAATTTTATTTCCTACTAATTTCTTGGTATATGCTTCTACATATCCATGTCCTAAATTTATTTCTGCTCCCAATGCGCTAAACCCCTTTAAATGCAGATCAATAGGTCTAGTGCCTATGTTACAACCACCTGGTAGGGATATTTTGAACCTTCCAAATCTAGAAATCATAGGTCCCATAATTAGAAAAGAAGCTCTCATTTTTCTAACTAATTCGCTATCAGGGTCGCCATTTATTAAATTAGAATTATCAATTTTAACCTTATCTTTTTCTTTTGTAATATTTGAACTAATAGATCTTAAAACATCACATATAACAAAAACATCTTCAAGCATAGGGGCTTTGTCTATTACACAAATTTCCCTACATAATATACTAGCAGCAATAATTGGAAGCACTGCATTCTTCGCCGAACTTATATCCACTTCCCCATATAATTTTTTGCCACCCTTAACTAATATATTTTTCATTGATCTCCTCTCCATTCTCCTATTCCTTAGCTAATATGACACAACTATTTCTGGAGTCCCTATAATAATATAATTTCCTGATTGATACCTACATAGTGCAAAATTAAAATCCATTAATTTACCATTACTCTTTATTTGCTCATATCTACAGGTATATGCTGAAGTACTAAAACCATTGTTAATTTTTATTGAATTAAGATTTACGGCACCTTCGCTTTTTAATAAAGAATTTATTCTTTTGTTTGTATTATCTAAATCACCATTTGGTAACTTGGCTTTTAAATATTGGAAGTAATTCACTTCATTATCTACCCAAAAACTAGTTATACATTTAATTTCATCTTTTAATTTTTGTAAATTATTTTCACTACCTTTTTCTATTATTTCTATTGATATAATATTTCCTTCTTCACTAGTAAAAAACTCCATATAACCTTTGCTGCTTTCATCCTCAAATTCTATGCAATAATTATATTTATCCTTTGTAACTTTAACTCTACAGTTTGGTTTATTAGAATTTATTATATTTAAAAAGTAGCTGTAAGATTCTTGTCCATTTTTGTAAGTCTTAAAACGGGTTTTTAAACCATATTCTATAACTTCTCCTTTGGTTTCATTTAGTATAGATGTGAATAAATCTATTCTTTTATATGCATAAGATATTTTATAATTTAACAACATAGCAAACATAATAAAAAATAAAATAATCACTTTCTTATTTTCCATAATTAACCTACCCGCCTTTCTCTTTTGATTATAGACAATAACCTTACAAATTATACTTAATATATTATTAATATATAAAGTTCTCTATTAAAGTGTGCTAAAATAAAAATGACGTGAATAACAAATTTATTATTCACGTCATTTTTATATTTCTTTTGTTTTTATTCTCATCAATGCTCTTAAAAGGGACAATTTTGCTCTGTCTACATCTATATTATTTATATGATTTTTTTCTTTTAACCTTTTTTCCGCTCTTTCTTTAGATTGTTTTGCCCTTTCAATATCAATATTTTCTGGCCATTCACAGGCATCACAAAGCATTATAACTTCATTTTTAGTAACCTTTAAAACTCCTGTTGAAGAAAAAAACATCTTTTTTTCTCCTTTTGCAGTGGTAATCTTAGAAATATTAGGCTTTAATACAGCTATTAAAGGTATATGTTGAGGCAAAATACCAATTTTACCTTCTATACTTTCTGTATTAAGCTGAACTATTTGCTCATTATAAAATTCTTTATCTGGAGTAAGGATTTTTAAATTAATAAACTTTCCCATTTACTCTATCTCCTAATTTTTTGACATATCCTTAGCTTTCTCTATAGCTTCTTCTATAGTGCCAACAAATAAGAACGCAAATTCTGGTATATCATCATGCTTACCTTCAATGATTTCTTTAAATCCTCTTACAGTTTCTTTCACTGGTACAAATTTCCCTTGCATACCTGTAAATTGCTCAGCTACAGTGAATGGTTGAGATAAAAATTTTTGAACCTTTCTAGCTCTTACCACAACAATTTTATCTTCTTCTGAAAGTTCATCTATTCCAAGAATAGCAATTATATCTTGAAGCTCTTTATATCTTTCAAGTATATGCTTAACTTTCATAGCAGTTTCATAGTGTTCTTCTCCTATTATTCTTGAATCAAGTATTCTAGAAGTTGACTCTAAAGGATCTACCGCAGGGTAGATTCCAAGTTCAGCAATGCTTCTAGAAAGAACTGTTGTCGCATCAAGATGTGAAAAGGTTGTGGCAGGTGCAGGATCAGTTAAATCATCAGCTGGAACATATACAGCTTGAACTGATGTTATTGAACCATGCTTTGTGGAAGTTATTCTTTCCTGGAGAGCCCCCATTTCAGTTGCAAGGGTTGGTTGATAGCCAACTGCACTTGGTATTCTTCCAAGTAAAGCTGACACTTCTGATCCTGCTTGTGTAAACCTGAATATGTTATCTATAAATAAAAGTACGTCCTGCCCTTGGTCTCTAAAATATTCTGCCATTGTAAGTCCTGTAAGTGCTACTCTCATTCTCGCTCCTGGTGGTTCGTTCATTTGTCCAAATACTAAAGCAGTTTTATTAATTACTCCTGATTCCTTCATCTCATAATAAAGATCATTTCCTTCTCTAGTTCTTTCTCCAACTCCAGTGAAAACAGACAAGCCACCATATTCTTTAGCAATATTGTTAATAAGCTCTTGAATAAGCACTGTCTTACCCACACCTGCACCACCAAACAAACCTATCTTTCCGCCTTTTTGATATGGTGCAATTAAATCTATAACTTTAATACCTGTCTCAAACATTTCTGGCTCAACAGATTGCTCAGCAAAACTTGGAGCTGGCCTATGTATTGGGTAATATTCCTCAGCGTTAAATCCTTCTTCATTGTCAATTGTTTTTCCAAGTACGTTAAATAATCTTCCAAGGGTTTCCTTACCAACTGGTACCGAAATTGGCTTACCAGTATCTATTGCATCCATTCCTCTTTTTAAAGCTTCCGTAGATTCCATGGCTATAGTTCTTACTATATCATCTCCTATATGTTGCTCAACTTCTGTTACAAGTATTTTATCATCCATTTTTATTTCTATAGAATTATATATATTAGGAAGAGAATCCGAATCAAATCTTATATCTACAACGGGCCCTATAACCTGTACTACTTTACCAATATTCTGCGGCATAATAACCTCCCCTTTAATTCAGTTTACAGTTACAAAATTTTTACAATCTATTGTAAACTATCAACAACAAACTATTTTTGTGCTTCTGCACCTCCAACTATTTCTGATATTTCTTGTGTTATCATACTTTGTCTTATTCTATTGTATTTTAAATTAAGTTTATCCAATAAATCGTTAGCATTTCTTGTTGCTCCATCCATAGCTGCCATTCTTGCACCTTGTTCACTAGCTTTAGAGTTTAACATAAGGTTTAATAAAGTCTGTTTTAAATACATATTTAAAATATTTTCTAAAAATTTTTTTCCTTTAGGCTCATATTCTATATAAGTATTAGACTTACCTGAACTTATTGGTTCATACTGAATGGGAAGTAACCTTTTAATCTTTACTTCTTGTTTTACAGACGAAACAAACTCAGTGTATACAATCTTTACTTCTCCTGCCTGACCTTCTTCATACAATCTAAAAGTCTTATCAATAATAGTTTTTACTTCTTTTATAGTAGGTATATCTGGAATTTCAACATATTCCGCTATAGACTCATATCCCATTTTTTTGAAATATGTTCTTCCTTTTTGTCCTACAATAACTAAAAGTGAGTTTTCCTTATCACCAGAGATATTCTGCACTGTTTTTGCAACTACATTTCCATTAAATCCACCACATAGTCCAGTGTCAGACATAAGTGCAATAAATATATTCTTTTTACTGTGATTTCCCTTTATATATATATTGTCTTGAAGCTCTGAATCTCTCACTATATCATTTATAATATTTTCAAGATAACTATAATACATATTATTTGTTTCTAAGCTTTGTCTAGCTTTTCTAAGTTTAGAGGTGGCAACAAGTCCTACAGCTTTTGTTATCTTTTTAGTATTATTAATTGACTTAATTCTACGTTTTATAGCAATTAATCCTGCTCCCGCCATAATTCACCTCCTAGATAAAAGGCAAAATTTAAGCTAAAAAGATTTTCTTAAATTCTTCTATAGCCTTATTAAGCTCCTCTTTAATTAAATCTGTTAATTCTTTTTCTTCTACTATTCTCTCTCCTAGACTTCTATTATGAATATCCATATACTCTAAATATTCTTTTTCGAACTTTTTAACTTCTGATACTTTAATATCAGCCAAATAATTATTAACAGCAGCATATAAAATCATTATCTGTTTTTCTACTGGCATAGGATGGTATTGATCTTGATTTAATATTTCCACTAAACGCTTACCTTTCTCTAGTCTAGTTTTTGCTTCCTTATCAAGATCTGAACCAAACTGAGCAAAAGCAGCAAGTTCTCTATATTGTGCAAGTTCTAATCTTAAAGTTCCTGAAACTTGCTTCATGGCTTTTATTTGTGCATTACCACCAACACGAGAAACTGATATACCAGCATTTACAGCTGGTTTTTGTCCTGAATAAAATAATTCTGTCTCTAAGAATATTTGTCCGTCCGTTATTGAAATTACATTTGTTGGTATGTATGCCGTAACATCTCCTGCAAGCGTTTCTATTACAGGTAAGGCTGTTAAAGAACCGCCTCCTAATTCATCTGAAAGTCGCGCTGCTCTTTCAAGTAACCTTGAATGAATATAGAATACATCTCCAGGATATGCTTCCCTTCCAGGTGGACGTCTTAATAGCAATGACATTGTTCTATACGCTACAGCATGCTTTGATAAGTCATCATATACTATAAGAACATCTTCCCCTTTATGCATAAAATATTCTCCCATACTACATCCAGCATAAGGTGCTAAAAATTGTAATGGTGCTGAGTCTGAAGCAGTAGAAGATACTACTATTGTATAATCCATCGCTCCCATTTCAGTTAAAATATTTACAATATGAGCTACTGTAGATTGCTTTTGACCAATAGCAACATAAACACACTTAACATTTTTTCCTTTTTGATTTAATATAGTATCTATCAGAATAGCAGTTTTACCTATCTGTCTATCTCCAATTATAAGCTCTCTTTGTCCTTTTCCAATCGGTATCATAGAGTCTATTGCTTTAATACCTGTTTGAAGCGGTTCTTTTACTGATTGCCTTTCTATAACTCCAGGTGCTTCAACTTCAATTGGTCTAGTTCCTGCAGCTCTTATAGGTCCCTTGTCATCAAGTGGCTGTCCCAATGCATTTACAACTCTTCCAATTAAAGCCTCCCCAACTGGAACCTCAACTACTTTACCAGTACTTTTTACAACATCGCCTTCTTTTATACCCTCTTCAGCCCCTAATAAAACGCATCCTACACTGTCTTGTTCAAGATTAAGAGCCATGCCATATACATTATTAGGGAACTCTAATAGCTCTCCCTCCATACAATTATCCAAACCATAGACTATAGCTACACCATCACCTATTTGAACTATTGTACCTGAGTCTACTGTTTCAATTTTCTTTTCATATTTCTCTATTTCTTTTCTAATTATTGAAGTAATTTCTTCAGGTTTTACGTTCATAGAGTCACCTTGTATAATGAACTCATAGTAAATTCATTATACTTTTCCTTTCTTAAAGATAATTTACTATAATAACATAAGACGCTGTGGATTAGTTAAATCACCTATAGCTAGACTAT